>DATIVG010000133.1:0-2717 GCA_035466075.1 Nodosilinea sp. | reverse complement strand
TGGAGGGTAACGCCCACCTGTTAGCTGGCCCTACCCATGACTACTACTCTGCCTGCGATCGCAACCCCCGTCATCGCCTGCGACAACCTTCACAAGAGCTACGGCCCCATCGAGGTGCTCAAGGGCGTCAGAACCTCCTTTACCAAGGGCGACGTGGTGTCGATCATCGGCCCTTCCGGCTGCGGCAAAAGCACCTTTCTGCGCTGCCTCAACCGTCTGGAGGCAATCAACCAGGGCCATCTAGAAGTCATGGGGCAAAATGTCTCCGCCGCCAAACTGCCCCGCCAGGCGCTCTACCACCTGCGCAGCCAGGTGAGCATGGTGTTTCAGCACTTCAACCTGTTTCCCCACCTGACCGTGCTTGAAAACCTCATGCTGGCCCCCCGCCGGGTGCTCAAATTTCCCACCGCCGACTGCCGCGACCTGGCTACCCACTACCTGGCCAAAGTCGGCCTCGACAACCGCGCCGACGCCTACCCCGAGCAGCTCTCCGGCGGGCAAAAACAGCGCGTCGCCATCGCCCGCAGCCTCTGCATGAAACCCGTCGCCATTCTCTTTGACGAGCCCACCAGTGCCCTCGACCCCGAGCTAGTCGGCGAGGTGCTGGGGGTCATGCGCCAGCTGGCCGAAGAGGGCATGACCATGATTGTGGTCACCCACGAAATGCAGTTCGCCCGCGAAGTCTCCAATCGGGTGCTGTTTTTTAACGACGGCATCATCGAAGAAGAAGGCAACCCCGCCCAGGTATTTGCCAACCCCAGCAGCGACCGGCTCAAATCCTTCCTGCGTCGCCTGAGCGAGCATTGATGGAGTTGGGGAGTGATGGAGTTGGGGAGCGGCTTCCCGTAGGGTGGGCGTGAGGGACTGTTAGGTGGGTGGTTGAGGCTGGGGGTGTCGAGAGCCCGATGGCGCTAAATCTACCGGTGGTGGTGGCATTGAGCCTATCGGGGCTGGGCCTCTCAGGCAACTGGCCGCTGCTGGGCCCACCAATCTCTAAACTTCAGCATTGCCTCTAGGGCAGATTGGCGCTAAGATTAGAATCTTTGGAAATTGTTCGGAGAGTAAACGTTTATGGCGCGATACAGAGGCGCTCGCCTGCGGGTTGTCCGCCGCCTGGGTGAGCTACCGGGTCTGTCCCGCAAATCCCCCCGCAAGGCATATCCGCCGGGGCAGCACGGCCAAGACCGCAAGAAAAAATCTGAATACGCAGTGCGGCTCGAAGAGAAGCAAAAGCTGCGCTTCAACTACGGCCTCACCGAGAAGCAGCTGCTTCGCTACGTGAAGAAGGCTCGTCGGGCCGGGGGCTCGACCGGGCTGGTCATTCTGCAACTGCTCGAAATGCGGCTCGACAACACCGTCTTTCGCCTGGGCTTTGGGCCTACCATTCCCTCGGCGCGGCAGGTGGTCAACCACGGCCACATCTGCGTCAACGGCCGCGTAGTGTCCATTCCCAGCTACCAGTGTCGCCCCGGCGATGTGATCACCGTGCGCGATCGCGACGCCTCCAAGAAATTGGTTGAAGCCAACCTGGAGTTTCCCGGTCTGGCCAACGTGCCCGCCCACCTCGAACTCGACAAAGCCAAGCTCACCGCCAAGGTCAACGGCATCATCGAGCGCGAATGGGTGGCCCTCAACATCAATGAACTGCTGGTGGTTGAGTACTACTCCCGTAAGGCCTAAGGCTGCTGGCTCTTACTGGAATCTGCTGGCCGATCAGGCTATTCGCTTACCGCCCATAACGCATTACTCTAAATTGATCAAAATCTTGGTCTCCGGCCCGTCAGCCAGAGACCATTTTTTTAGGCTTTTTTAGCCGGTTGGCGGCCCCGGCGGTTACAGCTCGCCGTTCTGAGCCGTACCGCAGTGGCGGCAGTAGGGCAGATATTTATAGGTGGGCTGGTGGCAATGGTCGCACTCGACATCCTGGTGGTAGCCGCAGTGGGGGCAGTGGGTGTCGCCGGGGCGCAGCTTTTTGGCGCAGCGAATGCACTGCTGGTTTTGCACCCGCCCCGCCACCTGCAGGCGGGGGTTGAGCACCACCTTTTGCACAAACTTGATGATGCCGTAGCCCACCAGGGGCACCAGCAAAATGTAAAGGTAGTTGATCAGAAACAGCAGCCCCCCCAGCAGCGCCACCACCACCTGCGACAGCCAGCTAAACAGCGCCCCAAATTGCAGCACCGCAAAGATTTTGATCACCAGGGGAATGCAGAAAATCACCAGCAGGTGCCAGCTCTGCAGCGCCACCAGCCCGTAGCCCCGGCGCTCGGCGGTGCGGTAGACCCACCAGGCTAGCCCCACCAGCGGCAGCAAAAACAGAGCCTGAAACAGCAGCTGCACCGTGGGGTACCAAAACGAGGCCCGCTGAAACTGGCGATCGAGCTGCTGAAACTGCCCGTCGTTGTTGAGCAGGGCAAGAAACTGCTGGCTGGCCGGGGTTTGGGCCAGCTGGGTTTGCAGGGTACTCAGCTGCTGCTTGAGCGTGGCAATGCTGGCCTGGTTGCGCTCCAGGGTGGCTCGGGCCTGGGCCGCCGCCACCTGGTTGATCGACTGGTTCGCGGGCTGGCCAGCGATCTGCTCCAGCAGGGTCGAGTCGTACTGGCTGCGAATGGTTTGGTTTTCTTGCTCTAGAGCGGCAATGCGGCTCTGGGTTTGATCGATGGTGGTGAGAATGTCGCGGTTTTCGGGGGTGCTGAGGCCGTCGGCGGTGGCGGCAT
>DATIVG010000132.1:0-2704 GCA_035466075.1 Nodosilinea sp. | reverse complement strand
CTGGCTATTAGCCAGCTACCTCAGTTTGGCGACTGGTCGTTAACCCATCTTCAGCGAGCTGGTCAACCGGTGGGCTAGGGGTTGACGGATTGAGCCTGCCAGGAGCCGTCCGCTAGGTGCTCGTAGAGGGTGCGGGTTTGGGGGTCGCCGCGCAGCTCCAGGTGGTCAACCTGCTGTGGAGTGAGCAGCACCAGACAAAACTCTGGCGGAGGCGCTGCCTCAACAGCGCGGGGAGAAAAATCGGCCTCGGCAAGGCGCGGCTGGGCCGGGTGGGGCCAGTAAAACTGCTGGCGGGCCTGATCGGAGAGGGCCTCCCAGGCAGTTTGGCGGGCCTGGGCCAGGCTGGCATTGCCCGCGTTGACCACCTGAATGGGGCCCGCCAGGCGAAACTGCTCGCGGGTGTGGGTGAAGTACCAGCAGGCCTCGGCCCAGGGGTGGGCGGCGATGTCGGCCACCTTGGCACTGCGCTGGTCGGTCACCAGGGTGAGGGTATTGGAGTCGGGCAGCCAGCCGCGAAACACCACGGTGCGGTTGGCCGGGCGGCCAGCGGCGGTCAGGGTGGCGAGCTGAAAGTAGCGGCTGTAGGGACGGCTGCGGTTGCGGTGGAGGGCGCGGGCCAGGGGGCTACGCCAGGGGGCGAGGGGCTGCCCCAGGGATGGATCAGAATCAGACATACTGAAAAAGCGCTACTGTGATCAGATGGTATGCAATCCCTTGGTCATGACCTATTGGCCTGGGGAAATGAACGTTTTGGGCCGGGTGTAGAGGCCTGTGTAGTAGACCGTTTACCGAGTGAGCTATCGAGTATGACTGTTGCCATCCTGTTGTTAGTTGTCGGTGGAGGGCTGCTGCTGGTGGGGGCCGAGGCCCTGGTGCGGGGAGCCTCTAAACTAGCGTCGCTGCTCGGTATTTCGCCGTTGATTATTGGTCTTACCATTGTGGCCTACGGCACCAGCGCCCCGGAAATGGCGGTGAGCGTACAGTCTAGCCTGTCGGGGCAGGGCGATATCGCCCTGGGCAATGTGATTGGCAGCAATATTTTTAACGTGCTGGTGATTTTGGGGCTGTCGGCGCTGGTGTCGCCGCTGCCGGTGGCCCAGCAGCTGGTGCGGCTTGATGTGCCGATTATGGTGGGCATTTCGGGGCTGTTGATGCTGTTTTCGCTTGACCGATTGCTCCAGCCCAGCGATGGCATCATTCTGTTGGTGGGGGGCGTGGTGTACACGCTGTTTTTGGTCTACCAAAGCCGCAAGGAAACCAATGCCGCGGTGCAGTCGGAGTATGAACGCGAATATGGCCCTACCCCGGTCAGCCGCTGGACCTGGGCGATTAACCTAGCCTACATTGCGGTGGGGCTGGCAACGCTGGTGACGGGGTCGCGGCTGTTTATCACGGGGGCGGTGAGCATTGCGGAATCGCTGGGGGTGAGCCAGCTGGTGATTGGCCTGACGATTGTGGCGGCGGGGACGTCGCTGCCGGAGTTGGCGACGTCGGCGGTGGCGACCTTTCGCGGCGAGGGCGACATTGCCGTGGGCAATGTGGTGGGCAGCAATATCTTCAACGTGTTGACGGTGCTGGGGGTAACGGCGTTGACCTCGGGGGCCGGGGTGGCGATTCCCTACTCGGTGCTGCACTTTGACCTGCCGATTATGCTGGCGGTGGCGGTGGCCTGTCTGCCCATTTTTCTGACTGGCAATGTGATCTCGCGCTGGGAGGGGTTGTTGTTTGTCGGCTACTACGGGGCCTACGCGGCCTACCTGATTTTGCGGGCGGCCTCCCACGACGGCCTGGGGCTGTTTAGCCAGGTGATGCTGATGTTTGTGATTCCGCTGACGGTGATCACGCTGGTGGTGGTGATGGTGCGCTCCTGGCCCAAGTCTCGGCGGGCACCGGTGGAGCATGAGTGATCTAGCGGCTGGCCGGTAGGATGGGTAGCATTGCCGTGATAGAACCCTGATGTGAACCCATGGCCATAGCGGTTGATTTTGGCACGAGCAACACCGTCGTCGCTCGCTGGAACCCGGTTTCTGACTGCCCTGAGACGGTGGCGCTGCCGGGCTTGAGCCTGAGTTTGGCGGCGGTGCCGCCCCTGGTGCCGAGTTTGATCTATGTGGAGCGGCCCGAGGCCGGTGGGGTGGTGGTGGGCCAGGCGGTGTGCGATCGCGGCCTTAACATAGCCAGCGACCCCCGCTTTTTTGCCAATGTTAAGCGCGGCATTGGCGCCTCGCTCCAGGGCTTTTTGCCCGATATCGACGGGGTTTCGCTCACCTTTGAGCAGCTGGGGGAATGGTACCTGCGATCGCTACTTACCCAGGTGCGCCAGGTGGCCGGCGACGACGACAGCCTGGTGCTGACGGTGCCGGTGGATAGCTTTGAGGCCTACCGCCTGTGGCTCAGCGAGGTGGCCGCCTCGCTCGATTTCAAAGAAGTGCGGCTGCTCGACGAGCCCACCGCCGCCGCCCTGGGCTACGGGCTGAGCGGCGAGCAAACCCTGCTGGTGCTCGACTTTGGCGGCGGCACCCTCGACTGGTCGCTGGTGCGGCTGGTAGCCCCGGCCCAAAAACCGCCGGTGGGCTTTTTGCTCAAGTGGCGGGGCCAGGGGGCCGCGCAGACCAGCGCCCAAAAGCCCGAAGTGGCCCGCGTGCTGGCCAAGGCGGGCGAAAACCTGGGCGGGGCCGACATCGACCAGTGGCTGGTGGCCCAC
>DATIVG010000131.1:0-24006 GCA_035466075.1 Nodosilinea sp. | reverse complement strand
CGAGTAAAACCCAAAACCCAAAACTTCTCCCCACTCCCCCAACTCCCCTACCCCCTTACTCTCCCACTCCCCCACTCCCCTACTCCCAAAACCCCACCATCACCCCCTGGGGCCAGCACATGCAGCAGATCGCTTAGATTCAGAGTCCCCCGGCGACCTCGACAGAGCCCATCGACGGCGAAAAATCATAGCCCAGTCCCCAGCAACAGCGGAGCGCCACCCCGGCGGGTTAGCCCCAGATCTGTTCCCAACAAACGCAGAAACCATCAAAAATTCAAGCTCAGGGCGGCCCAGCGCCCGGTCACCCGGCAGCGCTTGTCAGGGGCCGGGGAAATTGTTACATTACTTAACAAGAGCAAATTGTTAAGTAATGTGTCGAAATATTTCGAACATTTTCTCGCTGAGCCGTCTGAAATTGCGGCCTGCCAGGGCAGATCGCCAGCATGGAGTATTGTCTGATGGATGAAATGCAGTCTATGGATGTTCAATCCATCACCATGACGACGACCCAGGTGCTAGACCTCTACGCCGCCGGACGCCGAGACTTTAGCCGCCTAGACTGCCACGAGGCCTGGCTGGCGGGGCTGCACCTGCCCGGCATCAACCTGGCCCAGGCCAATCTGGTGTCGGTCAACCTGCACCGGGCGGTGCTGGCCGAGGCCAACCTGAGCGGCTGCAACCTGTGGCGGGCCAACCTGGAGAGCGCCAACCTGGCCGGGGCGGCGCTGGCCCGCACGGTGCTGATTCGCGCCGAACTCAGCGAGGCCGACTTTACCGGGGCCGACCTCACCGGAGCCGACCTGCGCCTGGCCACCCTGCACCGCGCCACCCTGAGCGAGGCCGATCTACGCCAGGCCAACCTCAGCTATGCCAACCTCACCGGCGCCGACCTCACCGGCGCCGACCTCACCGGCGCTGACCTCACCGGGGCCAACCTGCGCGGGGCCAACCTCACCCTCACCCAGCTAGCAGGGGCTTGCCTCGACCGGGCCTGGCTAGATGGGGCCGAGCCCCCCTACTCGGAGCTACCGGCGCGAGTTTAGGTGTTATTCGGCCCGCAGCGCCGCGCCGAGGTTGCCCTGGTGCTGGGATAGCCGCTGGGCGGCGGCCTCGGCCGTGAGGCGGCCCAGGTGCATCATCAGCGCCAGTTTGACCTGCTGACCGCTCTGGTCGAGCAGGGCCGCTGCCCCGTCGCGGTCGAGATCGGTGAGGTCGCAGAGAATGCGCAGGGCGCGATCGCGCAGTTTGGTATTGGTCACCGCCACATCGACCATACGGTTGCCGTAGACCTTGCCCAGCTGCACCATTACCCCCGTCGAGAGAATGTTGAGGGCCATCTTGGTGACGGTGCCCGCCTTTAGCCGGGTGGAGCCCGCCAGCAGCTCCGGCCCCACCGGCAGGCGAATGTCAATATCGACCTCAATTGGGGCCTGGTCGGCGGGGACACAGGCCATAAAAACCGTGGTCGCTCCCCGCTGGCGGGCGGCCGCGATCGCACCTCGCACGTAGGGGGTGGTGCCCCCGGCGGTAATGCCTACCACCACATCGTTGGGCTGGATGTGGCGGGCTGCGATCGCGGCCGCCCCGTCCTCAGCAATGTCCTCCAGCCCCTCCGAGCTTTTCACCAGCGCCCCCGCGCCCCCGGCAATAATGCCCTGCACCAGCTCCGGGGGCGTGCAAAACGTGGGCGGGCACTCCGCCGCATCCAGCACCCCCAGGCGGCCGCTGGTGCCCGCCCCCACATAAAACAGCCGCCCCCCCTGGCCCAGGGCCAGCGCCGTCGCCTCAATCGCCGCCGCCAGCTCCTGGCGCGCCCCGGCAATCGCCGCCAAGGTGCGCTCATCCTCCCGGTTAAACAAATCCACCAGTTCCAGAGCGCTGAGCCGGTCGAGCTGGGCACTGCGGGGGTTGGCCTGCTCCGTCAGCAGATAGCCCCGATCGGCCGGATCGTCAAAAACAGAAGCAGACACAGCAACACCCTGGGCGACAACAAACACTCCCGCCAATGTAGAGGATTGAGCCCCTAGCGCACAAACCGAATCGCCCCCCAGTAGCGCACCGGCTTGCCCTCCGCCGCCCGCACCGCCGCCACCACGCAGCTCACCACCTCCAGCAGCGCCAGGGGCACCACCAGCAAAAACCCCACCAACACAAACATCAGCGCTATGGTCACCAGCCAGGCCAGCATCATGGTCAGCTGAAAATTTAGCGCCGCCTTAGCCTGCTGCCGCAGGGCAGCGCTGCCGGTCCCCGCGCCCTGGGCCAGCACCAGCACCAGGGGGGCCACCACCCGCCAGGGCAAAACAAACGACCCACCCCAAAACAGCGGCCACCCGCTCCACCACTGGCTACCCACCATCAGATAGCTAAACAACGGCACCAGCTGCACCAGCGTCGCCAGCGCCGTCTCCGACAGATAGGGCTCCCCCGGTGAGGCCTCCGGCCCATCGGACAGCTCCGCCCTTGGCGGAGCCCCTGGCCCAGCGGGCAGCGCCGCCGGGGCCGGTGGGGAGGCGGGTTCCCGCTCTGAGCCTAGGCCCGCCCTGTCAGGCGGCGGCCCGTCGGTCAGCGGCGCACTGGGCGGCGGCCCGTCGGTCAGCGGCGCACTGGGCGGCGGCCCGTCGGTCGGCGGCGCATTGGGCGGTGGCGCATCGGTGAGACCATCAGGCAGACCATGGTTGAGGCCAAAACCAACCTGCCAGTCGGCAGCCCCCTGCCCCACCCGTCGCCCCACCACCCAGACCCGCTCCACCGGGCCAGTCAGCCCCAGCCGCCGCAACCCCCGGCGGATGTGGAGCACCATCGGCTCCTGGGGAATGGCTTGCTCCGCCTCCAGAGACAGCAGCAGCTCAGCCCCCCGCCGCTGACCGCTGGCCACAATCCGGTGGGCGGCCAGTGACCGGGTCAACAGCAGGGCAATGGCTTGGGCATCGCCCTGGCGGGCCTGGGCAATCAATGCTGACAGGGGTAATGCCATGGCCGATCGACTCTACAAAAGTTTCTCCAGCTGCTGCCGCAATCGATCGAGCTCGTCGGTCGAGGGCAGCGTCTCCTCCGGCTCTGGGGACAGCCCCGGCTGCTGGTCGGGGCTCCAGGTGGTCTGCTCAACAGCTTGCTCGGGGGGTACCGCCAGGGCTCCTTCCGGAATCAGCCGACACCCGTAGCCAGCCGAGGCGCAAAATTCCTCCACCTCCTCCTGCTCCAGGCCTTCCACCGTAGCCTCCGGAAAATCCTGGGCTTCCAGCAGCAGAGCATAGCGGGTGGCATCGTCCTCCTGCTCAAACATCAGCACCAGATCCTGCCCATCAATGCTGAGAGTATGAATTCCCTCGTTGTCGGTGCGGGCGTTAAACAGCAACACATACACCACCATAGCCAGGCCTCAAAAACGGCGTTATCTGTTTACTGTACCGGGCCACCGCAGCGTGAACAAAGGGGCGACGGCAATCGTCTGTGCCCTCGGTGGGCTGCCGTCGGGTCGTCAGGGCCCCAGACCCGATCGCGATGTCACGGGAGCCTCCCCCGGCCCAGGCCTCCACCAATCCCAGCGCCCGTTTTGGCCATCTCAACAACGAGGGGGGCCGAGTCGGGTCGCGCGCCGCGCGCGCGTTGCCCAGGGCAGTCGATGAGCCCACCCCAAAATTAAGTTCGTTGCAGGTGGTAGGCAGAAACCAGGGAGTTCATTACTATGTTGGGTGTTCTGCGATGGCGTAACCGGGTATGACCTCTCCCCAAGAACCAGAGTCAGACCAGCCGGAAGAGTCAGGAGAGGCAGGCCAGCCAGAGGCAGGCCTGCGGGTTCGCAGTCGGCGCTGGCTGGCCGTGGGGCTGCTGCTGGGGTCGGGGCTGCTGGCCGTCGGCGGGGCTGCCGCCATCGGCGGCTGGCTGTGGAGCCGCGACAACCTGATGCCCTGGCTCTCAACCCAGCTTTCAGATGTGCTCGATCGCCCGGTGGAGCTGGGCCCCCTGGAGCGCCTGGGGCCCACCGGCCTGCGGGTGGGGCCATCGACGCTGCCGCCCACCGCCACCGACCCCGATACGCTGTCGGTCGAGGCGATCGAAATTCGCTTTAACCCCTTAGATTTGCTGCGCCGCGAGGTGCGGCTGGCCATTCACCTGGAGGGCATTGACGCCTACCTGGAGCAGACCGCCGACGGAGAGTGGATCGCCATCGACCTCGACCTTCCCGAGGATGACCCCGACCGCGATCCCTTTATCGAGGTTCAGGTGGGCATGGTGCGCCTCAGCGACGGCCAATTGACGATGCGACCCTACGGCACGGGTGCCAGTGACCGTCCAGAAATTGCCCTGGTCGATGTGCAGGGCCGGGGAGATGTCAGCGAGGTCGAGCTGGAGGTGGAGCCCGAGGGGCTAGCCATCGACCGCCGCCCCGCCCAGCGCATTGACTTGACCCTCCAGGGCACCTCGGTCAAGGGGGGCGACCTCACCCTGAAGGGGGCGATTCAGCTGCCGACCCCAGCCGATCCAGGCCCAGAAACAGAACCAGAAACAGAAACAGGCAGCCCAGCCATGCCTGGATTTTTGGCCTGGATTCCCCCCCAGCTGCTTCAAAGCCTGGTGCTGCCCGCCCCTCCGGCCTGGGCCGCTGGCCTCGACAGCACCGACGGTGGCTTTCAGGGGCAGCTCAACCTCAGGGCAAGCGCGGTGGAAGCCACCGACATCATGCCCATGGTGGAGTCTTTTTTGAGGGGGGGGCCGCTGCCGGTGCAGTTTCCCACCGGTCTGGTCAGCGGCAGCATCGATATGGCACTTGGCGGCGAAGACTCGCCCGCCTTTACGGGCACGGCCAGGGTAAGCGAGGCCACGGTGACCGGGGCTACTCTGCCCGAGCCGCTCGAAAACCTCCAGGGCGACGTGCGCTTTCGCGGTCGAACCTTTGAGTTTGAGTCGGTCACCGCCAGCATGGGTGAGCTCACCGCCAGGGCCGGGGGCAGCCTCGACTTTGACGAGGGCTACAATCTCAGCGGCCAGATCAATCCGTTCACGGCGGCCCAGGCGGCGGAGCTATTGGAAACCACGCTGCCGGTGGAGACCAGCGGCACCTTTGTGGCCGAGGTCACGATGACCGGGGCCCTGGGCAAGCCGGTGATAGCCACTGAGCTGGTGTCCCAGGAGTCGATCACCATCGACCAGGTGGCGTTTGCTGAGGTGCGGGCCCGGGGCACCCTGCGGGCTCCCAACCTGGTGATCGAGGAGGTGCTGGCGGTGCCCGAGGCCGGGGGCAGTCTCCGGGGTAACGGTCAGTTTACCTTTGGTCGGCCCGGCCAGCTGTCGCTGGCCCTAACCGGCGATCGCGTCCCCGCCGATGCGCTGGCCCAGGCCTACGGGCTGTCGAGCCAGGTCACCCTGGGGCCGGTCTTTTTTGAGGCCACGGTGGCGGGCCCGGTCAATCAGCTCACCGGCAATGCCAGCTGGCGGGCCCCCGCCGGGGATTACCCGGCCCGGGGCGATCTGCGCCTGGAGGGCCGCACCCTGCGCTTTACCGACACGTTTGTTCAGGTGGGCGGGGGTACTGTGGCGGGCCAGGGCACCCTGGCCAACGGCCAGTGGACCGCCGACCTGCGGGCCCAGCAGGTCCAGCTTCGGCAGTTGGGGGCGGGAGTAGACGGCGTAGCCACCGGCAGCGCGCAGCTGGCGGGCAGCCTGCAAGCCCCGATTTTGGCGGGCATGCGGGGGCAGGGGCAGGGTGCGATCGCACTGGCTGGTGGCACCGTACTCACCCAGGCCAACCTGGCCCAGGGCCAGTGGACCGCCAATGTCCAGGGCAGCGATCTACAGCTCCAGGCCTTTGCCCCCGATCTTCAGGGCACCGCGGGCGGTCAGTTTCGCTTCACCGGCAGCACCGACAACCTGACCCTGGCCGGGGTCAGGGGCCAGGGTCAGGTGCAGCTGTCCGACGGGCTGGCCACCGCCGCCGGGCGCGCCCCCCAGCTGGCCGAGGTGCGATCGCCCCTCACCGCCGACCTGGCCTGGAACGGTCAGTCGATCCTGGTGCAGCAAGCCAGCACCGCCGGGGTCAGCGCCAACGGCTTTGTCACCCCCCTGCTCAGCGGCCCCGGCAGTCCGGCCATTGCCAACCTCGATCTCAATCTCAACGCCAACGGCTTTAATCTCGCCGCCCTGCCCATTCCCCAGGTCATTCCCCTCCAGGGCAACGCCTTCTTCCAGGGCCGCCTGCGTGGTCGTCCAGGGGCCCTAGCCCTCAACGGCGAAGCCTCCCTAGTCGGTCTCACCGCCGGCGATCTGGCCTTTGCTTCCCCCCTCAGCGGCCCGGTCACCTACGCCCAGGGCGGCCCCCTGGCCATCGATCTCACCGGCGGTAGCGATCGCGTCTACGTGGCCACCCAGGGCGCCCAAAGCCAGGGCCGCAACCTGGTCTTCGAGGTGCGCGGCGGCCAGGCCCTGGCCCAGGGTTCCATCCAGGGCGACAATCTCTACGCCACCGTGGCCAACCTCCCCCTCAGCGACCTCCGACTGCCCCAGTCAGAGGTCAACGGCATCGGCACCGTCGGCGGCCTGATTACCTCCGCCGAGATCGTCGCCAACCTCAGTCAGCCCACCCTGCGAGCCACCTTTAACGTCCAGGATCCCACGATTGGCTATCTCAGCCTGCCCTCCGAAACCGTAGCCAGCAGCCCCGACGACCCCACCCCACCGGAGGAAATCACCCGCTACGGCCAGCTGCAGGGCACCGTCACCTACGCCAACAACGTAGTCAGCCTGGTGGGCGGCGTCCTGGAGTCGGCCTCAGGGCTGAGCCGCTACCTGGCTAGCGGCACCTATACCCTGGGCGATCGCCCTCAGCTCAACGGCGAACTGGTCGTCGACAACGGCCAGATTCAAGAAATCCTTCAGACCTTGCTGATCTTCGAGCGGGCCGACTTTCGCCTCAGCCTGCTGCGCCCGCCCGAGTGGTTTCGCCCCGCCACCGAGGCCGACATCGCCTCCCTCGACAGCGTCAATCCAGTGGGCGATCGCACCGCCAGCTTGCTCGACCAGCTGCGCCGCCTGGCCGAAATCCAGGAGCTCCAGGATCGTCTCGCCGCCGAGGCCGAGGCCGCCCCCCTTCCCCCCCTCGAAGAATTTGTGGGCAGCTTCTCGGGTCGAGTCACCGCCAACGGCACCGTACCCCAGGGGCTCGACGTCACCTTCAACCTGGCCGGGGCCGACTGGGTCTGGGGCGATCCCGACGGCACCAACGGCAGCGTCTATCGCATCGACGAAGTGATTGCCCAGGGCCGCTACGAAGACAGCGTCCTTCAGCTCAACCCCGTCAGCCTGCGCTCCAATTTCGCTGATTTTTCAGACACCACCGAGCAGGGCGTGGCCCTGGCCACCCTCAACGGCGAATTTAGCTTCGACCCCGATGACGACGTAGCGCGCACCCTCCGCCTTGAGGTCAGCGACGTGCCCATCAATGCCGTCCGTCAGCCCCTGCGCCTGCCCAGCAACCTCGACGGCCTGATGAATCTGGGCGCTACCCTCACCGGCAGTCTGAGCGATCCCCAGGTACGGGGGCGGCTCTCCATCAACGAAGCCACCATCAACCGCAATACCATCGACCTGGCCGCTGCCAACTTCAGCTACCAGGAAGCCCGTCTCAATCTCCTCAGCCGGGTCGCCATTCGCGAGCAGGTTGACCCCCTGCTCCTGGTGGCCAGCGTCCCCTTGACCCTGCCCGGCGTCACCCAGCGGCCCTCCTCTGACGAGGTCAACATTGACCTGCGCATGCGCGACGAGGGCTTTGCCCTGGTCAACCTATTTACCCAGGCCATCGCCTGGGAATCGGGCACCGCCAACCTCAACCTGGCCGTTCAAGGCCGCTGGCCCATCAACAAATCCGTCCAGGAGGCTCTGACCAGCCTCAACGTCACCGGGGCCGCCAACTTTGAGGGGGTCACCATCAGCGCCCGCAGCCTACCCGAGCCCCTTACCAACATCCAGGGCAGTATTCAGGTGGTGGAGGGGAGCGCCAGCGGCCTGGCCAGCTCCGTGTATGCCAACGGCCTCGCCCTCGATTTTCAAAACCTGCGCGGCGACTTTAGCGAAGGCGAGGTGGTGGCCCAGGGCAAACTCACCCTCTTGCCCTCGGTTCAAGACCTCGCACCGGGGCTGTTTAACGACAGCAGCGCCCTCGCCCCTGACGACGCGCCCGGAGCAGCGCCCCCAGACGATCGCTTTAATCTCCGGCTCGACACCATTGCCCTAGACCTGCGTAGCCCCGCCGGCACCTACCGAGGGCAGGTGGATGGCAACGTCATGGTCGACGGCAGTGTATTTCTGCTGCCGCCCCTGGTCTACGGAGAAGTGCGGCTGTCCAACGGATTGCTCACCTTACCCGATGCCAATGCGGGAGGGGCTACCGCCAGCTTTGCCTCCAGCCAAGAGCCGAGCATCTTTCAGCCTATTCCGCCGGTGCTAGAAGACTTTCAGCTCACCCTGGCCGACAACGTGCGGCTGGCCATTCCAGGCATCGTGGATGTGCGGGCTGAAGGAAGTCTCGACCTCGTCGGCGCCGCCCCCAACATTAAGCCCAATGGCCGCATCAACCTGCCCTCGGGCCGCATCAACCTGCTCACCACCGAGTTCCGACTCACCGGCAACGAAAACTACGCCGAGTTCAGCGATTTAGACGAAACCATTGACCCCTATCTGGTGGCCGACCTTTCCGCCGCTGTCCCAGACAGTGCCGCCGCGGGCAACGCCCTGGCGGTGGCAACACCCTTCCAACGCAACGAGATCAGCGTCTCCCGAATTGACCAGCTGGGTCTCACCCAGGCGGGCGTACAAACTGTGCGCATTCGCGCCAGCGTCAACGGTCGCGCCAGCCGAGTGGTCAACCTCCAGGGGGTCGAGCTCTCCAGCACCCCACCCCGGTCAGAGGGCGAAATCGTGGCGCTGATCAGCGGCGGCTTTTTGGCCGCCCTCGAATCAACCCTGGGCAGCGTCTCAGGCGGCGGCGATGGTTTCCAGGGGCTGCTGGCCTTTGCCGGGTCGGCCCTGCTCAACAACCTGCAAAACCTTTTGGGGGCAGGGCTTGAGCGTACCGACCTGCGGCTGTTTTCCGCTTCGCCGCCAGGGGGGCAGCAGGGGGGCGCCATCGACATTGGCGGCGAAGTGGGCTTTAACTTCTCACCCAATATTTCGGTATCGGTACAGAAGGTATTTACCAACGTCACACCGGCGGTGTTTAGCGTGCGCTACCGCGTTACCGACCAAATTACGCTGCGGGGCACCACTAGCTATGAGCAGTTCAACGAAAATACCGGCGCGGTGCTTGAGTTTCGCTTCTAGGCCAGGCCAGGGTCATTTTCTGGCTGCCCAAGGTAAGTGGATAGGTGTAATTAAACGTAGGATGGGCACGCGATGCTTTGCCCATCCTACGCAGGTTCTATATTTAATTGCCTCTTCCTACTTACTTTGGCACTAGGCCCGACTTTTATTGATATTGCATGTCTATGAACCCTAAGCTCCCCGAGTCCTCCCAGGCAACTCCCCCTCTCCCAGATGCAGAAGGCGACCAGGCTCCAGCGAGTTTAACAACTGCAGGACGGTGGCGGGCGCTGTGGACCGGGCAGTGGGGCAACGTGCGCATTCTCACCCTAGCCCTGGCCGTGGCGCTCACGGTGCGGGTACTGATCGCTGAGCCCCGCTATATTCCATCCAATTCCATGGATCCGACCCTGCACATTGGCGATCGCCTGCTGGTGGAGAAAGTGAGCTACCGCTGGCAGCCGCCCCACCGGGGTGACATTGTGGTGTTTTTTCCGCCGCCCCAGCTCACTCGGCTCGGTTACGAACCGCGCCAGGCCTTTATCAAGCGAGTGATTGGCGAACCGGGGCAGAGGGTACAGGTGATGCAGGGGCAGGTCTGGGTCGATGGCGAACCGCTACAGGAGCCCTACATTCTAGAGCCCCCCGCCTACACCCTAGAGCCGGTGACGGTGCCCGCCGGGCAGGTGTTTGTGATGGGCGATAACCGCAACGACAGCAATGATTCCCACGTGTGGGGCGGTCTGCCCCAGGGCAATATCATCGGTCGGGCGCGGCTGCGGTTTTGGCCCCTCGATCGGCTCGGCCCGGTCAGCTAGGGAGTGACTGCCACCCCCCACAGGGCTCCCTCTACCCCCGTGGCCCAACGGCATACTGCACTACCGTCCAGGGCAGCAGGGTTGTGTAAGATCAAACCGGTACTGAGGACAGCCCTATGCTTGTACAGCTCGTTCGCCCCCTGGTACGTACCCAGGTGCAAATGCTAGCCCAGGCACAGTCCGCCAGCGGCAAACTGGTCGGCATGGTCTCGCAGTGGCTGGGCTATCTGGGTATCCATGCCGAGGTCACGCAGCTACAGACCACGGGTAACCGCATTCAGGTTTCGCTCTGCGTGGGCAAGCCCGAGCAGTGCACGGAGGCCGAGTGGCAGCAAATTCTCGACAACCTCAACCGCGACACCAACGCTGCTCCCACCGAAGACACCCTCACCTACGCCGCCATGCCCGCCGCCCAGCAGAGTAAGGTGCAGCGGCTGCTCGCCTCCATTCTTCACGCCAGCGGGCAAGACCCCCTCGAGGACTGGCCCACCCTGCGCCTGCGCCTAGCCGCCATGGACATGGATGGAGCCATGCTGCAGGGAATTCAAACCGCGCTCAAGGCACCGATGCCCATGGAGCTTTTGGTCGAGCAGCTAGAGCCCGAGGTGGCGGCCTTTGTGCTGTCTAAGGCTATCAACATCGCGCTGATCGATCAGCAGATTAGCGAGGCCGAAGATACCGCCCTGAAAGCCTTGCTGAGCGCCGTCGATCACCCCATTATCGCCTCAACCAGGATCCAGTAGCTTAACGTCCCACCCATGGGACGGCCCCAGTCACCTGGACGGCTCAGCCGCGTTAGGGGCTCAGCTCGCTATTCACCCTATTGGTCCGCCCCGCTACCCCCATGCCTACCGATGTTCTCTTTCACCTGGCTTTTCCCGTTGCCGATATCCCCACGGCTAAGGCTTTCTACGTTGGGGGGCTAGGCTGCGAGCCAGGCCGTGAAACCGCCAGCTCTCTCATTCTCAATCTCTATGGCCATCAGCTGGTGGCCCACACCGCCGCTGACATTATTCCCCAACGGGGCATCTATCCCCGGCATTTTGGCCTGGTATTTTTGGCTGAGGCCGATTGGGAAACCCTACTGCACCGAGCCCATGAGCATCAGCTCACCTTCTACCAGGGCGAGAAGCGGCGCTTTACCAATAGCCCCCTGGAACATCGCACCTTCTTTTTGCAGGATCCATTTTTTAATCTGCTGGAATTTAAGTACTATTGCCACCCCAGCGCCATCTTTGGCGAGGTTAATCATCGGCGGGTTGGCGATGCTGACTAGCCCTGTCTCACAGCCAGCCTGGATGAAACTGGTCGCTTTCCCCAGGCACCGCCGTGCTAGGTTGAGGGTCGGCGAATTTTGAAGGCTATGCATAAAATTCCAGTCACTATCGTTACCGGCTTTCTCGGGGCGGGTAAAACTACCCTAATCCGTCAGCTGCTGCAAAACCCTGAGGGGCGGCGCATTGCGGTTTTGGTCAACGAGTTTGGGGAAGTGGGCATCGATGGAGATCTGCTGCGCAGCTGCCAGGTGTGCGACGAAGAGGATGCGCCGGAGAGCAACATTCTTGAGCTCACCAACGGCTGCCTCTGCTGCACGGTGCAGGAGGAGTTTTTGCCCACCATGCAGGCCCTCATTGCCCGCCGTGAGCAAATCGACTGCATTGTGATTGAGACCTCGGGGTTAGCGTTACCCAAGCCGCTGGTACAGGCCTTTCGCTGGCCTGAGATTCGCACCGCCGCCACCGTTGATAGCGTGGTTACCCTGGTTGACTGTGAGGCGCTGGCCGCAGGCGATCTGGTGGGCGACCTGCCCGCCCTAGAGGCCCAGCGCCAGGCCGACGACAGCCTTGACCACGAGACACCCCTGGAGGAGCTGTTTGAAGACCAGCTCAACTGCGCTGATCTGGTGCTGCTCACCAAGGTCGATCGGGTCAGCGAGGGCGATCGCACCCGCGTCGAGGCCTGGCTGGCTGAGCAACTGCCTCGGCCTGTTAAGGTGCTGAGCCTGGGTGGAACCAATGGCAGCCCGGTTAGCACCGACCTGCTGCTAGGCTTCAACGCCGCCGTGGAGGACAACCTCGACAGCCGCCCTAGCCACCACGACCATGAGCATGACCACGACCACGACGATGAGATCGTGGCTATTCCCATCGTGCTTAGCCGGGGATTTGAGCCCAAGGCGCTCATTCAGCAATTAGAACATCTGGCCGCTAGCCAAGAGATCTACCGCATCAAGGGCTTTGTGGACGTGCCCAACAAGGCGATGCGCCTGGTGGTGCACGGCGTTGGTCAGCGGTTTGATTCGTTTTTTGATCGCCCCTGGCAGCCGGAGGAAGTCCGCCAGACGCGCCTGGTGGTAATTGGCAAAAATTTGGATGCGGAGAGCATCAGAGTTGCGATCGCACCCTAGCCTCCTAGTCCCTAGCAGCCCACACCCAGCCCTAGCGATACAGCCCTGCCACATAGTCGCCATAGCCGTTGTAGACCAGCGTAGGCTGTTCCTCCCAGGTAAACAACGCCGTGCTCTCGCCCACCAGGCGCTCCTTGGCCTGCGACCAGCGGGGGTGCGGTACCGCGGGGTCTACATTCGCCTCAAACCCATACTCCTGGGGCACCAGCGTATTCCAGTAGGTAGCGGGTTGCTCCGCCACAAACTCAATCTTTACAATCGACTTCGCCCCCTTAAACCCGTACTTCCAGGGCACCACCATGCGCACCGGCGCTCCGTGCTGCTTGGGCAACGTCCGCCCGTAGATGCCCACCGCAAAAAAGGCCAGGTCGTTAGCCATCTCAGCCACCGTCAACCCTTCCACGTAGGGCCAGGGCAAATTGCGGGCCAAGCTCAGCCCCGGACCAGGGCAGACCTCAGGGTCATAGTAAGAACTAAACCGCACATACTTAGCCGCCGCGGTCGGCTCCACCGCCGCCAGCATCTCCTTCATCGGAAACCCAATCCAGGGCACCACCATGGCCCAGGCCTCCACGCAGCGAAATCGATAGATCCGCTCCTCCAGGCTAAATCGACGGGTCAGATCGTCTAGATCGTAGGTGGTTGGATTTTTCACCAGCCCCGTCACCTCAAGGCTCCAGGGGTTGGTAGGCAGCGCCTGAGCCCTAGCCCAGATATTTTTGCTGCCGCCAAATTCGTAGTAGTTGTTGTAGCTGCTGGCGTAGATTTGCGGCGTTGGCTCCCGGCCAGGGTCGGGCAAAGCAGTATTGGCCCTCACCCCACTCAGGGGCTCTCCCAGGGTCGCCATCAGATCAGCATCCACCGCGTTAGAGCGCTGGCAGGCCCCCGCCGAGGCCGCAGCAAACCCCACCCCAGCGCCAATCAGCGACTTCATAAAGCGTCGCCGCTGCCAAAACACCGGTTCAGCCGTGACGCGGGCGACAGGCAACTGCCAATCGGGGCGGGAGTGAAAAAAAACCATGGCGTCAGCCTCTCAAAGATCATCCTGGGTAGGTCCAGCCATCGCCATCGGGGTTAAGACGTTTTTTATGGCCGTCTGTGGACGATGGCGATACATCCAGCCGCTGCCTCGGCTTTGCGGTGGGTCGTGGACCTGTCCTGATAGAACTGTCCTTACAAACTAGCCCAGGCCGCAATTCTGGCATTGCTGGCCATCCCGCACATGAGCCCAGCCTGAGAAAACAGCCCCCAGCATCAGACTCGTTCCATCAGCCTTAAACCGTCCGCCTCAGGCATCGGTCTAAACTTATGTAACAGCTCCAGCCCCGTCGCCCAAGGACCTGCGGGTTATTACCGAGGTCACCGACAGAAATCCTAAAAGATGTCCTACCGCGCACCTTAGCCTTGGGACGGCGCTATCCGCAAAAACCGATTTACTTTGTCAAAATTTTACAGTTTCATAGACATTGGTGTAGTTTTTGCCAAATCCTTGATATGACAAGGTTTGGCCCCCTCCCCAACACCCTTTCTGGCCCTGGGTTGGCCGCTTTTAGCCCCGCTGGGTGGCCGCAGCCATCCCAGCCGCCCAGCGACGGCATTGGGGCTTCTATACTGGTGGAACAAGTTTAGGGTGTATCCGTGGTTACGCCATTGTGACACCGAGGTTACCCCCTTAGGCTGATATCACGAGCACACGATCCTTCCTGCTATGGTTTCTTCGCGTCGGTGGAGTCGGTAAATGACAGGACTTGGGGCTACGGCTTGGGCACATGCCAGAGTCAGCCCTACCATCGCCACCACCGTCACCCAGGGCTACCCAGCCGCTTAGCATAGCGCTCGCCTCCTCCGGTTGGATTTGACGTTTCCTGAAATCGCCATGGTCGCCACTTCTCGGTTCCAAGCTAAGGGCAGCACGTTAGAACTGCTGCGGCTCTATCAAACCAACCCTGACCTCAAGCTGCGCAATCAGCTGGTGCAGCTCAATATTGGTCTGGTGCGGCGCGAGGCCTACCGCTGGCTTCAGCAGTCTAACGAAACCTTTGACGACCTCATGCAGGTGGGCAGCATGGGCCTCATTCGGGCCATTGAGCGCTTCGATATGACCAAGGGCTACGCCTTTAGCTCCTTCGCCATTCCCTACATTCGTGGCGAAATTCAGCACTACCTGCGCGACAAAAGCACCTCCATGCGGATTCCTCGGCGGTGGCAGGCGCTACAAACTCAGTCCTGTCGGGTGATTCGTCAGCTGCAAGTTAGCCTCGGTCGGCTCCCCACCGACCTCGAAGTCGCCGCCGCCCTTGAAATCTCCCCCGCCGAGTGGCAAGAGGTGAAGCTGGCCAACCGCAATCGATCGCTGCTCAGCCTCGATGCCCCCGTTCAGGACGAAGAATCGGCTTGCCTGGGCGATCTGCTGCCCGACCTCAAGTACCGCAGTTTTCAGCTGGCCCAGGAAGACCAAATTCGTCTACAGCAGGCGCTTCACCAGCTAGAACAGCGCACCCGCGAGGTGCTGGAATTTGTATTTTTGTACGACCTCACCCAAAAAGAAACCGCCGAGCGCATGGGCATTAGCGCTGTAACCGTTTCGCGGCGAGTCAAGCAGGGCCTCAAACATCTTCAGGTGCTGATGGATTCTGGCGACGAAGACAAGCTTGCTTAGAACATAGCCATTTGGAACGTTCTGCATTTTCAGAAGTGAGCTATCGTTGGGGAACATGGGCTTGGGAATCAAGGAGGCTTGGCCATGGGGGCGATCGCGTTTTTAGCACTGTTTATTTTAGGTTTATTGCTGGCCACAGTGGGCGGCATTATCGGCCTAGTAGACGCGTTTAGGGTGAGCCCGGTCTGGGGCCTGTTATCTTTTTTCGTGCCCTTTGCCCTGCTGGTTTTCTGCATCAAGTTTTGGAACCGCAAGTGGGCGCGCAATAGTCTCATCATGAGCCTGGCCGGACTGGGGACAATGCTTTTGTCTACGCCCTTTTTGGGGGCCTTTATTGCCCAGCGGGCAGGCCAGGTCGGCTCCTCCATTGAAGAGACCGTACCCACCGACGATCCCTCCCTGGAGTCAGTGCCTATCCCCGGCACAGAGGAGCCCGAAGCAGAGGCCGCTGGGGAAGAGTTTGCTGAACCGCTGGTGCCCGTAGCGCCTCAGCTATCCCCCATTGCCAGGGCCGACTTGATCCAGTCGACCGACCCCAACGAGCGCCTCCAGCAAATTAACAACAATCGCACCGATCCCTTCGCGGTGGTACCCATTCCGCCAGCTCGCCCGGTGGTGCCACCGCCCCCCCCGGCTGGCTCTGGCCCCGTGGCTACAGCCCCAGGGGCGGGTGCAGCTAGTCCTGCCGCTCCCGGTGGCGGTGGCGGCGGCGGCGGCGGCAATGCTGGCGGCGGCGGTGGTGCCGGCGCAGGGGCAGGTGGCGGTGGGTCTCAGCCCTCTGCCCCAGGGCAGCCAACGGCAATTCCTCCCCTGGCCCCGCTGCCCCAGCTCCCCCAGCCCACCCTGGCTGAGGCCGTGCTGGTCACTGGGGTAATGACCATTGGCAACGAGAATTTTGCTGTGGTGCAAACCGCAGCGGGTAGTCAGTACGTCAGGGCTGGCCAGCGCGTAGCCAACGGCCAGGTTTTGATTAAGCGTATCGATGTTCGCGGCAGTGAGCCCACGGTGGTACTCGAGCAAAACGGCATCGAAGTCTCTCGCCCCGTAGGCGCGGCGCCGCCCACCGCAGAAGCAGTGTCCTAACCGCAGCCAAACTACAGTCAGCCTCAAGTCGTGTCAGAATGTGTATTGCCCGACTTGGTGTGAGATAAAATATGCCGCTTGAAACGGTGATTTGGCAGGGGTTATGGGCGGCTGGGGCCGTTTTTCTGGCGGAAGTAATCCGAGACATCTATCATGCGGTGAGCCACTACTGGCCGCCGCTGATGCGGCTCCACAACTGGCACCACCGGGCCTACAAAAAAGACTTTACTCCCGTTAGCCCAGCCCTCTACCGCCAGGCTCAGCTGTACAATGATGCCCCCGAGGCCATTGTTATGGCTGGAGCCACCGCTGGGTTAGCCATCTCTACCGGCATCTATGGGCTGTGGCTGGGTACGCTGTACAGCTTGGGGTTTTTAGCGGCGGCCCTGGCCCGCGCCCAAGGCTGGCTGTTGGCCACGGATTTGACCCACGAGCCGGGGGAGCTGACCACCATTCCCAGCAACTGGCTAGTCAACCGCACGTACCACTGGCGGCACCATTTCGACGATACCAATGCCTACTTTGCCGGATACTTTACTCTGCTAGACAAGTTCATGGGCACGGCTGTATCGCTAAAGGGCAAGACGGTGGCGGTGACCGGAGCCTCTGGCACCCTGGGCCGCGCCCTGCTGGAGGAGCTGGCTCGGCAAAAGGCTAAACCCATTGCCCTGACAACCTCCAGCGATGCCGTCTTTGCCGAGGGTATTGCCAGCTGGCAGTGGCAGCCGGGGGCCGAAGCCGATCTGAGAGAAGCCTTGCGCAAGGTCGATATTTTAGTGATCAACCACGGGCTAAATGTCCATGGCGATCGCAGCGGGGGTGCGATCGCAACCTCACTGGAGGTCAACGCTCTCTCCAGCGGGCGACTGATGGAGGTATTTTTCAGCACCGTAGAAACCTCCTCCCAACGGGCCAATAAGGAAATTTGGGTGAATACCTCCGAGGCGGAGGTCAATCCGGCCTTTAGCCCGCTGTATGAGCTGTCGAAGCGCCTACTCGGGGATCTGGTGACCCTGCGACGACTCGATGCTCCCTGCGTGGTGCGCAAAGTAATTTTGGGGCCGTTTAAAAGCAACCTCAACCCCATTGGGGTAATGTCTGCCCCCTGGGTGGCCTGGGCGGTGGTGGCTCTGGCCAAGCGCAATGTGCGCAACATCATTGTCACCATCAACCCGCTGACCTACCTGCTGCTGCCCATTAAAGAGCTGAGCCAGAGTCTATATTTCAGGTGTTTCACCCACTCTAGGCAAAGCCAGCGCTAGCTGCGATTAAAAAAGTCAACCTGGGGCAAGCGGGGCTCGCTGACCATACCCAACCCCTCAAAACTCCAGCGGCTAATGAGCGGCTTGAGGGAGGAAGCCGTAACCGTTTCCACGGCAAATTTATCGCTGAGGTCGGGGGCGTGGGCATTGAGATAGCTAAGGGCGTCGTAGTCGGCGCTAAACACCAGCAAAAAGCCCGTGCGCTCGCCTTCAGGGCCACGGGGGTGAGCCACCAGGTAGCTGCCATCGACCCGCGATCGCAGCACATAATACAGTTGAGATACCATAGCGGGCCTACTCTTCCTCCACTGACGATCGCTGACCACCTTCCGGGGTCGGGAGACGCAGCACCCGGGTAACGGTTTCACCTTTGTTGGGTTTGACAATGCGATCGCTCTCGCCGGTACGCCCCTGGCGAGGCACCGAGTCCACTGGAATGACCGCCGTCCGGTCAGCGCTGGTCAACAGCGTCACGGCCTCCTGGGCAACCGCCGGTAGCAGCGCCACCAGGCTATCGGTTTTGAGGCTGAACTGGAAGGACTGGGTGCCAATATCGCCCCGCTTGGCCACCCGCAGCCCATCGACCGGCAGGCGCTTACCATAGCCCGCCGCCGACACCAACAGCACACAGTCTTTGCTCGACTGCACCGCCACACAGCCCGCCACCGTTTCTTGTTTACCCATGCGAATGCCCTGGGGCCCCTGGGCAGCTCGACCCATGATCGGCAAATTGTCATCATCGAGGGGGAAGCGCAGCAGCCGCCCGCCCGTGGTACCCAGCACCATATCATCCCCGGCCTCAGCCAGAGTCACATAGGCCAGTTCGTCGCCATCTTTCACCTTCATGGCGGTCAGCCCGCGCCCGGTGAGGTTGGTAAATTCCCGGAGCGGGGCGCGCTTAATTTTGCCCCGCTGGGTCACCAAAATGAGGTCGTGATCGAGCAAGTCGTCACGGATCACCAGCTGAGCCACAATGGCGTCGGCCTCCGGTGGCACCGAGCCCGGCAGCAGCTTCACCAGCGGGGCCCCCTTGCCCTGTCTTGGGTTGGCAGGAACGGTCTCAACGGCCAGGGTAAAGGCGCGGCCGTCGCGGGTGAGGGTCAGCAGCTCCTGAGTGGTTAGGGCTGGCTCCACCTGCACCACCGGGTCTTCCTCCACCTCGTGGAGCTTGGGGTTGGTATCGGCCTGGAGCCGGGCCTGCCGCCGCTGGTACGATTTTTGGCTAAACCGCCGCACGTAGCCCTTTTGGGTAAACTCTACCACCGCCTCTTCCTCAACGGTTTCGGCGATGATTTCCTCCACCTGCTGCGACTCTTCGGCCCGTTCGGCATCGGTTTGAATGCGGGTGCGTCGGGGGTCGTTGAATTTCTTTTTGAGAGCTCGCAGCTCCTTTTTCATCGCCTTGAGCAGCTCATGGCGGTCCGCCAGCAGACGCTGGAGCTCATCGCGGCGCTGGGTGAGTTCAGCAAAATCGGTCTCTAGGCCCTGGCGCTCCATGCCGGTGAGCTTGCGCAGGGGCATGGCCAAAATCGCGTCTGACTGGCGCTCGCTGAGGTCAAACTGCTGCTGAAAGACTTGCTTTGCCGTGGTGCCGTCGGCGGCATGGCGCAAAATGTCGATGATGGCATCGAGGTTGTTGAGGGCGGTGAGCAGCCCCTCGGTAATGTGCAGCTTAGATTCAGTTTTTTCGAGCTGATGCTGGTAGTGGCGGGTGAGGGTGGTTTCGCGAAAATTGAGAAACGCCTGCATGACATCGCGCAGGGGCAGCTGGCGAGGCTGGCCATCGTCGAGGGCCAGCATAATCACGCCGAAATTAGTCTGGAGCGGCGTGGTGCGGTAGAGGTCTTGCAGCACCCGCTGGGCTGGGGTGTCGCGCTTGAGCTCAATTACCACCCGCATGCCGTCGCGATCGCTCTCGTCACGAATATCGGCGATGCCTTCTAGCCGACCGGCATTGACCAGCTGGGCAATTTTTTCAATCCATCCGGCTTTGTTGACCTGGTAGGGTAGCTCGGTCACCACAATGGCGTTGCGGCGCTGCCGCCCTTTGCCGGGGTGCACCTCCTCAAATTGACAAATGCCCCGAATGGGAATACTCCCTCGCCCGGTGCGGTAGGCATCCAAAATGCCCTCGGTGCCAATGATTTCGCCGCCGGTGGGAAAGTCGGGGCCGGGAATGAGGCGGAACAGGTCGTCGTCGCTCAGGGTAGGCCGATCGATCATCGCCACCAGGCCGTCGATCACCTCACCCAGGTTGTGGGGCGGGATATTGGTGGCCATGCCCACGGCAATGCCGGAGGAGCCATTTAACAAAAGATTGGGCAGCTGGGTGGGCAGCACCACCGGCTCCTGCTGGGAGCTGTCGAAGTTGTCGCTAAAGTCGACCAGGGCTTCGCTGATATCGCCCAGCAGGGCCTCGTTGCTGACCGGCGACAGGCGCGTTTCGGTGTAGCGCATGGCCGCTGGAGGGTCGTTGTCCACCGAGCCGAAGTTGCCGTGGCCATCGAGCAGCGGGTAGCGGCTGGAGAAGGTCTGCACCATGCGCACCAGGGCTTCGTACACCGCCTGGTCACCGTGGGGGTGGTACTTACCCAGCACGTCGCCCACCACGCGGGCGCACTTGCGATAGGGGCGGTCGGGGGTGAGCCCCAGCTCATGCATGGCGTAGAGAATGCGGCGGTGCACCGGCTTGAGCCCGTCGCGCACGTCGGGCAAGGCGCGGCCCACAATCACGCTCATGGCGTATTCCAGGTACGACCGCTGCACCTCGGTGTGAAGCGAGGTGGGCACAATTTGCCCGGAGGCAAGGATGTCGAGTTGGTCGGCCATGGGCGGGATTCCTGGATGAAAAGGGGTGGCGGGGTTAGGTGGGAGAGACCGAGCGGTAGTTGAGTTTAGCCATAGGGGCGGCCCGAAATAACATTTCGCGGCTTATTAATTTACGGTTTATACCAGGTTCAGCGACCGATCGGTGCCCCGGTGAGAGGCAAAACTCCATAACTAAGTTGAAATTGTGGCTAATTTAGCCGGGCGCTATGGATTGGCATAAACAATGCTGTAACTTATAGGCAAGCCTGGGGGCAGGGCAAGGGGTTGGGCTTTTGGGTCTACCGAGGGCCGAGGGCCAAGCATTCATTGACCCGTTAACTTACGTTTTATCACCATAGTTCTCCGATAGCAGGGGCTAGACACACGCGATGAAGACCGTCTTACTCGTCGAAGACGACCTGGTAAATGCTCGGGTGTTTTCTAAAATATTGACTAAGCGCGGCGGTCTGGCCGTTAAACATACCGAAGATGTGGAAGAAGTAATGAGCATCGCCCGCAGCGGTGAGGTGGATGTGATTTTGATGGATGTGTCGCTGGCCCACAGCATGTACCAGGGCAAACCGATGGATGGCATCAAGATTACACAACTGCTGAAGGCCGACCCCGATACGGCGAAGCTGCCGGTAATTTTGGTGACGGCCCATGCGATGGAGGGCGATCGCGAGAATTTTTTGAGTCTGAGCGGGGCCGACGGGTATATCTCCAAGCCGGTGATCGATCATCAGGAGTTTGTAGACCAAATCAAGGCCACTATTGGCGGGGCGGAATAAGTACACTTGTACTTCATCGCGCCTGGTTTCGCAAGCCCCGCCGGGGAGAACTGGTGCCTCGCCCTGGGGTGTCCGCTACCCGGTACACCCCAGGGCGGGGCGGTGAGCCGAGCGGTCAGGCGGGGGGTGGCAAGTGGCGAGCGGCCAGCTTGGCCCGCCAGTTTTGAGACAGGAGGGGGCACTGGGCTAACTCAGCGGCAGCTGGGTCCTGGGGCTGGTGGTGCATGAGGTGATTGGCGCGGGCGACTGTCCATTGGGGCCAGGGGCGACTCTCCTGGGGAGAGCCTGCGCCAACGCACAACAGTACCTCTGCCCCTGGTTTGACCAGCCCCTCCTGGAGGACGCGGAGGTACCAGCCGCTCAGGCCGTTGGCCTTGACCTGGAGGGCCAAATCTTCTACCCGCCAGCGGCGCGCTAGCTTCCAGCAGGGCTGGCGGGGTTGCGACACCTGCACCCTGGCGTCGCCGATCGCGTAGATATCGCCGATGCACACCGTTGCCTCGGTCTGCCCGGCGATGGTGAAATTTTCGCCAAAGGCTCCGTAGGGCAGGTCGGGCCGGTTGAGATGGTGGCGCCAATAGTTGTAGTGGTCGGCGCTGTAGGCCAGCACCGCCTTATCGACGCCGCCGTGGTTTTTGAGGTCGGCCTGTCCGTCACCGGCCAGGTTGGTGCGACCAAGCCACAGGTCTCCCTGGATCGGCGTCTTGAAGAATCCGGTGACCCAGGGGCGATCCATGGGGTCGGGGGCGGCGGCGGTACCCAGGGTTTGGGGCAGGCCGACCTGAATGCTGACAAGCTGCGGAGGCATGGGCTACTGGTTTAACACGTCGCTCTTGTGCTGGGGGGCGGCGGCGATGGCGGCCACCTGGGCCCTCAGCTCCTCTGACACGCCCATTTCCGCCAGCGTCAGCATCAAATCTTCGGCAACGGCGTCAAAATGCTCGCTGCTGAGGCCGTGGTTGGCCACCAGTTCTTTGTGGGCTTCGCGCATGTAGCGGCCATCGTACTTGTCGGTACCGCCAAAGGCGTAGGTTAAAAATGCCTTCTGGTGGGTCCGCTGCTTGGCCATATCGACATTGGCGAAGAAATGCTTGATGCGGTCATCTTGCAAAATGCGCTCGTAGAATTTGTCCACGGCCAGGTCGATGGCGGCGGCACCGCCCAGTTGATCAAACAGTGTGGTCATGGCGCTTTGTCCTTAGAGCATGAAACGTTAGAAAACCCTGGATGGGTGGTCGGCTCGGGCATTCCTCGCATAGTAGACCACCTTGGAAGGTTACCGTTGAAGAAGCTGTAACAATCGCCGGTTTGGTCAAGGCTGATTCCCTTCAGACTATTCTTCACAAGCAAGGGGGATTTTCTGGGCGGGAAATCTGCTTAGTCTGGAGCGGTGCGATCGCACCCGTACTCGGCCTGCTGCTGGATCAATTTGGCCACCAGGCCCGTCCACCCGGTCTGGTGGCTGGCCCCCAGCCCGGCCCCGTTGTCGCCGTGGAAGTATTCGTAAAACAGCAGGTAGTCATGCCAGTGGGGGTCGCGGTGGAAGGGGGCGGCATCGCCATTCACGGGCCGACGCCCGGAGGCATCGCGCTCGAAGAGGGCGATCAGGCGCTGGGACAGCTCGGCGGCCACCTCCCACAGGTTCATCCAGCGACCGGAGCCGGTGGGGCACTCGACTTTGTAGTCGTCACCCAGGTAGTGGTGAAACTTTTGCAGCGACTCGATCAGCAGGTAGCTGACCGGAAACCAGATCGGCCCCCGCCAGTTGGAGTTGCCGCCAAACAGTCCGCTGGTGGACTCGGCGGGTTCATAGCTGACCCGGTAGTCTTGCCCGTCGGCGTGGAAGCAGTAGGGGTGCTCGGCGTGGTGTTTTGACAGGGCGCGTATGCCGTAGGCGCTCAAGAATTCGCTCTCGTCGAGCAGCTTTTCGAGCAGGCGGCGGAGTTTGTCGCGCGGTTCCACATGGCCCAGGGTGGCGTAGCACAGGGCCAGCATGCGCCGCGCTCCGGTGCCCTCGGTTTCCATGCAGGCGACATTGCGCTTGAGGGCGGGCCGATTTTGAATGAACCACTGCATGCGTCGGGCAAAGTTGGGCAGGCACTTGAGGGTGTCGGGTTCCAGGGTCATCACCGCGCAGAGGGGAATCAGGCCGACTAGCGATCGCACCTTCATCTGCACCCGTTCCCCGTGGGGCAGGTGCAGCACATCGTAGAAAAAACCGTCTTCCTCGTTCCACAGGCGGGTCTGGTCGTCGCCGATGTGGTTCATGGCGTCGGCGATGTAGATAAAGTGCTCGAAAAATTTGGTCGCCATGTCTTCGTAGACCGGGTTGTCGAGGGCCAGCTCCAGGGCCATTTCCAGCATGTTGAGGCAGTACATCGCCATCCAGCTGGTGCCGTCGGACTGCTCCAGGGTGCCGCCGGTGGGCAGCGGCGCGCTGCGGTCAAACACGCCGATGTTGTCGAGGCCGAGAAAGCCGCCCTCAAACACATTTTTGCCGTCGGCGTCTTTGCGGTTGACCCACCAGGTAAAGTTCAGCAGCAGCTTTTGAAACACCCGCTCTAGAAAGGGGCGGTCGCCCTGGCCGGTCATTTTTTGATCGATTTTGTACACCCGCCAGGTGGCCCAGGCGTGGACGGGCGGGTTGACATCGCCAAAGGCCCACTCGTAGGCGGGCAGCTGGCCGTTGGGGTGCATGTACCACTCGCGGGTGAGCAGGTCGAGCTGGTGCTTGGCAAACTCCGGGTCCACCATGGCCAGGGGAATGCAGTGAAAGGCCAGATCCCAGGCCGCAAACCAGGGGTATTCCCACTTGTCGGGCATGGAGATGATGTCGGTGGTGTCGATATGTCGCCAGTGGGAGTTGCGCCCGTGGCGGCGATCG
>DATIVG010000130.1:0-4013 GCA_035466075.1 Nodosilinea sp. | reverse complement strand
CTCGTCCAGTTCCTCGTGAAACTTCTCCCACACATCGTCAATGGCCGCCCATTCAAACCCGGCCTTGGCGGCTTTGGCTGAAATCTTGCTGGCCGCCATCAGCGGCGGCAGGGTGCGGCTGTACTTGGCCAGCTTGGGCGAGAGCCGGTGGGGCTCGTGGGGAATGCCCTTCTCCTCGGCTTTAATGCGGTCCCAGTTTTGGCTGACTTCTTCAGGGGTCTCGCCAGAGGCATCGCCAAAAATGTGCGGGTGACGGCGCACCAGCTTGTCGGCAATGCCCGTGGCCACAGTGCCCAGGTCAAAGTCGCCGTTGTCGCTCGCCACCTGGGCCTGGAGCACCACTTGCAGCAGCAGGTCGCCCAGCTCTTCGGCGATCGCCGCCTGCTCGCCCACCTGAATGGCATCTACCACCTCGTAGGCTTCTTCAATCACGTAGGGAATCAGGCTGGTGGGGGTTTGGGCCAAATCCCACGGGCAGCCGGTTTCGGGATGGCGCAGCTGGGCGATCACAGCGACTAACCGCTCAAGGGCGGCGAGAATCGCGGCGTGGGGTAGGGAAACAGAAGCAGAAGCGGGTTGCGAGGCCATACCGTCAGTCTCTAAGTGGAGCTTACCTATGGATAGTAAGCTACCCCCAGATTTGGTCAACCCCTGCTCCAGGCTAACCGAGGAAAGCCACCGAACAGATGACACAGAAATAAGCATCCTGGCCCCACTGCCCGTAGGGCTGCGATCGCACCCAGAGGGTGGGTTCCCAGAACACCCCCGACAGCAGCACCGCCAGCAAAGTCATCACCAGCAAAATCAGATAGCGATATAGCCTTCCAGTGGAATGCTTCACCACGACGCCTACCTTTTGGCTCGATTCAACCGTGCTACTTAGACGCCAACAGCTCTAGCAGGGCGAGGGCATCACCAATGCCCTCCCGCAGCGGCGGTGAAATCTGGTGCGCCAGCCTCAATTCATTGGTCAGCAAGATTCCAAGGGCGTTTGGGTTTGAACTGGCCCGAGGGCTAGCCCCATGGGCTGCGATCGCCTCTCGGACAGGGGCACCCCCCAGCTCGTGGGCTGTGTCTAACGGAGGAATCATCCACCCATGGGGAGGCATGACAGACCTCACTTGAGTTTCCGTGTCCCAAGGGCTAGGAATAGGCGGAAAGACGGGTTTTTCTGAGGAGTTTGAAATTTGACAACTGTTGGATACCATAGTGACCTCCCGCAAACCAAATAGCTTGATTATGCATTGCGCTGGGAGAGGTAAACGAGCACTCTCTACCTTTAATATATCAACTAAAAACCCTGCGATAACTCTCTCGGACAATAAGAAAAATTTTGGGTTTTAGGGAAACGTAATTGAGCAAAATTCCATTACCTTTAAACACAAGTTTGACGGGGATATCACACAGGGATATCACCCGTCAAATTCCCGATATGGGGTTGTTCAAGCGGTTCCCTCCTGCTTAACTCTGCGGTGGACTCATGAGCATGCAGTCTTGCCTGATTCCTCCACAGCCGCCTCTTGCTAGAGCCTCGCTTGGCATTGTCCGCTGGACGTATCCACTGCTCCTGTGGTGGAAAGGATGACTTACATCCTCAATTCAATATTAGCAAATCCTGACTTTTCGTGGAGCCTTTTCTGGTTAAAAAATATGTCAGCCAAAGCTGCTTTAGGATAGGTTTTTCCGGGTATTTTCTGGCTGTTGAAATAAAATTTGATGCCTCCATGTTTGATCAGGGATAAGCTTTGGTGAGGTTGCCTTCAAGCAATTGTGCAGAGGTTGCCTACGAGTTGAAAGGCCCTGGCTATTCACCGCTTTGCCCTACTCTCGGGCAGGCATTAAATAAGGCATTAGGACGTGAGCGATCTGTTCTCGCCAAAGCTCTGGGCGCATCGTGGCTGCGGCAACTGCGCATCCCCAGGCGGTACCTCGTCTGGGGATGTCATCGGATCTTGCTAAATCGCCGTAGTGCAGGGCGGGCAACACCATATAAGATAGCCATGACCAGATTGCCGGGCCGCTCCACTGTGAGCGAGATGGCCTGGGGGCTGGTGGTCATCCGGTTGCGGCGGTTGCCAGTAAAAACGGTTAGTTAGAGCTCTTTAAAGGAAAATAGGAAGTTGCCCATGGGTCGCGCAGAGAAAGTTGTTCTAGCTTATTCCGGTGGCGTCGATACCACCGTCTGTATCCCCTACCTGATGAATGAGTGGGGCGTCAAAGAGGTGATTACCCTGGCGGCGGACCTGGGCCAGGGCGACGAGCTAGAGCCCATTCGCCTCAAGGCGCTGACCGCCGGGGTCAAAGAGTCGCTGGTGGCCGACCTGACCGAAGAATTTATTACTGACTACGCCTTTCCGGCGATTCAGGCCAATGCCCTGTACGAAAACCGCTACCCGCTGTCTACCGCCCTGGCCCGGCCGCTGATTGCCAAGGCACTGGTGGAGGCCGCCGACCGCTACGGGGCCGATGCGGTGGCCCACGGCTGCACCGGCAAGGGCAACGACCAGGTGCGGTTTGATGTTGCGATCGCAGCTCTCAACCCCGGCCTCAAGGTGCTGGCCCCCGCCCGCGAGTGGGGTATGGGCCGCGAAGAGACCATCGCCTACGGCGAAAAAATGGGCCTCGCCTTTCCGGTGAAAAAGTCTAGCCCCTACAGCATCGACCGCAACCTGCTGGGTCGCAGCATTGAGGCCGGGCCGCTGGAAAACCCCATGACCGAGCCCCTCGAAGAAGTGTTTTTGATGACTGAGGCCATCGAAAACACCCCCAACGAGCCCGAGTACATCGACATCGGCTTTACCCAGGGCCTGCCCACCAGCCTCAACGGCCAGGCCCTCAGCCCGGTAGAGCTGATCACCCAGCTCAATGCGATCGCCGGTCGCCACGGGGTGGGCCGCATCGACATGATTGAAAACCGCCTGGTGGGCATCAAGTCGCGGGAAATCTACGAGGCCCCGGCCCTGCTGGTGCTGATCGACGCCCACCGCGACCTGGAGAGCCTGACCCTGACGGCAGACGTCACCCAGTACAAGCGCGGCATCGAAGAGACCTACAGCCGCCTGGTCTACAACGGCCTCTGGTACAGCCCCCTGAAGCTGGCCCTCGATGCCTTCATTCAGCAGACCCAGGAGCGGGTCAGCGGCACCGTACGGGTGAAGCTGTTTAAGGGCACCAACCGGGTGGTGGGCCGCGAGTCTGACCTGGCCCTCTACAGCGACGCCCTGGCCACCTACAGCTCCGACGACGCCTTTGACCACAAGGCCGCCGAGGGCTTTATCTACGTGTGGGGCCTGCCCACCCGCGTCTGGTCGGAGAAAATGCGCGGCTAGGGCCCAGAGCGCTGAGCCGGAGAGTCAGCCGGTTTTGCTAAGTTCGCTAGGGCCAGGTCACTCCAGACCTGGCCCTAGCTGTTTGGGAGAAACAACGGGGCAATCAAGATTTATAGCTTTGGCCAGTTCGCTTAGGACAGTTCAACGCCCAACTGCAAAACTGGGACAGCGACCTGGCACATAGCTCTCGCCATAGGACGGCTTTAAAGAATGTCCTAACCCTGATGGCGATAGCTATACGGCACCGGGTATTGCTCGTTGCGCAAGACCCAAGGGGGGTGCGATCGCAAGCGCGACTGCGCCCCCCAGGGCAACCCTGGCTACCGGGAAGCCCGCCCCTCATCCCCCGGCGCGCTTACTCCCCGCAGTAGGCAATCAAATCAATCTCCACATCCCCATAGCCCGCCAGCCCGGTCACCCCCACCGTGGTGCGGCTGGGCCGCACCGCATCGCCAAAGTACGACTGGTAAATGGCATTTACCGCTTCGTAGTAGCGAAAGTCGGTGACAAATACCCGCGCCATCACCACCTTGTCAAACCCGCTGCCCGCGTGGTTGAGCACCAGGGCCAGGTTGTCCATCACCTGGCGGGTCTGCTCTTCGATGGGCCCTTTGATCACGTCGCCCGTGGCCGGGTCCTCGGCCAGCTGCCCCGTGACAAACAAAAAATCCCCCGCCCGCACCG
>DATIVG010000129.1:0-14978 GCA_035466075.1 Nodosilinea sp. | reverse complement strand
GGGGAAGTGGGGATGGATCACGAGCCCGAGTCCGGCTCCGAGCGTTGGATAGAGCGCCAGCCCGGGTTCCCAGCGGCGGCGCACCCAGCCGAAGAAGAAGAACAGGATGAAGCAGAGCCCGACGAAAGCGTGAAACGCCGTATAGCTCAGCGTATACACCGCCGCCAGGAATCCGAGCCACCGGTACCGGCCCCGGGCCACAGCCCAGAGCGCGGCCAGAAAGAGGACGAGCGACAACAGCTCGGGCCGGAGACGCACCAGCCGCCACGCGACCTCTCCCACCGCCACCGCCAGCCCTGGCACCCCATCGCCATCGCCAATCTTTGCAACCAAACCGACCAAATCCCTACCGCCCATGGGGCTACCCACCGCCCCCAGGGCAAGGTCCTTGGCTCCCATCTCGGCGCGGCCCCAGATCACCTCGCCCCAGCCTGAAACCAGTCAGGCCGGGGCCAAACCTGTGTTTGCAGCGGTGCAATTCGCCCGGCAGTCCGGTCCAGAATTGCATATCACCACGCCAGCAACCAACCCATCAGCCCCCCCTGCACCTGCCGTTACCCAGCCAGAGACCGCTGCTTTAGAACCTGCTGCCCCCGCACTACACCTCACTCAATCCGCCCCCGCCACTCCCCGCCTCCCCACACCAGCGGCCCCCAATTCCGAAGTTCTCGAACCCGCCCCACCCGAACCCTCCGCACCTGCAACCCTCGAACCTGAAACTTCCGCACCTGCAACCTCCGAATCTACAACCTCCGCACCTGCAACCTCCGAACCCGCCACCCCCCAACCCGAAACTCCCCAATCTGAAACTCTCGCACCTGCAACCTCCGCACCTGAAACCCTCGAACCCGCCCCTCCCTCCCCCGATCTATTTGAAGAAGTCTTTGGAGAACCCCGCCACCAGGGCCCCCAGCAGGTCATCGTGCCCATCCTGCTCAACGACCAGCCCGCCGGGCAGGGACTCGTGCTGGTCCCCGGCGGTAGCCAGGTCGATGTCCAGGTCGCCACCGACGACTTTTTAACCGCCCTCGCCCCAGTGCTGCGCCCCAACATCGCCGCCCAGCTCGCCGCTGCCCAGACCGACGGCATCCTGCCCCTAGAAATCATTCGCGCCACAGGCATCGCCGTCAACTTTGACAGCAGCCGCCTCGAATTGCAGGTCACCATTCCCGCCGCCCTGCGACAAACCGCCGTCGTCGATGTCGGCCCCAACGCCGCACCCGCCGAGCTAGCCCAGGCCCTGCGGCCCAGCCCGGTGAGCGGCTACCTCAATCTGCGGGGCAGCCAGGCCGTAGTTTGGACAGGCAACGGCAACACCGGCCGCCAACCCCTCCAGCTCAACCTCGACGGTGCCCTCAACCTCAACGGCTGGGTGCTGGAGAGCAGCCTGGGCTTTACCGAAGGCACGACTGGCTGGCAGCGCGGCCCCATTCGCCTGGTGCACGACGACACGGCCGCCGCCATTCGCTACCAACTCGGCGACATCGCCACCCCTGTGCGCGGCTACCAGGCCAGCCTGCCTACCCTGGGCGTCACCGTGGCCCGCAACTTTGCCCTTCAGCCCTACCAAATCACCCGCCCGATCAGCCGCTTTGAGTTCTTTTTAGAACGCCCCTCCACCGTCGAGGTCTTCATCAACGGGCAATCGGTACAAACCCTGCGCCTCGACCCCGGCCCCCAGGACGTGCGCAATCTCCCCCTGCGCGGCGGCATCAACGGCGTACAGCTCGTCATTACCGACGACCTGGGCCGGGTGCAGCAGCTCGACTTTGCCACCGGCGTATCCGGCGATTTACTCGCGCCGGGCGTGCAGCAGTTCGCCTATAGCCTGGGCTTTCCGGCCCTGGGCAGCGGCAGCAGCCCCCAGGGCTACAACCTCAACCAGCCCACCCTCACCCTGGCCCACCGGGCTGGCGTCACCGACAACCTCACCCTGGGCGGTTACCTCCAGGGCGACCTCAGCACTCAAATGGTCGGGGTCGAAGGCACCTGGGCCACCACCGTCGGCACCGTGGGGTGGGATGCCGCCCTCAGCCTCGACCAGGCCCACGGCCTCGATGGGGCGGCCCGGCTCTACTACGACTGGTTTTTTCAAGGGGCCACCAGTGCCGCCAGCCGCAGCCTGCGCCTAGCCGCCGAGTACCGCGGTGCCAACTTTATGACCGTCGCCGACGATCTGCCCAGCAACGGCACCGGGCTCGACCTCTCGCTCACCTACAGCCAGCCCATTTTTGAGCACGGGCGGGCTACCCTCAGCGGGCGCTACCAGGTCACCCGCGACCAGCCCAGCCATGCCTACAGCATCGCCCTCGGTCTGTCTCAGCCCATTGCCCGCCACCTCAGCCTCAACACCAGCGCCAGCTACGGCGTCAATGCCCAGGGCCAGGCTGAGCCCCGCCTGTTTGTGGGGCTGTCGGCGGCGTTGCCCCGGCAGCGGCAGTTTGTCAACACCGCCACCACGGTAGATAGCAACGGCCTGGCCAACCGCCTCAACTGGTCCTACAGCTCGCCCGTGCCGGTGGGGGGCCTGAGCACAGCGCTCACTGCCACCACCCGCGATCGCACCCTCTCCCTGCTCAGCCAAACCCGCTACCAGGGCTACCGAGCCGACATCACCCTCGACCACAGCCTCGATATACCGCGCCACAGTCCCAGCCCCACCACCGCTACCACCCGCCTCACCTGGGGTACCGCCCTGGTCTTTGCCGACGGCGTCTTTGGCTGGTCGCGCCCCATCGACAACAGCTTTGCCCTGGTCACCCGCCAGGGCAGCGCCCAAGACCACCTGGTACAGGTCAACCCCAGCAGCTTTGGCGACATCGCCCGGGCCGATGCCCTGGGGCCAGCGGTGGTACCCCTGTCGCCCTACAACCTCACCACCCTGGCGGTAGATGCCCCCGATCTGCCCCTGGGCAGCGATCTGGGCAACTCCAGCTATCAGCTGTTCCCCAGCTATCGCAGCGGCACCCTGATTCGAGTGGGGTCTGAGGCCACAGTGCTACTGCGCGGGGTACTGGTCGATAGCCAGGGCAACCCCCTCGCTCTCCAGCACGGGCGCATTGTCTCCCTGTCTGACCCCGCCTGGCCCGCCGTAGAGCTGATCACCAACCGCACGGGCCGCTTTGCCGCCCAGGGCCTCAAGCCGGGTCGCTACGAAGTGCGCCTGTTTGGCAGCGACAGCCCCGTCACCACCTTTGAAATTCCCCCCGACACCGCCGGGGTCTACACCCTAGAAAATCCAAGCAGCCCACCCCCCGCCGACCTAGCCCCCTCCCCTGCCCCCTAGGAGTCAGGCCAACGGCAACCAGTGCGATGCAGCGAACAAAGAGGCAAAACAGCGCGGTGGTAGGGGCAAACGGCGTTTGCTCCACCGGCAGTCTCAAACAGGCTGCGCCGTGGGGCCCAAAAAATCCCTGGATTTTATTGAAAACCCAGGGATTGGTATTTGGAGATTTTTTGAACCTAGAAAGCAGATGAACCTAGCCAACAAAACCGCAGCACCCCCGATCTAGGACACTGACACCCAGCCCTTGACCAGGGCCATGGGCACGCTGATGTAGGGGTTGCTGGTAAACACCCGCACCAGTTCGGCGCTGCCCGCCTCCGCCGCCTTGAGCAGGCGGGCCTTAAAGTCGGGGCTGGCCAGTGCTTTTTTCCGAATCACCTTGGCCACCACCTGGGGGCGCTGGTGGGCGGGCACCTGGGCCGCCTTGCGGGACAGATACTGAAAGAGCTGCTCCATCTCCACCGCCAGGTCGTGGTCAGAGACCGTGTCCATGCTGTGCTGATTGTATTGCACCGCCTGTTGTTGGCCCCCCGCCTCAACGGTGTCGGCAAAGCTGCCGATATTGGCTCCGCGCAGATCGTACTTAGATACCCCAGTCATAATGCTGTTCTCCATAACAGAAACGGATTGGACGTAGACGTTTTGTCGGGTCATGGCCTTGAGCAGGTCGAGCAGTTCGTCGTTTTGCCGTTTGACGGTGGCGATCTGCTCTTCCTTGAGCTGAAGCTGTTGGCGATAGTAATCGCCCCGCCCCAGGGTGCTGATCAGCTGTTGATAGCTGGGCTTTTCCACCACCGCTGCCGCTGGCTTCAAGCTGGGCACCCCCACCCGAACCAGCAGATCGCCATTGGTCTGGCGGTCCACCGATTGCAGGTAGATATCGGGGCCGGTCGCCTGGCCCTCGTCAGGCCAGGCAATGCGGTAAAACTGGGCGCCGTCGCCGTCGCAGGCCTCCACAAAACTCTGATAAAACTGGTGCAGCGCCGAGCGAAAGTAGGTGGTGTAGGTATTGGCCGCCGGTTCGCTGGTCTCGCCCTGGGACACGCAGGAGAGCACATAGATATGCTCACAGGTGGCCTGTCGCAGGGTGGCAATGACACCAATATCTAAGTCGCTCACCATCACGCCGGTCAGGTTGGCACCGGTCAGCCGGGCCGCGCTGAAGTTGGCGTTGGTGAGCTTGGCCCCCTTGAGATTGGCGCCCGTCAGATCGGCTCCGGCCAGGTTGGCCCCGGCCAGGTTGGTCATGCTCAGGTTGGCGTGGTGCAGGTTGGCCCCGCTTAGATCGCTCTGCAGTAGGTTGGCGCTCAGCAGTTCGGCCTCGGCCAGGTTGGCTCCCGCCAGGTTGGCGCTCACCAGGTTGGCGCTGCTCAGGTTGGCGGCGCGCACGTCGGCTTGGCTCAGGTCGGCCCCCCAGAGATCAGCCGAATAGAGATCGACGCTGCGGAGATGGGCATGGCTAAGATTTGCCGCGCTGAGGGAGGCGGCACAGAGATAGGCTTCACTTAAATCGGGTTCGACGCTTGGGTTTTCTCGGCGCCAGTGGTTCCAGTCTTCGATATTGCGTTTTAGATGCATGAGGTGGGTTGGGTTAGCCATGCATACACCTCCCCTTTATGTTGACCCTGATGGTAGCTAGATGCGGCTCGGTAAAGGCCTGAGCGGTAGCGGTAGATAGGAGCAAACTCGATGCGGAGGATGAACCTATCGCGATGGACTGTTACCTAAACCGAGCCAATAGACGACAAAACACGATGCACTGAAAAATCAAACGCGATGCACTAATAGAAAACTGAACTGAAACGGACGGACTAGTCGGGCAGCGCCACTCGCACAATGGTTTGCTGGCCCGGGATGCTTTCGAGGATTACTTCGCCTCGGTGTAGTTCGACGAGGCGTTTGGCAATGCTCAGCCCCAGCCCGGTGCCCTCGGTGGTGTCATCGGTGGCAAACTGGCGGTAGGCGCCAATTTGGGCAATTTGCTCGGGGGTCATGCCCTGGCCGTAGTCGATGACGTACAGGGTGGTGATACCGTCGCGGTAGGAGCCAAAGACTTTGACCGGGGTGCCGGGGGCGGAAAACTTGAAGGCGTTGTCGATCAGCTCTTCGCAGACCTTTTTGAGCTTGGCCTCAGACATGGGCACCGCCAGGGGCTCGAGGGAGATGTCGAGGTCGTCTTCGCGCATGTAGTCGAGGGCGATTTGGTGGGCGATCTCGGTGAGCAGCTCGGCGGCCTCTTCGGTGCGCTGTTGGCGCATGGCGGCGGCGGCGGGGGCCTGGGGGTCGAGGTGTTCGAGCTTGGCAAACAACACGATATTTTGGGTGAGGCGGGCCATCTGCTGGGCGCTGCGCTGGATGGCGCGGGCGGTGGTGGCGACCTCCTCGGGGGTGAGGGTTTCGGCCTCTTCGGCCAGGGTGGCGGCGAGGGTGAGCACCTCTTTCATGGGGGCACCCAGCTCGCGGGGGAGGGCGATGTTGAGGCTGCTGCGCAGGGCGGCGAGCTGCTGCTGGGTTTTGTGTTCGACGGCACCCTGGGCCCCCAGGCGGGTGTGGATCATGCGCAGCAGGTCGTCGTGGGTGAAGGGCTTGGTGAGGTAGTCGTTGGCCCCCAGATCCATGCCGCTGCGGAAGTCGGATTTGTCGGCCTTGGCGGTGAGAAACACGAAGGGCAGGGTGGCCCATTCGGGGGTTTGGCGCACCTGCTGGAGCACGCCGTAGCCGTCGAGCACGGGCATCATCACGTCGCAGATGATCAGGTCGGGGTGAAATTCTTGGATCTGGCGCAGGCCCTCTGCGCCGTTGATGGCGCTGTCGACTATGAAATCTTCGGCGTTGAGAATATCAACAATGCTGTCGCGGACGCCTGCTTCATCTTCGATAACTAGGATCTTGGCCATGGGGATATCTCCAAATTGTCAGGAAAATTTTCAGGAAAAAGACGGTAAAGCTAACTCAATACCGCTGTCATGGCATACCTTCGAGGGGCAGCACCACGGTGAAGGTGGTGCCGACACCGGCGGCGCTGACGAAGGAAATTTGACCCTGATGGGCTTCTACCGACCGCTTGGCGATCACCAGCCCCAGCCCGGTGCCGGAGATGTTGCCCACGTTGTTGGCCCGGTGGAAGGCCTCGAACAGCTTGACCTGGTCTTCGGGGGGAATGCCGATGCCGTGGTCGATCACCCGCACGGTGGTGTGGGGGGTGGTGCAGTCGAGCTCCAGCTGGACGGGGGTGTGGTCGGGGGAATATTTGACGGCGTTGGAGAGCAGGTTGATCAGGGCGTGGCGCAGGAGTTTTTCGTCGGCCAGGACCTGGAAGTCGGTGCCGGTGGCCTCAAACTCAATCGGCGTGGCGGGGGGCAGCTGGGCGAACTGGACTTCTTCGACCAGCTCTTGGCAGAACTGTTTGAGGTCGAGGGGTTCGGGCTGGCAGGCCAGCTTGCCGGCTTCGGCTTTGCCGACGGTGAGCACGTCGTTGAGCAGGCCGATGACGTGGTGGACGGAGGTTTGGATGCGCTTGAGAATGATGAGCTGCTTGTCTTCGGAGAATTTGTGGCGGTAGCGCTCGAGGGTTTCGGCGGAGGCCATGATGGTGGTCAGGGGGGTGCGAAACTCGTGGGAGGCCATGGAGATGAACCGGGTTTTGAGCTCGTTGAGCTCTTTTTCTTTGGTGAGGGCTTTGCGGATGTCGAGCTCGATCTGTTTGCGCTCGGTGATGTCGCGGGTGATGCCGCGGTAGCCCTGGAACTCGCCGTCGAGGCTGAAGATGGGGGAGCCGCTGATCTCAAGCACGACGGCGGCCCCGTCGAGGCGCTGGCAGGTGGCTTCGATTTGGGTGAAGGACTCGTGGTGGCGGGTGAAGTAGCTGAGAATGGTGCTGAAGCGCACCGCTTCGTCGCTGGCCATGAAGTCGGCAAAGCCCTGGTGCAGAATGTCTTCGATGGGGTAGCCGAGGATTTCGCTGGCGCGGGGGTTGATGTAGACAAACTGGAACTGCTGGTTGAGCTCCCACACCCAGTCGTTGGTTTGCTCGACTAAGCTGCGGAATTTGGTTTCGCTCTCCTGCAGGGCGGCTTTGGCCTGCTCGCGCTCGGCCTCGCCCCGCTTGCGATCGCTAATGTCGAGGCCGACAAAGACGGCGGCGGCGCCGTGGTTGTATTTTTGGGCCACCAGCAAAAAGTGAACGGTGCCGTCGCCGCTGGGGATTTCGATTTCTTCGGCGGCGGTGTCGGCGGGGTTGGCAAAGAAGCGGGAGACAAAGGCGCTGAAGGGCGACTCTTTGAACAAAAAGCCCATGGGCTGACCGATGAAGTTGACGGGGGCCATGTCCAGGGTGTTGGCCAGGCGGCGGTTGCAGCCCAGGTAGACGCCCTCGGAGGTCATCCAGGAGACGGTGCCGGGGACGGCGTCGAGGACGGCCTGGAGCTGGTTGTTGGTGGTGGCCAGGGCTCGCTCGGCCTCGCTGCGGTGGGCGATTTCCTGGCGCAGCTGATCGGTGACCTGCCGCCAGGAGGCGGTGCGGGTTTCGACCTGCTGCTCGAGGTCGTCGTTGAGGCATTTGAGGTGGGCTTCGAGCTGCTTGCGCTTGGCGAGGTCGGCTTGCAGCTGCTGGTAGAGGGAGGACTGGCGGATGGCGATGGCCACCGAGCGCACCAGCTGCTCAAGCAGGTGAATTTCCCAGTCGCGCCAGCGGCGGGGCTGGTCGCACTGGTTGACCACCAGCAGCCCCCACAGCTCGCGCTGGCCGCTGCCGAGGGGCTTGGGGCCGTCGCAGACGATGGGCACCACCAGGTTGGCCTGGATCTGAAACTCTTCGAGCATGGTGATGTGGCAGGGGCTGAGGCCGGCCCGATGGATGTCTTCGACCGCCTGAATGCGGCCGTAGCGGTAGGCTTCGGCCCAGTGTTTGGCGAAGCAGCTGTCTTGGATGGTCTGGCCCAGCAGGGGCCGCCAGGGCTCGATGACGGACTCGACGACGATGGTGCCGCTCTGGTAGCTGTCGAACTGGTAGACGACGGCGCGGTCGGCCTGGAGTAGCTGCCGCACTTCGGAGACGGTGGTGGAGAGGATGTCTTGGAGATCGAGGGATTCGTGGATGCGCTGGGTGAGGGTGGTGAGGATGCGATCGCACTTCGCCTGCTCTTCGAGCTGGTCGGTGCGGGCCTGCACCAGCCGCTCTAGCTCGGCGTTGTGGGATTTCCACAGGCCCACCTGCTCGGTGTCGGAGCGGCGGAAGGACTGCCACAGGGCATTAAACGAGCTGCGCAGCTCGCGGCGGTCGAGGCTGTTGAGCAGGTCGGACTGGCTGATCACCCCCACCAGCTGCTGGTCGGCATCGACCACGGGCAGGCAGGGCAGTCGCCGCTGGCGCATTTCGCCGTAGGCCAGCCACAGCGAGTCGGTGGGCTGGAGCCAAAACTGCATGTCGCGCATGATGGTTTGGGCGGGCAGCTGGGTGAGGTCGAGCTGGCGGGCCTGGTAGCGCACCACGTCCTGACGCAGCACCAGGCCCATGGGCGAGCCGCCCTCGCCCTCGGCCTCGACGATCACCACGCAGTGGATCTGGTACTCGGCCAGCAGGGTGGCCACCTTGAGGGCAGAGTCGGTGGGCTGTGCGGTGACCAGACGCTGGGTCATGAGCGATCGCACCGGCTGGAGCTTGAGCAGGTGGGGCGGCACCAGGGTCTGCTGGAGCGACCCGGTGGTAATCAACCCCACCGGCTGCTGGTCGGCATCGACCACGGGCAGGTGGTGAATTTGTCGCTGGCGCATCAGCCCCAAAATATCGAGGGCGTCGAGATCTTGATCGACCGACAGCACCGTGAGCGAGTCGGTCATGCCGTCGCCGATGAGGGTCTCCAGGGGCACCCGCGTGGCCACCAGCCGCAGCAGGTCGCGCTCGGTAATCAGGCCCACCAGGCGCTGGTCGCGCACCACCAGGGCGGCGTTGGCCCCTGCCTCGGCGGCGCTGGCGCTGAGGCGGCGAAACACCTCCAGCAGGCTGGTCTCAGGGGAAATGGTTACGAAGGAAGTGTTCATCAGCGGCTCTAGGGACCTAGGAACCAAGGACAGTACCTCTTCCGATGCATTGATATCTGCATTTACGGTGTTCATGGCCGTCGTCATAGCGTGAGCGGTATCAAGTGAGGGTAATGGAGCCAGAGGTGAGCCCTGAGGCGCTATGGATAGACCATGCCTGTTCCCCCATCCCTAAACTACCCGCTGGGCCTGGAGCGTCGTATCAGGAGATACCTGAATTCCCCTGCGTAAATTGCTGATCTGCCCCCATGGGCGCTCGACCTGGCTAGATTGGCTGGTTGCGGGGGCGTTTTACCGGTCAGCCAACGGTACCAGCCAGGGTCACCCCCCGGTGCGGATCTGGGCTGCCCCAGCCCCCGGGCCGCGATCAATTTTCAAACTGGCCCAAACTCTCCGGATAGGGCCCGCGCCGCTCTGAAATCTACTGGCAGAAACCAGGCCGCCCCCGCTTCACTCCGCTGGCATTTGGCTGAGGTGCAATCGCCCCCGCCCTTTGGGCTTTACCACTCTCTGGATCACTGCTTTTTGGGTCACTACTTTTTGGGTTACTACTATGAATACCTCCTCTCGTCACCCTGACCCGCGCTATCTGGGCTCTCAACGGGCCGATGTTCACCCCGATGTCGAATTGCTGATCGCCCTGTGGCAGCGGCTGGCCCAGCACCAGGGGGAGTTTGGGCCTGCCTACCAGTGGCTGCTGGCCCAGCCCTGGCACCCCGACACCCTGCTGGCCGCCCTGCCCGCCGCCACCCAGACCTGGCTGGCCGCCCACCCCGACCGGGAGGCCCAGCTCACCGCCGCGCGGGTGATCGCCACCTTTGGCAACTTCATGCAGCGGTGCCCCGTGGGCGACCGGGCCGGGCAGATCGAACTTGCGATCGCAGCCTACCACCTGGTCCTCACCGTCTTTTCCGCCGCCACCAGCCCCGACGACTGGGCCATCACCCTCAACAACCTGGCCACCGCCTACCACCAGCGCCTGGGGGGCAGCCGCGCCGACAACCTGGAGCAGGCCATTCAGCTCTACCAGCAGGCCCTGGCGGTGCATACCCCCCAGACCTGGCCCGTCACCATGACCGGCCTCGCCCGCGCCTACAGCGACCGCCAGGCGGGCAACCCCGAGCAAAACCTGGCCCAGGCGATCGCCACCTACCAGCAGGTGCTGCCCACCATCTCGCGCCAGGCCCTACCCGTGGCCTGGGCCACCGTCACCGCCCACCTGGCCGCCGCCTACGGCGATTGCCAGGGCCCCGACCGCCAAGGCCATATCGATGCCGCCATCGACACCTACCAACAGGTCTGGGCCGCCCCCCGCTGAGCCGTTTTTGCCCAAAAAATCACCCTCCTTAGCAATAGGGAGGGTGGTTGGGGTTGTTGTGTAGAGGCTGCCAAAAAACAGTGGCGTGATCTAGAGAATTTCGACGGTTTCGGCGTAGGCATCGCCATCATAGGGTTGAACCCCAATGGCGGGATAGTTGTCGTCGTCAGGGCCAAAAATGCGGCCAATGGGTTCGGCAAAATATTGCCCTAACCCTTCAAAAAAGTAGCCAAACACTGAGAGCTTCAGACCTTTCATGACTGGCACCTCGCGGCTTAAGGAATTGGTTGCGGCAGTTGATAGCGCAGTTGATAGCAATGGCGGTAGCGACGGGCTGTGGCGAATCAGGAGGGGGCTAGAGCTCCCTAGAGCGTTTCTGTGGAGCTTTGTTGTTTGGTGTATCCTGATACTTAAATGCTACGGGATCAGCGGGGATCAGTCGTCTAGGGGTGACCATTCTTTACAGCGATTGGCAAGTTGTAATATATAGGATGGTTCCTTCGCAAACTGGCTTAACGATAAGGAGAATGGTCTGTGAGACGCAGTTACGCGGCGATGGCGGTTGTGGTCAGCCTGCTGGGCGGTGGGGCCGTGGTGGCCCAGGCCGAGGGGGCGGTGCAGCCGACGGCGGTGAGTGCCCCTGCCCTGGGTGACGCCGCAATGGGTACCGCCACCACTGGCGCGGTTCCCCAGGCCCCGGCCCCCCTGTGGCTCGCCCAAAACAGCAGCAACGGCCTCAGCTCCGCCCAGCAGGAGCAGGTGGATGAACTGCTGCGCCAGGGCCAGACCAAGGTGTCGGCCCGCGACTATGCCGGGGCCATTGCCATTTACCAGCAGGCGGCGGCGATCGACAGCCGCAACCCCCGGCTGTTTTCGGGCATTGGCTATCTCTACGTGCAGCAGGGCAGCTATGACGAGGCCATTGCCGCCTACCGCAGCGCCATTGCCCTCGACGGCAGCAACCTGGCCTTTCGCTACGGCCTGGCCCACAGCCAGTACAAGGCGGGGCAGCTCGACGAGGCGCTGGAGACCTACCGGGCCATTCTCTCCACCAACCCCCGCGAGGTGAATGCCCAGCTGGGCATCGGCGGCATTCAGCTGGAGCGCAACGACTACGAAGGGGCCCTGGGCACCTACCAAAACCTGGCCCGCATTGCCCCCAACAACGCCCAGGTGTACGCGGCGCTGGGAGCCCTCTACATTCAGCAGGAGGACTACGACCAGGCGCTGACTTACCTCACCCAGGGTGTGCGGGGCAACCCCAACAACGGCGACCTGTACGTCAGCATTGCCAACATCTACCTGCAACAGGAGAACTACGACCAGGCCGCCGAAAACCTGCGCCAGGCCCTGCGGGTAGACCCCCAAAATGCGGCGGCCCAGCACCAGACCGGCTACATTCTCTACCAGCAGGGCGACCGGGAGGCGGCCTTTGATTACCTGCTGCGGGCGGTGCGCCTCGACCCCGAGCTGGTGTCCGCCCACGCCCTGCTGGGGGAACTGCTGCTGGAGCGCGAGCAGTATCTCCAGGCGGTGCTCTCCTACCGCAAGGTGGCCGATGCCCTGCCCGACGACCCGGCGGCGTTTTACAACCTGGGGCTGGCCCTCCACGGCCAGGGGCTGGAGGCCCAGGCGCTCTCCAACCTGGAGCTGGCGGTGATTTTGTACAGCCGCCAGGGCGATACCGCTGGGGCCGAGCGGGCCCGGGAGCTGATGGCCTTTTGGGGCTACGAGCGCTAGGCCATGCCCGAAGGCCCCGAAATTCGCCGCGCGGCGGATAAGATACACCGTGCGATCGCAGGTAACCTGGCCGCCGACGTGTTCTTTGCCTTTGACCACCTCAAACCCTACGAGGATGAGCTGGTGGGCTGCACCATCACGGCGGTCACCCCCTATGGCAAGGCCCTGGTCACCAGCTTTGACAACGGGCTGGCGGTGTACAGCCACAACCAGCTCTACGGCAAGTGGGTGGTCTGCAAACCCCAGGCGGCCCCGGCCACCCGCCGCCAGCTGCGCTTTGCGGTGCACACCCCCACGGCCTGGGCCCTGCTCTACAGCGCCTCCGACATAGAGGTGCTCACCGCCGAGGCGGTGCCCGCCCACCCCTACATTGCCAAGCTCGGCCCCGACACCCTCGATACGGCCGTGACCCCCGCTGAGGTAGCCGAGCGGGCCCTCAGCACCCCCTTTCGTCGTCGCCAGTTTGCCACCTTGCTGCTCGACCAGGGGTTTTTGGGCGGCATTGGCAACTACCTGCGCACCGAAATTCTCTACGTGGCGGGCATTCACCCCAGCCAGCGGCCCGTGGACTGTAGCACCGCGCAGATCGCCGCCTTCGCCGAAGCCGCCCTGGCCCTGCCCCAGCAGTCGTACCGCCACCGCGGCATCACCAACGACCTGGCCCTGGCCACCCACCTCAAGCAGACCGGCCACCGCCGCCGCGAGTACCGCCACTGGGCCTTTAGCCGCCAGGGGCAACCCTGCCACCGCGGCGGCGACACCATCGCCAAGATTGTGATCGGCGGCCGCCGCTGCTACCTCTGCCCGCAGTGCCAGCCGGGGAAAGGTTGAGGGTTGAATTTTGCCCACGTGGCGTCTGTGAGAAAAGTTTTGAATTTTGAGTTTTGAATCTTGAATTGAACCCCAGCCCCTACTCCCCCATCTCCCCCATCCCCCTAATCTCCCCCACTCCCCTACTCCCCCACTCCCCCATCTCCCAAACCAGGGTTACCATTTCCGCAACCACCCCAACCGCGCCTCTGCCCTGCCCTAGATTGTGGGCATAGCACTGGCAGGAACTGCGGATGAACGGTATGAGCAGAGTTGGATTGCCCCTGGTGATGGTGGGAGCTGCGATCGCACTGGCCGCCCCCGGCCAGGCCCAGCCGGTAGACCTGTCGCCCATACCCCCCATCGTGCAGCGCCAGCAGCACCAGCGCTACCGCCAGGTGATCGAGCGCACCCAGGCCATGGTGCAAGACCCCCAGGCCCGGCAGCTGGCTGAGTCTCTGGGGCTCGACATTCTCAACGTCACCTGGGAAGACACGGGCCGCTTCTACGGCTCGGCGGTGGGCCCCAACATCAGCGACATGACCATTCAGGTACAGCAGCTCGACCCCGACACCCAGCGGCAGCAGCTCCACCTGATGCCGGTGATTCGCCACCCCAACTTTGTTGACCTCACCGCCGACATTCGCCTCGACCAGATTGCCCTGCTGGTGGGCAACGAAACCGGCGACGACCTGCGCCGGGTGCCCCTGGCCGAGGTGCTGGGCGACCTGCGTAGCTACCTGCACAGCCCTGGGTCCTGGGCCGGGCGGGGCGAGTCGCTGCTGGCCCCCGCCCGCGACAGCCATGTGCTGGTCAGCGCCCAGGCCTGTTTTCTGCCCATCCCCCCGGCGGGGGAGGCCAGCTTTAACCCGGTGCTGTTTAACTACCAGTCGCAGCCGGGCGACCCGGCGGTGCTGACCCTTTTGGCCACCCGCCAGGGCACCAGCATCACCGTCATCGACAACCAGCGCGACGGCCTGGGAGCGGGGCCGGTCTGGGGCCAGCGCCTATTTTTCAACAACAATGGCGAACGGGCCAGCTTGACCGGCCAGCGGCTGAGCGATTTTCAGCGTGATGGGCAAAGCGATACGCCTGACCCGACCCGACCCCCTGGGGAGCGCGCCCAAGACCCTGACGACACCGAGGGGCTCAACCTGGTGCTGCTGATCCAGGTGCCCCTCAAGCAGCGGCGCGCGGGGGCGTTTTCCCTCTCCGGGGCTGCCGGTGTGGCCCCGGCCCCCAGCGCCGAGAGCAGCCGCGGCCCCAGCGATGTGGAGGCGGCGGTGATCGGCCACGGCCCGGTGGAAGGCCCCTTTACCGAAATCGACAACCTGCCCATCGAGCGCGACCCCGACTACCCGATTCGCGTCACGGTGCAGTTTTACAAGGCCACCAGCAATGGCGCGGTCTCCGAGGCCGACCTGGCCGACATTCGCGAGCAGATCGATCGGGTCTACGCCGATGCCGACTACGTGGGCAGCCTGGTGGTCGATGGCCCCAGCCAGCGCCCCACCGAGCACGATGGCCCCCACCGCGAGCCCCGCGGCTGGTGGCAGCAGTTTTGGCGGCGGCACCACCTGCCCGCCCACGATTGAGCGGCCCTAGCCGCTGGTGATCGACAGCCCGTCCAGCAGTACCGAGGGAGTATAGCAGGAGCCGTTCCAGTCGGCGTCGCTGCCCAGCTCGACCCGGTCTTTGAGCGCGGTGTAGATGTTGCCCGCCACCATGGTGTCTTTGATGCGCCCCACCAGCTCGCCCCGGTGAATGCGATAGCCCAGGTCGATA
>DATIVG010000128.1:0-83989 GCA_035466075.1 Nodosilinea sp. | reverse complement strand
CTCGCCCCCTGGCAGCGGCAGGCTACCCTGCTCGACCCCCAGCACATCACCCTCAATGAAAACAACCTGCTCTGTCTCACCCAGATAGACCAGGCTGCTACCCCTGCCCCCCTGCCCCTGCACACCCTAGGCCCGCTCTGGCAACAGCTGCTAACCGCTACCCCGACCCATCTGCCCCCCTCAGGACAGGCCCTCGTCACCGCCCTGGCAGCGGGTAATATCAGCACCGTCGGCCAACTCCAGGACACCCTGGCCGAAGCGGCCCAGTGTTACCAGGAGCCCGTTACCGAAGCTGAGACTCCCCTCGCAGGCCATCAGGCTGACAACGGCCAGGCGGACAGCTACCCCGCCAGCTATCGCCCCGCCAGCGACGATGGGTTCCCGGCGGCATCTCTCCCCCTGCCCTCGCCATTTGCTGAAGATCTAGATGTGCTGTCAGAGACCGCAGACAGCGATTTAGATGCTGCCTTCGACACCCAGGAAATCATCGCTGACGACGAGGGCAATGGCGGCATCGAAGCCCCCACCATGGTTCTACCCATGAAGCTGGCCCACCTCGATGACGCTGGGCAAAGCCATGTGGGCCAGCAGCGACGGCACAACGAAGACTGGTTTTACACCCACACCCAAACTCAAAAAGTCGGCGGCCCCCAGGGCGCCGTGCTGCGCTCCAAAGGCACCTACATTCTCTGCGACGGCATGGGTGGCCACGCCGCTGGAGAAGTCGCTAGCCAACTGGCCGTGCGCACCCTGCGGGACTATCTAGCTCAGCACTGGAGCGATCGCCTGCCCAACCAAGACACCCTGGCAGACGCTGTTTTTGCCGCCAACCAGGCCATTTTCGATATCAACCAATCTAACGCCACTTCTGGGGTGGGGCGCATGGGCACCACGCTAGTCATGGTGCTGCTGCACAATCTTGACGTCGCTGTGGTGCATGTGGGTGACAGTCGCCTCTACGGCTATAGCAAGCGCCTGGGCCTCAGACAGCTCACCCTTGACCACGAAGTGGGACAGCGAGAAATCAACCGTGGGGTGGAGCCCGCCCTGGCCTATGCCCGCCCCGACGCCTACCAGCTCACCCAGGCCCTGGGCCCCCGTGGCAAAGAAGACCTGCTGCCCAGCGTCGCTTACCACGACATTACTGAAGATACCCTGCTGATTTTGTGTTCCGATGGGTTGAGCGACAACGATCTGTTAGAGCGCCATGTCGATACCCACATTGCGCCGCTGCTGAGCGCCAAGGCCAGCTTAGACAATGGTGTGGCTCAGCTCATCGATCTTGCCAACGAAAAAAATGGCCATGACAACATCACGGCCATTTTAGTCAGAATTAAGCTTCAACCCGATCTGGCATCGATGGCTGGCTAATGCACCTGTAGAAGCTCCCAGGGGATAGCTAGTGCGCAGTCCCCTGCCTCAACTAAGCCTCAACTAACTGAGGGCTAGTCTTCTTCCCACGACTGTACTGCCAGCAGATCCTGAATTGGATCTTGGGTAGAGAAGTCAAAATCTTCGAGTTCTTTTTTCCAGTGGGTCCAGTCGTCTCCAAACAAAAACGCGATTTTCCAGATCGGGTCGCTGGGGCTAACAACTTTGGATTTCTTCACCAAGGACTCAACTTGGCGCTGAAATTTCACCATCGGGTGAGCGACAACTAAGTCGGCAATTGCTTCAGTCATATTTTCGATTTAAAAAAGCTCTTCAGAACATTGATTTCGGGCGGGTTTGCACATTCTTGAAGCTTGCGCAGCCCTCAGCCCTAGATTCAGGAACATAGCATAGCACAGAGACGAAGAAACACAATTCTTGTCTGGCTATACTGTGTAACAGCAACCTCTACACCATTTTTAGAGCGCTGCCGTCTCCACCATGATAGCCAACGGCGGCGGCAATGGGGAGGGCGCGCTGACCCAGCCGGAGGGTAGATAACCGTACCGGCGACCGGGGGGAATGCCTAGGGTTTACCCAATAGTCGCTAGACTAGAGGTCGTATCATTTTACCGCTCTCAGCGTTGACCAATGGCTCAAACTGACCTGTCTGCACCCCAAGCCGCTCCACCTATGCTGCTGCCTCGCACCAGCGAGTCGGAGGCGCTCAAGCGCATTCGCCACACCTTCTCCCACGTCATGGCTATGGCGGTGCAGAGCCTGTTTCCCAAGGTGCAGGTCACCATTGGCCCCTGGATTGACTACGGCTTTTACTACGACTTCGACAGCCCGGAGCCCTTCACCGAGGCAGACCTGAAGGCGATCAAAAAAGAGATGATCAAGATCATCAACAAAAAGCTGCCGGTGGTGCCAGAAACGGTGACCCGGGAGGAGGCTCAGCGCCGCATCGAGGCCCTGGGCGAGCCCTACAAGCTTGAGATTTTACAGGACCTGAAGGACCCCATCACCCTGTACCACCTGGGCGATCAGTGGTGGGATCTCTGCGCTGGGCCCCACGTGGAGAACACCGCTGACCTCAACCCCAAGGCCTTTGACCTGGAGAGTGTGGCTGGGGCCTACTGGCGCGGTGATGAAAATCGGGCCCAGCTTCAGCGTATCTATGGCACCGCCTGGGAAACCCCTGAGCAGCTTCAGGAGTACAAGCGCCGCCGTGAGGAGGCCAAACGCCGCGACCATCGCAAGCTGGGCAAAGAGCTGGGGCTGTTTATTTTTGCTGACGATGTTGGCCCTGGTCTGCCCCTGTGGACGCCCAAGGGCACGGTGCTGCGCTCGACCCTGGAAACCTTTCTGAAAGACGAGCAGACCAAGCGAGGCTACCTGCCGGTGGTGACGCCCCACATTGCCAGGGTTGACCTGTTTAAAGTCTCGGGCCACTGGCAAAACTATCGGGAAGATATGTTTCCGCTGATGGCGGACGATGATGCGGCTCGCCTGGCGGAGGAAGGCTTTGTGATGAAGCCGATGAACTGCCCCTTCCACATTCAAATTTATAAGAGTGAGCTGCGGTCGTACCGGGAGCTGCCCCTGCGGCTGGCGGAGTTTGGCACGGTGTACCGCTATGAGCAGTCCGGCGAGCTGGGCGGGCTGACGCGAGTGCGCGGCTTTACGGTGGATGACTCACACCTGTTTGTGCGCCCTGAGCAGCTCGACGATGAGTTTCTCAAGGTGGTGGATCTGATTTTGACGGTGTTTCGCAGCCTCAAGCTGAAGAATTTCAAAGCGCGGCTCAGCTTCCGCGACTCGGAATCGACTAAGTACATCGGTGGCGATGCGGTGTGGGAGACCTCTCAAAACGCCATTCGCCGCGCCGTGCAGACCCTGGGGATGGAGTATTTTGAGGCCCCGGGGGAAGCGGCCTTCTACGGGCCTAAACTCGACTTTATCTTCCGGGACGCCCTGGAGCGGGAGTGGCAGCTGGGCACGGTGCAGGTTGACTACAACCTGCCCGAGCGCTTTGACCTGGAGTACGTGGCCGAGGATGGCTCTCGCCAGCGGCCGGTGATGATTCACCGTGCCCCCTTTGGCTCGCTGGAACGGCTGATTGGCATTTTGATTGAAGAGTACGCGGGCGACTTTCCGCTCTGGCTGGCCCCGGTGCAGATGCGGCTGCTGCCGGTAACTGAGGAGCAGTTGGGGTTTGCCCGGTTGGTGGCCGACCAGCTGCTGGCCCGAGGCGTGCGGGTTGAGGTGGATGCCAGCGGCGATCGCCTGGGCAAGATGGTGCGCAATGCCGAAAAAGCCAAGGTGCCGATTATGGCGGTGGTGGGTGCGAAGGAGGTGGAATCCAACGCTCTCAACATTCGCACCCGCATTCAGGGTGAGCTGGGGGCGCTGCCGGTGGCTGAGGTGGTGGAGCGGGTGGCGGGTGCGATCGCAGCCCGCGACGACTTCTAATCGGCGGGCGACTCCGGCAAATCAGCTTCGATCTGGCGCAGCTCGCTGAGCGATCGCTCCATGGCTTCGATTAGCGATCGCACCTCCTGATCGCGCGCCTCGGTTTGCTGCTGGGCCAGGCCAGCTAGCGCCCCCAGGCAGGCATCGAGGCCAGCGGCAAATTCGTAGCGGCTGACGGGGGCATCGCCGCGAAAGGTGCCGTCGGGGTAGCCGTTGACGCAGCCGTAGACCCCGGCCAGATTGAGCAGAGCCTCGTAGGCCCAGTGGTCGGGGGGCACATCGGTAAAGGGGAGCGTCAAAGGGCCCTCCGGCGTCTGGGCCACGGGTGTCGTACCCGGAGATGGTGCACCGGCGGCGGCCCCAGGAGCGGCGGCCCCAGGAGAGACCGTCGCTGGCAAGGCCGCTGGGGTCATGGGCTCCGCCTGGGCTGGCACCGTCGCTGCAATCCACCCCAGGCCCAGGGCTACGCCACCCCAGACTTTAATGCCTGTGCTGCCCCGTACCTTGGCCCATCCTCGGTTTGTCATCGCAGTATCCTCTTGCCACAACTAATTGCAACTGATAGTAATAGAGCCCCTCAGCTGCTGGAACCAGGTCAGCGGCCAGCGGCTACCCAAAAAGTGATAGTATCCTTGGCCTGAATGTTCCACGACCGCCGGAGGCTTTTGCGGTGCCCACAACCGTTTCTGTAACTGTACCTGCCACCACCGCCAACCTGGGCCCCGGCTTTGACTGCCTCGGTGCCGCCCTCACCCTCTACAACCGATTCCAGTTTAGCGCCCTCGACCAGGCGCCGGGCACCGTCACCATTGGCGTTAGCGGTCTGGAGGCCGACCGCGTGGCCACCGATGGGTCGAACCTCGCCTACCGGGCGTTTACCTATTTTTACGAGCAGCAGGGCCTGGCGGTGCCCGCTGTGGCCATGGCGATCGATCTCCAGGTGCCGCTGGCGCGGGGCCTGGGCAGCTCGTCAACCGCCATCGTCGGCGGGCTGCTGGGGGCCAACGGGCTCTGCGATCGCAGCCTCGACCCAGCGGCCCTGGTGGCCATGGCCATCGCCCTGGAGGGCCATCCCGACAACGTGGTACCGGCCATGGTCGGCGGCTGTCAGCTGGCCGTCGCCGCCGACCATGGCACCACCACCCTCTGTCCGATTCCCTGGCACCGCGATATCGTGCCAGTGGTGGCGGTGCCTGACTTTGAGCTTTCCACCGCCGCCGCCCGCCAGGTGCTGCCCGCCACCTACAGCCGCGCCGATGCCATTTTTAACACCGCTCACCTGGGCCTGCTGCTGCGGGGGCTGGAGAGCGGCAACGGCGACTGGCTGCGAACCGCCATGGCCGATCGCATTCACCAGCCCTACCGCCAGACCCTGATTCCCGGTTATGGGGCGGTGGAGGAAGCTGCGATCGCAGCCGGGGCCTACGGCCTGGTGATTAGCGGCGCGGGCCCCACCCTGCTTGCCCTCGCCCCGCCCACCGTCGCCGCCGCCGTGGGCACAGCCATGACCGCCGCCTGGCAAACCCTGGGTCAAGCCGCCACGGCCCAGGTGCTGGCCCTAGAAACCCAGGGTGCCACCGTCTCTCCCATCGCCTAGATCCGGCTCAGCAGCAGGTATTACCAAGATTGGGATCCGCTGCCAAACTTAATACCGCAGAGCATTGACATACCTAAATGTGAGTGCTTAGTTCAATTAATTCAAATGCTCAAAATGGCTCAAACCCTTGCACAGCCTTCATAGCGAGCATCGGAACATCAATATTTGGCATTTTCCGCCAAAAATTACTTATCAAATGTTTATTAAGTTTCCTATACTGAAATCGGGCGCAAAGATAGGTATATCTCTCTATCTGTCTTGTAGTCCGGTTTGTTCCTCATCGCGCCCTTTGGGGTGGCGATTTGCTCGCTGAAGTCCTCCGACCTCCTCACCTAGGGTAGGCCGCCGCGAACAGCATAGGTAGACCATCCTCATCCGATGGCTCCTCCCAGGGTGTGTGTCCGCCTCAAACCAGACACTAAAACCGGAATCTGAATGCGCCGCTGCCTGTTCTGTAGTAATACTCACGCGAATTGTCATGCTAACCGAGCAATTTCCGTGGCTGACGACCCTAGTTATCCTGCCTCTGCTGGCGATTTTGCCCATACCCTTGCTGCCTGATCGCAACGGGCAAACCATCCGCTGGTACGCCTTGGGCATTGGCTTCATCGAGTTTTCGTTGATTCTCTACACCTTCGCCAATTTTTACGACCTCAACCAGTCTGGGCTTCAGCTGGCCGAGCGCTACAACTGGGTACCCCAGGTCGGTCTCACCTGGGCCCTGGGAGTTGATGGCCTGGCCATGCCCCTGGTGGTGCTCAGCGGCTTAATCACCACCCTGGCCATTGTGGCTTCGTGGAATGTCACCCGCCGCCCTCGCCTTTACTTCAGCCTGCTGTTGGTGATGTACAGCGCCCAGGTTGGGGTATTTCTCGCCCAGGATCTGGTCATGTTCTTCCTGATGTGGGAGCTAGAGCTGGTGCCGGTGTACCTGCTGATCTCCATCTGGGGCGGGCAAAAGCGGCTCTATGCGGCGACTAAGTTTATTCTCTACACGGCAGTTGGTTCTATTTTCATTTTGGTGGCAGCCCTGGCTATGGCCTTCTACGGCGACACCGTTACCTTTAACCTGACGGAGCTGGCCCAGAAGGACTACAACCTCTCCTTCCAGCTGTGGGTCTACGCGGCCTTTTTGGTGGCCTTTGCCGTCAAGCTGCCGATCTTCCCGCTGCACACCTGGCTGCCCGATGCCCACAGTGAGGCCCCGGCCGCTGTGTCGATGATTTTGGCAGGGGTACTGCTGAAGATGGCGGGCTACGGCCTGATTCGCATGAACATCGAGATGCTGCCCGATGCTCACCTGTACTTTGCGCCGTTTTTGGCCATCCTGGGCGTGGTCAACGTCATCTATGCCTCGATGACCGCCTTTGCCCAGGACAATCTGAAGCGCCGCATGGCCTATTCTTCGGTGGCCCACATGGGGTTTGTGTTGATTGGCTGTGCCGCTTTCACCACCCTGGGCATGAGCGGTGCCATGCTGCAAATGATTTCCCACGGGTTGATTGCGGCGGTGATGTTCTTCCTCTCTGGGGTGGCCTACGAGCGCACCCACACCCTCGATATGGAGGTGATGGGGGGCATGGCTCGCAAAATGCCCAACACCTTTGCCTTCTTCACGGCGGCCTCCATGGCCTCCTTGGCGCTGCCCGGCATGAGCGGGTTCGTTAGCGAGATCGCTGTCTTCCTGGGGATGGCCACCAGCGATGTCTACAGCACCACCTTTAAGACCATCATCATCATTGGGGCTGCGGTTGGGGTTGTGCTGTCGCCCATATACCTGCTGTCGATGCTGCGCCGCATTTTCTACGGCGACGCGGGCGCGGTGGTCGCCAAGGTGCCCAACATTCTAGATATTCGCCCTCGGGAAGCGTTTGTGGCGGTCTGCCTGCTTGTGCCCATTATCGGCATTGGTCTCTACCCCAAGCTGGCCACCCAGGTTTACGATGTGAAAACCGTTGAGGTCGCCAGCCGGGTGCAGGATACGCTGCTGGTAGCGGAGCAGTCGTCGCCCCTCTACGCCCACATCATGGCGGCACCCCGCATTACGGTAGCCGAACTGGCCACTGGCACAATTGCTGAGATCGACTAGGGTCGGTAGGCGACATGCCTGCGGCTAGTGCGGGGTTTAGATCGCTGTAATTGACCTCTAAGCCCCAAACTGCCCCCATTGCGCCAAGCAAAGGCCGTGGCCACTGAATCGCTCAAAAAAGCACCCCACTTCACCGTCGGGGTGCTTTTTTTGCAGGCTGCTTTTGCGGTGCTCAAAGACGATTTAAAGACTGTCTCTGGGCACCTTAATCTGTAGGCGAGCAGCGCCACAATAAAACCTGGGAGACGGCATGCCTCCAGGCCCCCTTTTTTGGGCCCCCTTTTTTGGGCCCCCTCTTTTGGGCCCCCCCTTTGTGAAAGACAGCCGTAAAGACAGCCCAGCTAACTGCCTCTACTAATGCAACCTTTTTCTACTAAGACTATGGCTCGATTACAGCACCGTCCTCAACACCACTGCCCTCAATGCCAAAACCACCGTCTGCTGCACATTGGGGTGCGTGGCATTCGCCAGTGTTCGCAATGTAAAGCCTTTGTTGATGTGCGATCGCGCCACTGGCTCAAGCGCCTAGTTCGCAATTTAGCCGCCTAGGATAGCTCCGACCCGCCTTAGTAAAGCTGCAAAGCTCAGGGATTGGGTGAAAATAAAGGTACCCCAATTGTCGAGGTACCCGATGGCAGGAAAGTTTTTTCACAAGCCAGGCCCAGAGCTAGCCGATCGCGTTCCCCCCGGACAGCACCTGGCCAAGGGCTTTCCGGTCCTCACCTACGGCGATACGCCCCAGATTGCCCAGGCCGACTGGTCGCTGAGCATTACCGGACTGGCGACCCCTAAAACCTTTACCTGGGCTGAGCTCATGGCCTTGCCCCAGGTCGACATAACCGCCGACTTTCACTGCGTTACCACCTGGTCCAAGCTCGATGTCACCTGGCGGGGCGTGCGCGTGACCGACCTGATGGCAGCGCTCACCCTGGCCCCTGAGGCCACCGACGTCATGCTGCACTGCTACGGCGGCTACACCACCAACCTCAGCCTGGCCGATTTTGTCAGACCAGAAAACTTTTTTGCCCACACCCTGGCTGGCGAGCCCCTGCCCGCCGACCACGGCGGCCCCCTGCGGGTTGTCGTGCCCCACCTCTACGCCTGGAAAAGCGCCAAATGGATCAGTGGCCTAGAATTTTTGGCCGCGCCTGCGCTGGGGTTTTGGGAACGCAACGGCTACCACCACCGGGGCGAACCCTGGGCCGAGGAACGCTACAGCAGCCTCTAAGGGTATTCCATCTAAATAACCGTCCCTCTGAAGGTGCAAGCTCGGCCCGTTGGGCTGGTTGCCGTAAAACTCTGGATCGGTCTTTAGCTGAAACACCCTAAACCCGACGCCGTAGACGCTGTGCCCTAACGGTTGCCGTAGCGGCCCCAGCTCAAAAATGCGGTGACCACATAGAGCACAATAGCCGAGCCAATAATCGACGGTACCACCGGCACCCCCTGGAAGCTCCAGGTCAGCCAAGGCATCGTAAAGTCGTACTGCTGCAACAGATAGCCAGCCATCCACTGGCCCACAAACACGCCGATTAGCCCAATCAGCACCAGGCCCAGGAGTTTACCCGGCACCTGGCGGGGAATCAAAATATTGGCTGCAAATGCGCAGGCCATCGCAATCAATACCTGAACTAGCAAACTGACTAGCTCGTCCACAGCCGGTGACCTCCTAAAGGTAAAGCAATTTCAAGACTCAACAGGCTTACTGTACCCGACCCAGGCGATTGGTAAACGGCGGGGAAACAATGGTGGTAACCGGCTAAATCCACCCCTGAATGGCCGCCTGGTAGACCGCCTGGTATCGATTTTTGGCCTGGAGCTTGGCAAGGCTGTTGTTGATGTGAAATTTTACTGTACTTTCGCTGATGTAGAGACGGTTTGCAATGTCGCGATCGCGCAGTCCCTGGGCCAGCAGCGCCATGATCTCTCGCTCTCGGTCGGAGGGGCGGGGCAAACCCGGACTCACCGCCGCAATCTCTACCCCCTGCCCCCGCTGGAGGTGCTGGACGATCTGGCGGAGCTGATTGACATCTACCGTCCAATCAATCACTGCCCCGACCTGGGCGGGTGGCGGCGTCGAGGCCCTGATCCGCACCCAGATCGGGCGCTGAGCGGCCTCGGCAATCGTTTCGTTATCGGTGATGACCACCGCCCCTGGGTCAAAGGAGTCACAGACTGTGAGCCCCGCCCGGTAGGCCAGACAGGTGAGCGCCACCTGAATCAACGGCGTGTCGCACTGAATGCTGACCTTGCTGCCGGGGCGGAGGCCACTGTAGGGAATCTGCAGGGTGACCTGTACCATCTGCTGCTGAGGACCCGGCTGAGTCTGTAGATTGCCCCCCAGACAGGTGGCCATAAATCTGAGCTGGTGACAGTGCGAACGCCACTGGGCCAGCGTACTCGATTCGCTGTCGGTGGTCGTCGGTAAGGCCACAATCGCCTCTAGCAGAACCTCGGCAGGGCCGTAGACCAGGCGGGCATAGTCACAGCAAAACTCATCTAAGACTTCGGCCAGCCGCACAAACACATAGCTGAGGGACGCCGGCAGCGGGGTCTCGGTGCCCACGAGGGCCATGGTGGTTGTGGTCAGCAGGGCTGCGAGCTGGTCAGACAGGGCCAGGCGCTGGGTTGGGCCTGGGGTCGTGACCGCTGCGGTTTGGGCCGACTCGAGACGCAGGGCTGCATCGAGGGCAATGGTGGCGGTCATGCAGAGCACCTGCAACACCTCTAAAAACTCTGAGGCCATGGGGCTATGGCTAAAGGTGGCCAGCACCCCAATCACGCGATCGCTGGTGACGAGTGGATACCCGGCGAACCCTAAGATGTGGTTGGCAATGGCCCAGTCCCGGTCTTTGACCCAAGCTTCTTCGGCCAGGCGGTTGCTGAGAAACGGCACCCGATTTTGGGCAATTTTGCCGACCTTGTAGGCCCCCATGGGCACCCGAGCAAACGAACCGTTGGTGTGGGTGTACAGACCTGAGGACGCCACCAGCTTGAGCGATGTTTGGTCGGGCTCTACCACCCAAATTCGGGCAAAGGCGCAGTCAAACTGATTGACTAAGCCATCGGTCACAAAGCGGGCCACTGCCTCGACTTCCAGGCACCCCGACAGCCGTTGGGCAATTTTGTTGACCCGCTGCAAATCGAGCAGCAGCCGCGCCTGGTTGGGCAAATCAGCCCCAGAATTGTCGATGCCCTGAAAGGCAGCAGCCATGGTCCTTGAATAGCGTTCTTCAGCTATAGGTTGAATTGAAGTTGCCCAATACTCTGTATCCGCAAGCACAGCTGTACAAGCCCAGCGGCCCCGGCTGAGAGTATTGTGCCCTATGGCTATTGGTACGCAGCTCTTGAGCGGGTTGGATTCACCACCGCCAGCTCTAATTATGTTGACGACTCCACCTATCAAGACTTGGTAAACTTTCTGCCCTGGCTTTGGCCGTGGCGGGGGGCAATTTGTTAGAACTGCAAGAGCAAGGAGCTTTACCCATTGTCCGTAACTAATTCTGGGCCGCGAGTCACCCGGATTGTGCATCTGCCTCTCGTAACTAGTTAAAGCCCCCGTTTTGGAGAAGCAGATGAAGGAGAGACTCATAGGCGTCGGCCTGACGGCCGGGATGTTGACGTTGGCTTTAGGTTGGCAAGGCCCGGCTAGCGCTTTCTCAATCGGCAGCACCGTCACAGTCGAGAATTTCCTGAAAAATGCCACCACCTTGAAGGAAGATTCCTTTCAAGGCCCCGTTGACGTCACAGTCATTGAAGAAATCGAAGCGTCTCAAACAGCCGAGCTGAGCGAATTTGGCGGCATTTGGGATATTGATCTCGATGATCACTCGATCTTGTTTACCCTCAACTCAAAGTTCCGTAATGTAGTCTCTGGCGATGATATTTACCGTTTTGATGTCGTTAACTATGTAGGTACTTTGCCCAGCCTCAAGTTTGACCTCCAGGTCACCCTGCTGGGGCCCCGCACCTTTAATCGGGCCCCGGTGGTCGCCCTGGGTGCTGATAACCGCAGTCTAGAGGTGATTTTTCCGCGATTGTTTGGCCCACAGGATGCGCCTGATCTGAGGGATATTGATGGGCAGCTGGGGCTGCGCATTGATCTCATTGAACGGCCTGTGGCGGTACCTACCCCCGCTCTGTTGCCAGGTCTGGTCGGCCTGGGGCTAGCGGCCCTGCGCAGACAACGGCAAAACCCGGCCTCCTAATCTCTGGGGCAGGGTGTTTTAGGGTGCTTTGGTGTCCGGGGGGGTGAGCGCGGTGGCAGCGCTGTCTTTAAAGCGCTGCCGGGCGGCGGCGAAGGCCTCTTGCATGGCGGCCTGAATGCGTTTGGGATCGGGTTTTTTGCCCCCCAGCAGATCGCCAAAATAGACGCAGGCGCCTTCGCCCAGGGCCCAGGTGTAGGCGGCTGCCCAGGAGGCGGCCACCACGCTGCCAAAGCCAGGGATGAACTTGATCAGCTCGCGCCCGACCGCCTGGGCGAAGAACCCCCCTGCGATCGCACTGATCAGCCCGCCCGCCTGGGATGGGCTCAGGGTTTGGCCGTAGAGCTTACCCAACAGCACCACCATCGATACCTGGAGGGCGGTGAGCACCGGCATTGTGGCGAAGGGCAGCGGCACTGCGGCCAGGGTGGCGGCCATCACCGCAAAGGCCGAAATGTAGTGGCGGCCAACATCGCGGTAGAGGTTGCCCAGCTGGTGGGTGGCCTCGGCCTGCTCGTCGAGCAGCTGGTAGAGTGCCTGGGCCTCGGCCTCGGGCAACAGGTCGGCCAGGGCATCGCGCAGGGCTTCTAGGCCGTAGAGCACTGGCTCGAAGCCGTCTTCCTCCAGGGTGAAGTCGATCAGGATGGCGCTGTCTGTTAGGGCGGCAAAGTCGGCCTGAATGGCCTCAAAGGGGCGGGTAACGGCCTCTAGATCGGGGGGATAGGCCGGGTGGTCGGCCTGGCTGGGGGGGTAGACCTCGTGGACCGAGGTGACGGCCAACAGGCAGGGCACCGTGGGAAACTGCTGGCGCAGCCGGGCCGCGATTTGCCGCAGGGTGTCGGTGGCAAAGTCGTTGATTTTAACGGTGAGAATGAGAATGCGCGCCCGGCTGGTGCTGGTTTTGAGGTCGTCCACCAGCTCAGCGATAATCGCATCGGTGGCCTGGGTGATGTCGCCCAGGCCCACCGTGTCGGTAAACATCAGCAGGGGGAGGTCGGCGGAGGGGTAGGCGTAGCGCTGGGTGTGCTGGGTGTGGGGCCTAAACCCCTGGCCAATAATTTCGGCAGAAACGCCGGTCAGCCCACGCACGATGGAGCTTTTGCCCGCCTGGGGTTTGCCAATCAGCAGGGCTTCGGTGGTGGGCAGCTGATCGCGCACCGCCGCTAAAATCTCGGCAACTTTGTCGTCATCGACGTTGAACCAGCGGCTCAACTGCTGGGCTGGCCGCAGCTGGCTGGTGCGATCGCGCAGGCGCTGCCACAGCACCCCCCGTGAGAATATACCGGGTTTGCCGGGGGGCCGGTCGGGGGGGGTGGGCTGTGCTGGGGGTGGTTGGGAGTCGCCCATGGCCGTTCTCTACTCTGGCTCGCCAAGGGCCCAGGGTGGGGCCGTGGCTTTATCCTATCGCCAGCCGGGCTGACTGGCTGGTTAGATGATTGGTCATCCTCTAATCATCTAGCAGAACTGAGGGGTTGCCGGGTACGGTGAGGGGCTGCCGGGCCGTGGTCTTAGCGGCGGGGCCACGGCGACTGTCGAGCTTACCCTGGGCGATGGGCACGGTGAAGTGAAACTGGCTGCCCTTGTTTTTGCCCTCCGATTCGGCCCAGATGGTGCCCCCCAGCCCTTCGACAATTTGCCGACACATGGCCAGCCCCAGGCCCGTACCGCCGGTGGTGCGCCGCAGGGCACCCTCTTCCTGGTAAAAGCGGTCGAAGACGATGTTGAGGCGGCTGGGCTCGATGCCGCGCCCGGTGTCGGAAACGGTGACTTGCAGATGGGTGGGGCTGGGGCGGGTGACCTGGATGGTGATTTTGCCGTCGGTGGGGGTAAATTTTTGGGCGTTGTCCAGCAGTTTGGCCAGCACCTCTACCAGCCACTCGCCATCGGCGCGTACCAGGGGCACCTGCTTGGGGATCTTGACCTTGATGGCTGGGCCAGGGTCGTCGTCGTAGCTGCCGTGGAGGCTGCTGAGGGCCAGATCCACACATTCTTGAATGGAGAGGGATTCCAGATTCCACTCGACGCGACCGCTTTCGAGGCGCGACAGGGTGAGGAAGTCCTGCACCAGCTTGCGCATGCGCTCGGCGTCTTCGAGGGCCGATTGCAGCATGATCTGCCGCAGCTCAGCGGGCATGTCGGGCTCCGTGGCCAGGCTCTCGAGGCAGACCTGAATGGTGGAGAGGGGGGTGCGCAGCTCGTGGCCGGTGATTGCAATCAGGTTGCCGCGGGTGCGATCGAGGGCTTCGAGCTGCTGGTTGAGGTCTTGCAGGTTGGCGTAGGCCTCGGCCTGAATGATGGCGACGCTGAGCTGGGCTGCGATCGCATCGACCAGGGCAATGTCGTCTTCGCTCCAGGCGTAGGGCTGGGGCTGGCACTGGTGCAGCTCAATCATGCCCACCAGGCGGCCCTGGTAGGTGAGCGGCACGATCAGCCAGGCCTGGATCTGCCACCGCTCAATCAGGGGCTGAATCGCGTCTAGCTCGTAGTGAAAAGGCGACTCTCGATCTTGAGTGTCGGCGATGGCCACGGTTTCTTTGCTGTCTTGCACGTAGTCAAACAGCGGGTTGGTGGCCAGGGGCCAGGTCTCCCCCAGCAGCGACTCGACCGCGCCGTTGAGGTGCTGGTGGGCAATCACCACCGTGGCATCGGTGGCGCTACAGGGGTAGATCAAGCAGCGGCAGACCTGGAGCGCCTGGCCCAGCTCCTGGGCCGCCTTGGCAAAAATTTCGGTGGCCTCGAGCGACTGGCGAATCACCGAGGTCATGGAGTTGACCAGGCGCTCGCGCCGCTCCTGGGCAGAAATGGCTTTGTAGGCCTTGAGCAGCTTGTACTGCCCCGCCTGTAGGTAGGTGACCAGCCGCTGGGTAAAGGGGTCGGGGCCGCCACCGTCGCGGTGTTCGGGGGCGGTGAGGGCGGGGTCGATGTAGTGCTGATGTGCGATCGCAAGTTTGTCGGCCAGATCGGGGCGATAGCCCGCGATTCGGTGCAGCAGCAGCGCCGCCGCCCGCTGACTGACGTAGCGATCCTGGGTCCAAATCCCCTCAAAACGGCGCGTCTGGTCGAGGGCCGCTCCGCTGGCTGGCGGCTCCGGCGAGCGCTCCCGGCAGATTAAGCAGGCGCTATAGCTGGCCCCCACCACCACCAGATGCCATTCCTGGGTGAGGGCATCGGCAGGCTCAAAGGCAATGGTTTCGTAGTTGTCGGAGCGGCTGACAAAACTCGTGCCCTGGGCTGACAGCACATACACCTGGTCGGTCAGCTCAGCAATGCGCAGGTAGCGGTTGGCCTCCTGGAGGTAAAACCGCTCCTGCTGAAAACTCGCGATCACCAGTGACTGAGCCGCCCCAGCTAGCACGTGATCTTCCATCGCGTGGGACAGCGCCGTCAGCGACGTCTTGAAATATAGGCTAGGTCTAAGCTGGGGAATTGCCGTCAGCAACTCTTCCACCACAGACGTGGAATTAATCATGATTTAAGTCGAGGCACCGTCGATTCAAAGGCCCTTGCTTGGCATTCACGGTGAACCCCAACAAGACCCCGATGGCAGCGGCAGCGGTTACATCCACCTAGACTACCAGGTGGTTCCCGCTTCTACGGCACATTGTAACCATTTGCCAAACTGTATCTGCGCCAGGGCCCAGCCCAGCTCAGCCCTAGATGTTGCCCCCTAAAAACACAGGTCACCTGCGCAATCTGCACAGGTGACCTGGCCTGCCTAGATACCCAAAGGTCTAGGCGACTCGTCCGAGGACTACATCACACCGGTCATGTCGCTGGTGTCCTTCAGGAAGCCGCTGTAGGCCTCCATGCCGTGCTCACCAATGTCTAGACCCTTGATCTCTTCCTCAGCGCTCACCCGAAGGCCGAGAACGGACTTCAGAACCAGCCAGAAGATGCTAGAAAGCACCACGGTGAACAGGCCAATGGTCAAAATCCCGAGGATTTGAACCCCCAGTTGACCAACCCCACCGCCGTAGAACAGACCAGAGATGCCCTCGCCGCCCTGGGTGAAGTTGTTGGGGTTAGCAAACAGACCCACGGCCAGGGTGCCCCAAATACCGCACACCAGGTGCACGGAGGTAGCCCCCACGGGGTCGTCGATCTTGATGCTGTCAAAGAAGCCCACCGAGAACACCACCAGGATGCCCGAGATGAGACCAATCCAGAAAGCGCCAGCATAGCCAACCACAAAGCAACCGGCGGTAATACCCACCAGACCAGCCAGAATGCCGTTGATCGTCATCGACAGGTCGGGTTTGCCGCTCAGTGCCCAGGAGGTGACCGTTGCGGCCACGCCGCCAGCCGCAGCGGCCAGGTTGGTGGTGACTGCAATGTAGGGCACAGCCAGGTCAGCCGCCAGTTGAGAACCGGGGTTGAAGCCAAACCAGCCCAGCCACAGAATCAGACAGCCCAGGGTAGCAATACTGAGGTTGTGGCCCGGTAGAGCGCTCACCTGGCCCTCAGCGGTGTACTTGCCCATGCGGGGGCCAAGAAACGCCGCACCCATCAGTGCTGCCCAACCGCCCACGGAGTGAACGATGGTAGACCCAGCAAAGTCATGGAAGCCAAGCTCGCTCAGCCAGCCGCCACCCCACAGCCAGTGGCCGGTGATGGGGTAAGCAATCGCGGTCAGCAGGAGGCTAAAGAGGAGAAAGTCGATCAGCTTGATGCGCTCGGCCACCGCACCGGACACGATGGTGGCAGCGGTACCCGCAAAGGCCGCCTGGAACAGGAAGAAGGTGTCCTTAGACAGGTTCAGGCCGTCGGGGCCGAGGCCGTACAGCTCAGGCGCGCCGCCGAGGAAGAAGCTGCCCCAGCCCACCCAGCCGTTGCCGTTGGCCCCGAACATCAGGGAGAAGCCAATAAACCAGAAAGACAACGTAGCCAGCGCAAACACAATCAGGTTTTTGGTCAGTACGTTGACGGCATTTTTCTGCCGACAGAAGCCAGTTTCAAGCATGCCAAAGCCGGCATTCATGAAAATGACGAGGAAAGCAGCAATTAACACCCAAATATTGTCGAGGGTGGTTTGCACATCAGCAGCAGTCAACTCATCCTGAGCGTGAGCCGCTACCCCCCAAGTGGCCAGAATGGCCAGCGTCAGAGGAATGCAAGCGACCCAGGCCCAGCCGCCGACGCGGCCGAACAGACGCTTGATCGCCGCATCAAAGGGCGGCACGCTGGCGCTCCAGAAGCCGGCCTTTGACCGCTTCCGAAACCTAGAACGATTTCGCAACACTAAATTAGACATCTCAACAGACGTTCCTTCAACACAATCAGACAGCGAACACGGCCTTGTTGCTAAACCTGAACCTCAACCCGCAGGGCGGATGAGACAGACCCGGAGTAGGAGCAGGACTCGCAAAGCCCAAGGGGACCTTGCCAAACCCATGGTGAGAACGCAAATTTCTAAAGGCACGTAAAACAAGACAGGGATGCCTTTAGGAATTTACGCGCAGCGGCTAGCGCACTTTTGTGACAGTAGCAGGCAGATGAATTTGCGTAAACACAGAACAAAACGATTCCATCAATTCTGAGTCAGTCAATCTGTATCAGGCGATACATAACCCCCGTAAAGCTGAAGCTTGGGCGGCATAACCTCGAAAATACAGGACTAATTAGCCCCAAATTAACGTTTGGGGAAAGGGGGGTTAACCCAGCCTCCTCTGATCGGGCTGGGGCAAACGGCGGTTGGCATCAGAAGGGGCTATCTTGCTCCGTCGGCCATGGTGCGAAGATAGCCCTCGGGGCCAAGGCGGTCGAGGGTGTGCTGCTTGGCCAGCACCGAAGCTTCGAGATCGCGGCGGTATTGCGCTACCTGGTCGAGCAGGGCGGGGCGATCGCAGGCCAGGATCTGCACCGCCAGCAGGCCGGCATTCTTAGCATTGCCAATGGCGACGGTGGCCACCGGGATGCCGGCGGGCATTTGCACGATGGAGTACAGCGAATCAAGCCCCTGCATGGCCCGGCTGGTCACCGGCACGCCAATCACCGGCAGGGGGGTGAGGGCGGCCACCATGCCGGGCAGGTGAGCGGCCCCACCGGCCCCGGCGATGATGACTTTGAGGCCGCGATCGCGGGCGGTTTGAGCGTAGGTCACCATGCGCTCGGGGGTGCGGTGGGCCGATACGATTGCCACCTCGTGGGCCACCCCAAACTCAGCGCAGACCTCGATGGCGGCGGCCATGGTGGGCAGATCGGAGTCGCTACCCATGATGATGCCAATCTCGGGGCGGCTCTCGGGGTGACTGGCGGGAGATGTCATGGTTGTTGTACCGACGGCGGAAAATTGCTTTCCCATCATGCCACTGCCCTGGGCCTGGTGCTCGATCGGGGCAGTGGCTTGGCCGGGGGCTTGGCTAGGGCTTGCCAAGCCCTAGCAAGGTTGAGTTTCGTTGCGGGTCGCGCTGGCGCAGCAAAGGATCATAGAATTTTACAGAAGTTAGCATTTCTCCCCCGCCATGCCTGTCACCGACGATAAGACCGTAGTTCGCGAATATTTCAACGCCATTGGCTTTGACCGCTGGCAGCGCATCTACGGCGATGGCGAAGTCAACAAGGTGCAGCTCGACATTCGCAAGGGCCACCAGAAGACCGTAGACACCCTGCTGGGGTGGCTGGAGGCCGACGGCAATCTGGCCGGGCTCACCTGCTGCGATGCGGGCTGCGGTGTGGGCAGTCTGTCGATTCCCCTGGCCCAGGCCGGGGCCAAGGTCTACGCCAGCGACATCTCCGCCAAAATGGTGGAAGAGGCCCATCGCCGGGCGGCCGTGGTGCTGGCGGGCAACAACCTGCCAGCCTTTGAGGTCAAGGATCTCGAAGAGCTGTCGGGCCGCTACCACACGGTGATCTGCCTCGATGTGCTAATCCATTATCCCCAGGACAAGGTGCAAGGCATGATCAGCCACCTGAGTTCCCTGGCCGAGTCGCGCCTGATCATGAGCTTTGCCCCCAAGACGGTGTTTTATAGCGCGCTCAAAAAGGTGGGTGAGTTCTTCCCGGGGCCGAGTAAGGCCACTCGCGCCTACCTGCACCGCGAAGCCGATATTGTGAAGGCGCTGGAGGCCGACGGCTGGCGGATTGAGCGCCGGGCGATGACCAAAACTCAGTTTTACTTCTCCCGCCTGCTGGAGGCGGTGCGCTAAGGGTAATGGCTAAACACTATGCCAAGGGGCGAAGGGGAACGCTGTGATCGGTCAGGGAGCGATGACGGTGGAGAGAGGGCTGGTTGCGATCGCAGCTCTGCTGGGCGGCACCGCCGTCGCGGCGGGGGCCTTTGCCACCCACGCGCTGAAGCCGCAGCTCAGCGAGCGGCTGCTGGCGGTGTTTGAAACCGGGGCCCGCTACCAGATGTACCACGCCCTGGCGCTGCTGCTGGTGGCGGTGGTGCGAGAGCTGGGGCTGGGGGCTCCGGGGCTGTTGACGGCGGCGGGCTGGGCCTTTATCGGCGGCACCGTGATCTTTTCGGGCAGCCTCTACGCCCTCAGCCTGTCGGGCCTCAGCATTTTGGGGGCAGTGGCCCCCCTGGGCGGCCTCGCGCTGATGGTGGGCTGGGCCTGTGTGGCGATCGCGGTGCTGGTGGGCCCAGCCCAGTCCTAGGCACAGGCTATGATGGGCCCAGCCCCGCAGGTATTGCCCCTATGTTTTTGGAATATATTGCGCCGCGATCGCAGGCCAGTCGCCAGGCCGTCAGCCAGTACCTCGAGCCCCAGCAGGCCGCCCAAGCCTTTCGCCTGGAAGTCGAGCACCGCACCAACCTAGAAGCCTACTGCCAGTGGTACGACCAAGTCTCTCACCAGCACCGCCAAGAGCTAGCTCAAATGCAGCTGGAGATCAATCTGCGAGCCTGGTTTAGCGGTCGCTCCACCTAGGGACGCCAGGGATGTATCAGACTCAGCAGCAGAGATTTTTGTAGGTGCCAACCCCAGGCCAAAATCTTGGCAACGCAAATGGACGTGCTTCCCCAGCACCCCGCCAAAAGCAGCCGCACCGCCAGGTGTCAGAACGGTTTAGGCCTGAGCCACCAGGTAAACTTAAATAGATTCCAGCTCATCCTGCCTGAGATGGGCGCGCATTGGGCGCTTTGCCCCCTCCACCTCAAACTCCACCTGCACCGGAAAGTTTGGGCTAATGGGCCTGCCCTTATAGTCGGTCAGAAGATTTACAATGACCCCTTCCAGGCCCTTGGCATCGAAAGCTTCGTTGCGGTGCAGCGGGTGGTGATAAAAAACAACTGACTCTGTAATCCGGACGCGATCGCCAACATTCATAACACACACTCGCTCTTACTCAATCCTCCCTCAAGCCCAAGCTCGGGTGGGAAACTTCGCTGCAACCCTACTATCTTTGCACAGGATGGCCCCGGCACCTAGATCAGGCGGATGCCTCCCCCGAGACCTGCAAAAGTTCCTCCATGCGCTGGGCCGTAGCCACCATCTCAGGGCTATGGCGGGCCACCAGCTCAGTCCGCGCCTGAAACACCTGACCAATCTCCGTGTCCTGCAACAGGTGACGGGCCTGGTTCAGCAGTTCCGAGGCCCGTTCTGGCGGCTGGGGCTGCTTCGACATCAGCACCTCATCCATCTGCACAATAAACTGAGAGATCGGACGGAGCCAGCTAAACTGCCCATGGCTCAGCACCAGGCGCAGGTACTCACCCTTATTGGCAATCGGGCCATGGCGTTCCTCGTAAAATTCTTTCTCGGCATCCATCAACAGCTTGTGGGCCGCCAGCAGCAGCGGACGAAACTCGCGCAGGGCGGCAAAGGCTGGATCAACAGCAGGGGTACCAACAGTCATTAAACTCTCAAGCGCTCCAACGGTACTGCCCCCACCATATCGATGAACGCAGGACGATATCAACCCGGCCCCCCACAATCGCCTCAGCACAATTGCTTCAGCCGCCCCGTGACCTGGGGGGAGGCAGCCCGCATAGGGAAGTCGGGTTTGGTGTCACAATAGCTCTAAACTCTATTGCGTGGTCATGGATTTCACCACCGTCCGCCCAGGTCAGCTTTCCATCATTGCCAGCAGCGCCGACGCCCGCCCCCTCAGCTTTGTGCAAAATGGCGAACGCCTGGGCTATGAACCCGCCGTAGCCCGCGCCGTGGCCGAGGTGCTCGGCCTAGAGCCCCTGTGGTTTGACTACCCCCCCGACCAGTTCTATCCCACCCTCAGCACCGGCGACTACGACGTGGTCTGGTTTAGCCAGGCCATCACCCACGACCGCCGCGCCTGGGCCGACTTTACCCGTCCCTACGGTCGCCTCGACGAAGCTGTTTTGGTGCGAGAAGACAGCCCCATTCACGTCGCCCCAGACCTGGGTGGCAAGCGCCTGGGCACCCTGGCCGACACCCCCCCGATCGCTCTGGCCGAAGGCCTGCCCGACCTGGAGTGGAGCGTCGTGGCCGAGGCTGGGCATGCCCTACCCGACCTGGTAGCTGCCCTAGACCAGGGCCGCATTGATGCCGTCGTCGGCGACGCTCTGCTGCTGCTCACCGCCGAAGCCGATCACAAGCACCTGCGGGTGGCTTTTCAAATGCCTACCCAGCACCCCATCGGCATTGGGGTGCTGCCCGGCAACCGAGAACTGCTAGAAGCCCTCAACCAGGCCCTCAACCAGCTGATTGTCAACGGCACCCTGGCCAAGCTGTGGGCCCAGTGGATTCCCTACAAGCCCTTTCCGTTTTAGGCGGCGGCCCCTAGACCCGCCACAAACGCGGTGGCGGCCTCCACTGCCAGCGGCGGCGAGAAATAGTAGCCCTGCCCGGCCTGGCAGTGATGGGTTTCCAGGTATTGCCGCTGCTCAGCAGTTTCAATGCCTTCGGCCACCACCGTCAGCCCCAGGCTGGCGGCCAAATTGATAATGGCTTTGACAATCTCGTAGTCGCCGCCGCTGGGGTTTTGGCCCTGGAGGGTGGTGATAAACGACTTGTCAATCTTGACCACATCGATGGGAAAGCGGTGCAGGTAGCTCAGCGAAGAATAGCCGGTGCCAAAATCATCCATACAGACCTGGATAGAGCGCTGGCGCAGCTGATTCAGCAGCTCGATGGCCATCTGAGCATTTTGAATCAGCACGCTTTCGGTGATTTCAACCTTGAGGTGCCGCCCTAGCAGACCGTTATCGGCCAGCACCCGGTCAATCTGTTGAATCAGGTCGGGACGTACAAACTGCTTGGCAGACAAATTGACGTTGACCGCCAGGCGATGCCCCTGGGCAAACTGTCGCTGCCACTGGCTGAGCTGGCGGCAGGCTTCGTTGAGCGTCCACAGGTCCAGCGTCGTAATCAAGCCAATATTTTCGGCCATGGGCACAAAGTCTAGGGGAGGCACCAGCCCGTGGCGAGGGTGCTGCCAGCGCACCAGAGCCTCAAACCCCTCCACCTGGGCAGTGGCCAGGTTAATGATGGGCTGGTAGTGCAGCCGTAGTTCGCGGTGCTCTAGGGCTCGCCGCAGATCGTTTTCGAGCTGCATCTGCTGAACCACCAGCGCATGCATGGGTGCATCAAAAATAGCGTACTCGCGGTTGCTGCTCTTGGCCTTGTACATGGCAATATCGGCATCGCGCAGCACCTGGTTGGGGTCGCTGTAGGTGGTCGAGCCGAGGGCGATGCCAATGCTGGCATAGATAAATACCTCGTGGCCCTCCAGCCGCACGGGGGCTTCGAGGATGCGGTGAATGCGCTGGGCCAGGCTGATGGCGACCTGGGCATCGTCTAGATCATTGAGCAGCACTACAAATTCGTCTCCCCCCAGGCGGGCGGCCAGATCGGCGGGGCTCAGGCACGCCTGAATGCGCTCAGCGACGACTCTTAGCAGTTGGTCACCGATGGCATGGCCCAGGCTGTCGTTGATCACCTTGAAGCGGTCGAGGTCGAGAAACAGGACCGCAAACTGAGGGGGGCCAGGGGCCGCAGAGCAGTCAGCCAGCGGCGGCTGACGTGGCTGGTGCACCTGCTCTAGGGCCAGGGCCAAACGCTCTAAAAACAGCACCCGATTGGGTAACCCAGTCAGGCGGTCGTGGGAGGCGTCGTAGCGCAGCTGGGCTTCGAGTCGTTTGCGCTCGCTCAGCTCCAGCTGGGCCTGGGCGTAGAGCTCGGCCTGGTGAATGGCGATCGCCAGGTGGTCGGCTACCCGCTTGATCAGCCGGATCTCGTTGGCAGTCCAGACCCTCGGACTGGGGCACTGATGGACGCTGAGAATACCCTTTACCACCCCCTGATAGCGGATGGAGACCGCCAGGATGGCGCCAATCTCTAGCGCCTGGGCCAGGGGCAGCGCCGGGGCCATGAGTGGGTCCTGGTTGACATTGTCAACCGCTACTGGCTCCTCCTGGTGCAGCACTTTTTGGGCGTGGGGGTTGCCCTCAATGGGTACTGCCTGGCCAAGCAGGTCGCGGCACCCGGCCACGCTAATGGCGGTGGTATGCACCAGGACGGCGTCGGTGTCGCGGCAGAGCACCACCAGGCTGCGACTGGCTTTGAAGGTATTGAGTATTTCGGTGGCGGCTCGGTGCAGCAGCCTGTCTAGATCGAGGCTGTCGCTGAGGGCGCCCAGGATGTCGTTGAGCAACTTTTCCTGGTTAGCCAGCAGGGTGGTGTGGGTCAACAGCTGACTCTGCTGGAGGGCGATGGCCACCTGGTGGGCCAGCTGGGTCAGCAGGGCTACTTCCTCGGGTTGCCACAGGCGCGGTGCCCGGCAGTGATGGACGCAGAGCAGTCCCCACAGCGTGCCGCCCTGGTTGATGGGCACCACCAGGCTGGCCTGCACCTGAAAGCGACGAAGCAGCTGGTGATGGCAGGGATCGAGGCCGTGGTGTTCGACATCGTCAATGGTGCTGGTGCGCCCCTGGCGGTACTGCTCGATCAGGTACGGGTTGGTGATAAAACAGGTTTCTTCTAGGGTGATGCCGAGGGTTGCCTGCCAGGGGGGGAGCACCGCCTCGACCGCCATGGTGCCGCTGCGATCGGGGTTGAAGCGATAGATCAGCACGCGGTCGGTCTGGAGAAACTGCCGAATCTGGGTGACGGTGGTCTGCAGAATTTGGTTGACGTCGAGGGAGCGGTGGATGTGCTGGGTAATGGTGCGAATCAGTCGTTCTTCTTCGGCCTGGCGGCGCAGCGCGATCTGGGCCTCTACGAGGGGGGTGATGTCGGTGGCCACAGAGCCTAAAATCATGGGCTGATGCTCTGCGGGGCTGACCGGGAACAGCACCGAGCGAAAGACCTTGGGCTGGCCGTTGACGGGCAGGGTGTCTTCGACGGTAAGGGGAGCCCGAGTGGCCACAATGCGCTGAATGCGCTCCATCAGGGTGTTGACCAGGGCGGGGGGAAATAGCTCGGCAAAGGTGCGCCCCTGCATGGCCTCGGGCTGGAGGCCAAACTGGGCGGCGGCGGCCCGGTTGACCTGGAGGTAGCGGCCGGTGGCGTCAAAGAGGTTGACCAGGGCAGGGGTGTTGTCGATGAAGGCCTGCATCTGCTGGTGGGCCTGCATCAGCGCCTGCTCGGTGGACTTGCGATCGCTAACCTCCAGCATCACCGTATCCCAGGCGATGTCACCGTTGGGCAGGGGTTCGGGGCGGCCCATGCCCTGGAGCCACTTCTGCTGGCCGGTGGGGGTGGTGATGCGCCATTCGCAAAACCAGGCGGTGAGGTTGACCGCCGAGTGGTGCAGCAGCTCGCGTACCCCATCGCGATCGCCGGGGTGAATGGCTTCCCACAGGCGCTGGGGCTGCTGCTGGACCTGCTCCGCCGTGAGGCCCCAAATATCGACGCAGCCGGGGCTGATGTAGGCAATGGTTTCGGCTCCGGTGGGGTGCAGCAGATAGCGTATGACCACGCCGGGCAGGTTGGCCGCCACGCGCTGCAGACGGATTTCACTCTCCTGGAGCTGCTGCTCGGTGCGGCGCTGGTCGGTAATGTCTTGGCCAATGCTGGTAATGCAGTGCAGGGTGCCCCCCGGCCCCCGCAGGGTGGTGTTGTTCCAGGCGATCAGGCGACGTTGGCCGCAGCGGGTGAGAATGGTGTTTTCGTGGTGGGTGGGCCAGGTGCCCTGCTCAAGGGCGGTTTGAAAGAGCGATCGCAGCTTCTGCTGCCCCTCGGCGGGAATAAACTGATCCACCCAGTTGTGGCCGATGACGTCGTGGCGCTGCCAGCCGGTCAGCCGCAGCAGGTAGTCGTTACACAGCAAAATAGTGCCCTGCCCATCGACCACCAGCCCAGCCAGCGCCATGGTTTCTAGCACCGCTCTGAAGTGGGCGTCCGCTGCGGGCAAATTGGCTCCAGGGGAAACTGATGGGAGGGAACTCTGGGGCCCGGTGGACAAGGGCAGGGGTGAGCTGGCACCGGGGTGGGCTATCGTCTTCCAGTCATCGGTCATACAGTGCGCTCGTTGGGACGATGGCGGCCTCTGGGGGTAGGCACCAAGGAAACCACTCTCATTTTTCCCAGAACTGAACCCACTACTGTAACGACCATTTACAGGTCTTAATGGTTCTTTAGCCCCGGAGCTGAGACCCGGAGTTGAGTTCCGGAGTTGAGTTCCGGAGTTGGGGTGCGATCGCACCCCAACTCCGCCCGTTTCCTCGCCATCGCTAAAGGCCAGGGCTGGAGTCTCCAGCCCTGGCCTTTAGCTCTAGATGGGTTGTAGGCAGCGCCCCTAGAGAAACTGCCGCCAGTTTTCACTGCGGTACAGCGCCCGCTCCGCCTTGCGGCGGCGCACCAAGCCCGCCATCACATTGCCCCCGGCATAGACCCAGCGGCCAAACTCCTCCGAGGCCCCGGCAAAGTCGCCCGCGTTGTGCTTGCGCAGCAGCGTAGACGACTGAAAGCTGCCCGGACCCACATTAAACGTAAACGACACCATGGCCGAAAACTGGTCGCTGGTGGCAGTGCGGGTCACCGCGTTGGCCACCGCCTTTTCGTACTTGGCCAAGTCGCGCTTGAGAATCTCTTCGGCCTGGGCCCGCGTGATCGTCAGGCCGGGGTAGACCTGGGGCGGCCCCGCCGCCGACGTGTGGCCGTAGCCAATGGTCCAGGGCTCGCCACCGGTGCCAGGGTCGGGGTAGGCCTTGAGGCTGAGGCCCTCAAACCCCTTGACGATCTCCAGACCCGCAGCATTGATGGTGTTGCCCACCGGCGGCGGTGGCGGTGGTGGCGGTGGTGGCGGCGGCATCGGCTGGGGCTCTGGGGCTCCGGTGCCAATGGACACCGTCATGGCGCGGGGATAGTCATCCCGCAGAAACCAGGATCTGATGCTGCCAATGTTGACCACCTGCTCCTTCGGGTTGGAGCTGGAGGGATATTTGGTAATGCGAGAGATCCAGTAACCCCCCTGCATTAGATAAATCGCAATGTCTGTTTCTTTAATCCAGGTTCCCATCTGACCTCCCCGGAACAGCCCGCATACCAGGAATTTACAATACTTTCAGGATAATGGGCCATTGAGTTTCTGGCATTTTGGCCCCAGGGCAGCAAAAAGCGGCCAAAATTTTCGTCTATTCCCCCGACTGCCCCGGCGGAGTTCGCCCGCTCAGGCCCTAGCCGCGAATTTTTCCACGCGGGGGATTCACTCGTTAAGATATTCAAAGCCAACTGTCTCGACCGCCTACGCCATAAAATTCCTATGCCTTCGCTCTCAGCCACCGCTGATCTGCCCCCTCGCCTGGTTTCACCTACCCTGCGGCGCTTGCCCAACGGCCTGACGGTGATTGCTGAGCAAATGCCCCTGGAGGTGGTCAACCTCAGTCTGTGGCTGCGGGTGGGCTCAGCGGTGGAGACCGACGCCATTAACGGCATGGCTCACTTTTTAGAGCACATGATTTTTAAGGGCACCCAGCAGCTCCAGTGCGGGGAGTTTGAGCGCCGGGTGGAAGAACGGGGGGCCTTTACCAACGCCGCCACCAGCCAGGACTACACCAAGTACTACATCACCACCGCCCCGCCAGATTTCACGACCCTGGCACCGCTTCAGATCCAGATGGTGATGGCTCCGCGAATTAGCGACCACGACTTTGAGCGCGAGCGCCCGGTGATTTTAGAAGAGATTCGCCGGGCTGAGGACAGCCCCCGCCGCCGCACCTACGCCCGCACCATGGAGATGGTGTTTGACCATCTGCCCTATCGGCGCTCGGTGCTGGGCCCCGCCGAGGTGGTGGAAACCCTCACCGCTCAGCAGATGCGCGAGTTTCATAGCACCTGGTACCAGCCCCAAAGTATGACGGCGGTGGCGGTGGGCAATTTGCCTGTAGACACGCTGATCGCCACCGTAGCCGAGGGGTTTGAGCAGGCCATGGCCCAGCGGGCTCCGGCGGCCCACGAGTCGATGGAATGGTTTAAGCCGCTGCTGCCGGGGGCGGCAGAGCAGCCGTTTACGGCGGTGCGGCGGGCGGTACACCACGACCCGGCCCTCACCCAGGCGCGGCTGGTGATGACCTGGCGGGTGCCCGGCATTGCCCAGCTGGACGACACCTACGGGCTCGATATTTTGGCGTCGATTTTGGGGCGAGGGCTGACCTCACGCCTGGTGCGAGACCTGCGGGAGGAGCGCAAGCTGGTCACCAGCGTGAGCTGCAACAACCTGACCATGGCCCACCAGGGGGTGTTTATGGTGTCGGCCCAGCTGCCCCCGGAGCATCTTGAGACGGTGGAGGCGGCGATTGCCCACCACATTGACACCATCTGTCAGCAGCCGGTCAGCCTGGCGGAGCTGCGGCGGGTGCAGACCCAGGTGGCCAATCGGTTTATTTTTGCCAACGAGACCCCCAGCGATCGGGCCGGGCTCTACGGCTACTACCACACCCTGACCGGCAATATCACTGACGGCATCAACTACCCGGCCCACATCCAGCGGCTCACCCAGGCGGAGCTGCTCCAGGCCGCCCAGACCTACCTCTCTGGGGCGGCCTACGGGGTGGTGGTGCTGCATCCGGAGCGTGCCTAGGGCTGGGGAAACGACTGCCATGTGGACTGCGATCGCACAGCACATTAGCGCCCAAACCGGCACCGCCTTTGCCGTGGAGGCCCGCCAGTCGGTCGGGGGCGGCTGCATCAACCAGGCCTACCGGCTCAGCGACGAGCGCCAAACCTTTTTCCTCAAGCTCAACCAGGCTCCCCAGGTCGCCATGTTTGAGGCCGAGGCCCTGGGCCTGAGGGATCTGTACAACAGCCAAACCATTCGGGTACCCCGGCCGATCTGCTGGGGCACCGCCGACGGCATGGCCTACCTGGCGATGGAATGGCTGGATTTGGGCAGCGGCGGCGGCGATGCCTGGGGCCGCATGGGCACTGCCCTGGCGGCTATGCACCGGGTGACTACCGCCAGCGGCTTTGGCTGGCACCAGGACAACACCATTGGTGCCACCCCCCAGCCCAACCCCTGGACGGCCACCTGGCTTGAGTTTTACCGAGAACACCGCCTGCGCCATCAGTTTCGCCTGGCGGGGCGGCGGGGCGGGCGGTTTCCGCGCCAGCACGAGCTGCTCATGGCTCTGCCCGATCTGCTGGCGGACCATACCCCGGCCCCGGCCCTGGTGCACGGTGACCTGTGGTCGGGCAACGCGGCGGTGACCACCAGCGGCGAGCCGGTGATTTTAGACCCGGCCACCTACTACGGCGACCGCGAGGTAGACATCGCCATGACCGAGCTGTTTGGCCGCTTTCCCGAGGCGTTTTATGCCGCCTACCATGCCGCCTACCCGCTGGACAGCGGCTACGGCAGCCGCAAAACGTTGTACAACCTTTACCACATCCTCAACCATTTCACGCTGTTTGGCGGCAGCTACGAGGCCCAGGCCAACCGCATGATTGACCAGCTGCTGCGCTAGCGATCGCGGCTCCCTATGACCGGCCAGGTTACGGGTTGGATCCCACTGGCTGGGCGGCGGCACTGCGGCGCGATCGCAGCTCCAAATACACCAGCAGCGCATTCACATCCGCCGGGTTGACCCCGCCAATGCGAGAAGCCTGCCCCACGGTGAGCGGCTTCACCTGGTTGAGCTTCTCCCGCGCCTCCTTAGAGAGGGTGTCAATGGCTGCATAGTCCAGCGATTCCGGCAGCTTGCGGCCCACATTCCTCGCCACCTGGTCGATCTGGTTTTGCTGCCGCTGAATGTAGCCCGAGTACTTGATGTCGATTTCAGCCCCTTCTTTTTCGTCGCGGGCCAGGGCCAGATTGCCCAGGCCGTAGCGATCGAGGTCGGCGTAGTGCCAGCCCGGACGGCGCAGCAGGTCAGCCAGGGTGATCGACCCCTTGATGCGCTGATCGCTATCCGCCGCGATTTGCTGGCCCAGGTCGTCGTGCTCTTTCACCCGGGTGCCCTGCAAGCGCTCTTTTTCAGCGGCGATGGCCTCGTATTTGCGGGTGAAAATCTGCCAACGGCGATCGTCGATCAGCCCGATCTCGCGGCCCAGGGGCGTCAACCGCTGGTCGGCGTTGTCGGAGCGCAGCAGCAGCCGGTACTCAGAGCGGGAGGTGAGCATGCGGTAGGGCTCGCGCAGGTCCTTGGTGCAGAGGTCATCGAGCAGGGTGCCAATGTAGCTCTGCTCCCGGGGGAACACCACCATCTCCTGGCCCTGCACCAGGCGGGCCGCATTGATCCCCGCCACCAACCCCTGGGCCGCCGCCTCTTCGTAGCCGGTGGTGCCGTTGACCTGCCCCGCACAAAAGAGCCCGGCCACCCGTTTGGTCATCATCGTGGGATAGCACTGGGTGGCGGGCAGATAGTCGTACTCCACCGCGTAGGCCGGGCGCAGCATGGTGCAGCGTTCTAGCCCCGGCAGGGTGCGCAGCATGGCCAGCTGAAGGGTTTCGGGCAGCCCGGTCGAAAAGCCCTGCACGTAGATGTCAGGAATATCGCGCCCCTCGGGCTCCAGAAAGATCTGGTGGCTCTCTTTGTCGGCAAAGCGAACGATTTTGTCTTCGATGCTGGGGCAGTAGCGGGGCCCCTTCGACTCGACCCAGCCGCCGTAGATCGGCGACCGGTGCAGGTTGTCGCGAATCAGCTGGTGGGTGGCGGCGGTGGTGCGGGTGAGGTAGCAGGGCAGCTGCTCGCGCTCCACCCAGGCCTCGGGGTCAAAGCTAAACCAGCGCACCTCCTCGTCGCCGGGCTGGGGTTCGAGCCCCGCGAAGTCGATGGAGCGGCGGTCGACCCGAGCCGGGGTGCCGGTTTTGAGCCGCCCGGTTTCAAACCCCAGGCGGTTGAGGGTGTCGGTGAGGCCGGTGGCGGCAAATTCGCCCGCCCGCCCGGCGGCCATCGACCGGTCGCCAATCCAAATGGTGCCGCCCAAAAACGTGCCGGTGGTGAGAATGACGGCCTTGCACCCAAAGGCCATGCCAAAGTAGGTGGCGACCCCCGCCACCTCGTCGTTGGGGCCCAACACCAGGTCGGTGACCATGCCCTCGCGAATCACCAGGTTGTCCTGGTTTTCAACGATGGTTTTCATCACGGCGGCGTACTCGCGCTTGTCGGTTTGGGCCCGCAGCGCCCACACGGCGGGGCCGCGGGAGCTGTTGAGCACGCGCTTTTGCAGGTAGGTGCGGTCGGCCATTTTGCCAATTTCGCCGCCCAGGGCATCGACCTCGTGGGTGAGCTGCGACTTGGCGGGGCCGCCCACGGCGGGGTTGCAGGGCTGCCAGCCAATTTTGTCGAGGTTGAGGGTCAGCATCAGCGTGCGACAGCCCAGGCGGGCCGCCGCCAGAGCCGCCTCGCAGCCCGAGTGGCCGCCGCCAACCACAACCACGTCGTACTCATCTACAAAGTCAATGGAACCTGGGGCGATCATGGGGCTGAACACAAAAGAGCGGTAGGTCTTCAATTTTAGCGGGTCTGGGGGGCCGCATCGGTGGCGATCGCCCTGGGCAACGGTCTTAGGCAACGGGCTTGGGCGGTGTCTCAGGCGATTATCTGGGTCTCGTTGGCGAAGACATTGCCCCATCAACCCGCTGAACCTTTGAACGCTCCGTTGACCCCTAGGCCAGGGGCTGCTCCAGGCCCGCCTGAATCGCCGCTACCAGCTCATCCACCTCGGATTCTAGGGTCAGGTAGTGGACGCAGGCGCGCACGCAGTTGGGCGCTTGGAGGGTGCGCAGATAGATGCCCTGGGTCTCTAGGGTCTCTACTAAGTGCTTGTGCCAGCGGGGGGAGGGGGCGCCATTCTCTAAAATCCAAAAGGAAACTAAGCCAGAATCTGGCGGGGTTTGCCGCACCGGGCGGATCTGGGGCAGGTCTTGCAGTTGTGACCACAGGCGCTGGCTGAGGGCGACCAGACGCCGATGGCGCTCAGCGGCGCTGCCCCACTGGGTTTGATGTGCGATCGCAGCCCGCAACCCCGCCAGCAGCGCGTAGTTTGACGTCGCCACCTCATACCGCTGGCCGCTGGGCTGCCAGCCCGTGGGGTTGGCGGCGGCATCGGTGGTAATGCTGCGCCAGCCAATAAAAGTGGGGGCAATCGCCGCCCGCGCCTCGGGGCGCACGTAGAGCCCCCCCAGCCCCGCTGGCCCGCACCACCACTTGTGCCCGGTAAAAGCGTAGAAATCGACCCCCAGGGCGGGCAAATCCAGGGGCATAGCTCCCACCGACTGGGCCGCATCCACCAGCACCAGCACCGGGTGGGGCTGGCCGTGACACAGCGCCGCAATGCGATCCAGGGGCAAGACCTGGCCCGTATTCCAAAAAATATGGCTGATCACCAGCAGCCGGGTGCGAGGTTGCAGATGGTCGGCCACCACCGCCACCGGGTCGCCCCCGTTCACGGTGTCTAGCAGCGGGCAAACGCTGTGGGTGACGCCGTAGCGGCGGCCCAGTTCCTGCACCGCCGCCACAATGCCGGGGTGCTCGCAGTCGGAGAGCAACAGGTGATCGCCCGCCCGCCAGTCCAGCCCCCACAGCGGAATGTTGCAGCCCACGGTGACATCTTCGCTCAGGGTAATGGTGTCGGCGGTGGTGCCCAGCTCAGCTGCGATCGCGGCTCGGGTCTGGGCTGTTTCTGCCACCACCCACTGGTTAGCCGCCCCCGAAAACGGCCCCAGCCGCTGCATCTGCCGCTGCGACTCAGCCATCGCCTCCAGGGCGACCGCCGCCACCGGCCCCTGCCCACCGTAGTTAAAATACCGCTTGCCCTCCAGGGCCAAAAACCCCTGGCGATGGGTCAGTAGCTCATCGAGCCCCGCCGCCGAATCAGAAAAATAGGTCACACTCAGACCAGGTATACAGCGTCTATAAAGCTAGCAAGCTACGCCAATCGCTGGGCAATCCTTGGCTGTTTAATCACCGGCCACCGTCGCGCGCGGTCAACCGTCGCGTGCGGTCAGAGAATACCCCAGAGCCGTGATGCAACCCTGGCACCACTGCCTCTCCCGGTCTCCATTCCCTCAGTCACCCCGATAGGGTATAACATGCTTAGAATGATCTGGGTATACGCCCGGCCCTTTATAGACCCGCCCCGTTTGAGTTGAGTATGCACTGCGGCCTGCAACAGCACCAGATAGCTCGCAATCAGCAACAGACATCGTTGCTGTTCAAGTCGCCGCAGTCCAATCCAGCTAGCCCGGTTCAGCCCGGTACCTGCCCCACTGTTCTTGGGCAACAGCTACAGCCCTGCCTGCCGTTTTTCACCCCCTGCCCTACCCCTCGCCTTGTCTGCTAGTCACCCCCTGCCGCCGCGTTCCAGCTCAGGGGGTGGCCCGTCAAGCCCCCTGAAGTTGGCCGCTGAGGTGGCAACACTGCCCCCTCCATATCCCTTGCAGTGGCTGACCGACGACGTGCTGTTTCACTACCAGCGCTGCAACCGCCGAGCGTTCCTCGATCTCTACGGCGATCGCGGCCAGCAGGCCCCCCCCTCCGACTATCTGCTCAAACTGCGGCAAGACAGCCTGCTGCATCGAGAGCAGGTGCTCGACGACTACTATCCGCTCCACCGCCCCCAGTTTTCCTCCGGCGATTGGGAAACCGGCGCCGAGGCCACCCGCGCCCTCATGGCCGCAGGGGTCGAAGCCATTCAACAGGGGGTGCTAGTCACCAACTCCGCCGTCGATGGCGTGCAGCTGGTGAGCCAGCCCGATCTACTAGTCAAGCAGCCCGGCTGGTCCTGCTGGGGCGACTGGGTCTACCTGCCCATCGACATCAAACTGGGCAAAAAGCCAAAACTCGACTATCAGGTAATGGCTACCTACCACGCCTACGTGCTGTCGCGGGTGCAGGGGGTCTGGCCCGAGGCCAGCTGTCTAGCCCTGCGCGGGGGCCAGATCTACAACGTCGATCTGGCCCGGCTGGTGCTCAAACTACAAACCGTGCTCAACGACTGCCTCGCCGATCTGCGCCGCCCCACCCCACCCGAACTCTTCATTTCCCACAGCCGCTGCGATCTGTGCCACTGGTTTAGCCACTGTTACAGCGAGGCCCAGGCCGCCCGGCATCTGTCTCTGCTGCCTGGGGTCACCCCAGCCCGCTACGACCTGCTCAAACAACACCAGTTAACCACCGTCGCGGCCCTGGCCCAGGCGAGCCCAGCCTACCTCGCCCCCCTCACCGGCTTTGGCGAACAGGTAGCCGAGAAGCTAGTGCACCAGGCCCAGGCGCTGATTGAGAACCGAGCCATTGCCCGCAGCGCCCCCCACGCCCCCCACGGGTTTCCCCTGTGGCCCGAAGATCTCCCCGAGGGCGAGTTTGAGCTCTACTTCGATATTGAGGCCGCCCCCGATCAAAACCTGATCTATCTGCACGGGGTGCTGGTGGTCAACCAGATCACTGGCGAAACCAACTTCCATGCCCTGCTGGCCGAGAACCACCGCCAGGAGCGCACCGCCTGGAATGAGTTTCTCGATCTGGTGCATGCCTACCCCCATGCGCCGGTGTACCACTTCTGCCCCTACGAAGCGCAAACCGTGCGCAAGCTGGGCCAGCTCTACGGCACCCCCCACCGCCACACCGATGCGCTGCTGGACCGCTTCTTTGATGTCCACAAGTGCATCACCGACGGCGTTACCCTGCCCATTGAGAGCTATGCCCTCAAGCACATTGCCCGCTGGATGGGGTTCAACTGGCGCGACGAAGGAGCCAACGGGGCCCAGTCGATCTGTTGGTACAACGCCTGGGCCGAAACCGGCGATCGCACCTATCTAGACTCCATCCTCCGCTACAACGAAGACGACTGCCGAGCCACTTACCACATCAAAGACTGGCTGGTAAAGTTCGCCGAGCCCTACTGGGATCGGCTCTACAGCACTGGCCAGCTGGCTTAACGCTACCCCGCAGCCTACCTGCACAGCCCTCCCTACAGCCCGCCCCCGCTGCCCGCCTAGGGAGCAACGGCGCTATGGGCACCCAAAATTTTAGCCAAGCCCGGTACTGCACTCTCCACGTCGCCTTTTACCGACTGGCGCAGCTTGCTGTACGACGACTTCACCAAACCATTGTCGGTTTTGGCAATGCGGTCGTCGGTCACCCCTAAAATCACGTCGGCCGCCTGCACAGAGTTTTGGCTCAGGTACCCCACCGGATCACCAGCCCGCAGCCCGTCGGCCCACATCGGCTCCAGCGCCGTCACCACCTGGGGCAAAATCCGCTCAATAGCCCCCGGAATATAGCCGGGGCCGACGCCTTTGACCACGCCGTAGGTGGCCTTGAGAGCCATGCCCCCGAGCCCGCCCTTGGCCGCCACCTGCTGATCGATGAGCCGGGCGCAGTCCTCCACCACCTGGGCTTTCACGGTCTTATCTTTCAAAATATCGCGTAATTCCATAGCAGCGCTCTGAATAAAGAATTGATTGGGTGTCATCCCTCAAGTATTCACAACCTATGGACCAGCTCAGCATTCTCTCCCTAAGGTTCGAGGTTGCTTAACAAGCCCATAAATTTTACAGAGGGCGATAGCGTCTCACCGCCGGGCTAAAGCTCCTCAGGTCAGCGCAGCCAGATCAACCGTCCAGCCCTCTCCTCCCACCTCAACCCAATCACCGGTCACCAGCTTTCGCCCCCGGCGGGTTTCCACATCCCCATTCACCATTACTTCTCCCCCCTGCACCATCATTTTGGCCTGCCCCCCCGAATTGACAATCTGGCGCTGCTTAAGAAACTGATCGAGCTTAATGTAGTCAATGCTGGCCATAGGGCAATTCAAGAAAACCTACAAAATAACCTACACCGGCTGGGAAACCTAGACACATAACCCGAGTCACAGCGGTCGTTATGATTGGGGAGCTGCCGCAGAGCAATAGAAAGTCTTTAACTCTAGGGGCAGATCTGCCCCCTACACTCGGGTTAGGGTGTTTATATCACGGCTACCAGCAAAGGGGCACGATGTGTTGAGCAATCACCAACTCCTGCAAGAACTCAGGCAAAAACAAGAGCAGCTGTCCAAGTTTCGCCGCGCTGCCGGTTCCCCCCTGCAAACGATGCTCGACCAACACGACTGGGGAGTTGTCTCGGGTGCGGGGCATCAGGGCCTGCCTCTGCTCACCCTGCGCCTAGATCACCGCATCGCCCTAGATGACCCGTTTTTGCTGGCCCTAGCTGAACAGGCTGAGCAAACCTGGGGCCCGGTAGACTTTGCGCTATTTTCCGGAGAAAGCCACGACCCAGTGCGCGTGCTCAGCCGCACCCTACTTGACCAGCGGTGGCGATGGCGACAGTCTAGCCGATAAGTGACATCACCGGCTTTGCTTCAACTGTTAGTAGCTCAGCTTCAGGGCGTTGACAGGCACCTCATCCCAGGTTTGAACTGTACGCAATTGGGCGGTCCAGCCTGCGGCCCGCTGCTCCTCGGTAAGATTCTCCTGAAACGACCGGTGACATGCCTGGGCCTGGGCTTCATCGCAGCAGGCAATGCACGAGTAAATAATGCCGGACGGATCAAGTTGTTCGTTGACCCAAATGCTCATGGACAATTCTCAAGACGGTATCAGCTGACTCTAGCACCTGCATGCCTAAACAGGCCCTTGAAAACGGCTTAGGGAAGACGGGCTCAGAAAAACAACGCTAGGAGGCCGCCACCTGGGGAGCACCAACCGTGGCCGCAGTTTGCCGCAGTTCGGCAATGGCCTGGAGTTGATAGTCATTGACTTCCTGAAGCTTAGTCACCGCCTCGGCCAGGCTCTCTAAGGACTGCCGCATGCCGCTGACGCTCTCCTGGGCAGGGTTGAGCAGCTCTTCACAGACCGCTAGCTTACCTCCCAGGCTAGCCAGGTCTTGCTGCTGCTGGCGCAGATTGGCCTCAAAGCTCTCAACCTCGGTGCGCTGGGTAGCCAGGGCCGCTTCAGCTGCTTCAATAGTTCGCTTGAGTTGGCCAATGGCCTCCTGGCCCTGTTTGATATCGGCCTCCAGCGTCTGCATAGTGTCTGTGGTCTGCTGGCGCTGGGCGTCAATGGTGTTGAGCAGGGGCTCAAGGTTGACCATGCTCATGGGGGTCTCTTCCACCGCTAGCCCCTGGCGACGGCGCAGCACGGCTTGGTGCTGGCTGAGTACCTCTTCTCGCTCCAGCAGGTTGCGCCGCTGGCCCACTAGGGTCTCGTTGAGCATCTGGTAGCGGTCTTGCTCCTCGGCCAGCTCAGTCCCCAGCTGGAGGCGATCAAATTCGTTGGCCTGCTCAATTTTGGTCTTGATGCCTTCTAAAACCTGGAGCTCTAGGGTCAGCTCTTCCTCCTGGTCGGAGACAAAACGAGACATTTTCTCTAGATCTTTTTCGAGGTCGCCTACGAGGGTCTGTAGATCTTCAAGCCCCATGGCCTCCAGCGCTGCCACATCAACTTTTTTGCTGAGGCGCACTTTGTCGGTAGGGTTGAGCAGACCGTAGATTTGCTGGTGGAGGCTTACCTGGGCCTGGAGGGTCATCGACAGCGCGTGCACCTGCTCTTGCTGCCCTTGAACGGTCTGCTGGCGCAGTTTTAAGTCTTCGCGCTGGGCGACTAGAGCCGTTTCTGCCTGGTGCCAGGCGGCCCAGCGCTGGGCGAGTTGGGCCGCCTGTTGGTCAAGCTCTTGCTGGCGCTGCTCTAGCCCCTGCTGCTGACTCTCTAGGGATTGCCGGTAGTCGCCCAGCAGGCCCTGGTGGTAATTGAGACCATCGGTGGCATGGGTGAGGGGCTCGCGCAGGGCTTCCACGGGCATGACCGCCTCGGTGAGGCGGTTGAGGGCACCTTCTAGGCTGGCGACCTGGGCGGGGTCTAGTCCCCCCGCCGCATCTACATCGGCCCGCTGCTCTTCCAGGCGACGCATTTCACCGTTGAGGTGGGCCCAGGCTCCTTCTAGATCTTGATTTTTGCGGGTTAGCTCCTGCTGCTGCTGCTCCAGGGTTTGCTTGAGCTGCTCGAGCTCCTGGCGCTGGGCATCGAGCTGTTCTAGGTCGGCTTCGGCCTGCTCTACCTGCTCCTGGCGGGTCTCTAGTTCTAGCTCACGCCGATTGAGTTCCTGGCTTTGAAAGGTCAGGGACTGTTTCCACTGCTCAATTTCTTCTTCCTGGGTCTTAGACTTTTTGCTCAGATTAGAAAAGTTCTGCAGGATGCTGGTCAGGGTGCGACCGGCTTCGTAGTGGCGCTGCACCTGGCGATTGCCGCCAACATCGACCATGACCAGGGCCCCGGCGTTGTAGGAGGCATCGTCGGGTGCCGGGAGGGTTTCTTCCCCGGTTACGGTGCTCCAGCTGTGTTCACTGCGCTGGCAGGCAAGCAGCTTAAACTCGGGTTTGCCGCTACCGATAAACCCAGTCTTTTTTTGAACTTCTGCTAGGTACAGCACGCTGGTGGTCCTCGTGGCTTAGAACGTTAACTTTGGGGGATAGGACTGATGCAGAGGGTGGGACATCGCAGCAGAGCGTTTGACCGGTCAATACCTGATGGTTGGCTCGATGGAATAACCCATGCCCGCGACCCTGGCAAGCCGGAGGAAAGGAGTGACGTTGACGGCCTAGAGCATGCCCAGACTCTCTCTTCTCTAAAAATAAACGGTCTACACCCTACGGCCAAGCTGTACTCTGAACCTGAACTGGTCAATGGCTGCCGCTAACTCGTCAGTTCACTGAGGTGGCAAGAGACCCCCCGAAGTGGCGGGAGGACTCCCAACACCGCTGGGTGAAACACTGGCGGAGGATTGGGTCAGCGGTTTCCAGAGTTGCGCGTTGGCGCTGCTGCTAAGCTACCTGGCATCTTAGCTAATTTTGGCCAGCTAGACAGTAGTTTGTGGAAGTTAGCGATCGCCTGGCCCGAACGCGCCTGGCCCGAACGATGGCCTCGGCCTGGCTTTAGGTTGCCCAATCGTGGGTGCGATCGCGCGGTCAGCATGACGTTAAATATTGACAAAAACATTGGCGAGGCGGGGCCAAACTTCGCCCCTGGGCATCGGCTTCGGGAAGGGCCGTATACTGGGGGTATGGTCAACTTTTGTATGCCATGCCGTTTGCTTCACCTGAGAGGTAGGATAGAGGGCTTAGCCCAGCGGCAGGGACAGCCAATGCCGCTGCCGGGTGAAATTAAATGAGCAGTTAGGGCATGCTGAGTCCATCTCGGGCATTTGCCGATGGCCTGGTTACCAGGTGCTTTTGCCGTCCTTGGGTCGCCTCATGCAGGGTTACTTGTCAGAAATTGATATTCGCAGCATTCTGCAGCTGATTGAGCTGGGGCAGCGCACGGGCGAGCTGTATCTGGAGAGCTACAGCGGGGTGGGCAATCAGGCCCAGGGGCTACCCTTTGAGGAGGCGATGGTGGCGGCTGACCCGCCGTCGTGGCTGGTGTTTTTGGCCAATGGGCAGGTGGTCTATGCCGGGGCCACCGACAACAAGCTCGATCGCCTGCGCGACCACCTGCACCGCTATGGGATTGACCAGGCGCTGCCAGACCCCAGTACAACAGCTGCGATCGCAGCCTTCAACTCCTTAGAGTACGGCACCCTCTGGACCCTCCTCGAGCAACACCTGATCACCCCTGACCAGGGCCGCACCATGCTCAGCCATATGGTGCACGAAACCCTGTTTGATCTGCTCAGCCTGCACCACGGGGCCTTTGTATTCCAGCTCAGCTCAGCCCTCAGCCCCCAGCTCATGACCCACCCCATCGGCGATCTGGTGGCGGGGCTCACCCAGCAGATTCAAACCTGGCACCAGCTGCACCCCCACCTGCAATCCCCCGATCAGTGCCCCGTGCTGCTGGCCCCCGAGGCGTTTCGAGCCAGCGTTTCAGACCAGGTCTATCAGCGCATGGTCACCTGGATGGACGGCCAAACCTCCATCCGGCGCATCGCTCGCTACCTCAGCCGCGATCTGCTCAGCGTGGCCCGCAGCCTGGTGCCCGCCATTCAGCAGGGGCAAATCACACTCGTTTACAGCCCGGCGCGCCCCGCCCTGGTTCCCCCCAGCCAGCGGCAAGTCCCAGAGCGCCTACCCCGCATCGTCTGCGTAGACGACAGCGCTTCCATCCGTCAGGCCGTAGAGCAAATTCTTGACGGCCATGGCTACGAGGCCACCTCCATTGGTAACCCGCTCAAGGCCCTGGGGCTGCTGTTTCAGCTCCAGCCCAACCTGATTCTCTGCGACATCACCATGCCCGAGCTCGACGGCTATGAGCTCTGCGCCATGCTGCGGCACTCCAGCGCCTTTCGCCAGATTCCCATTGTGATGCTGACCGGCAAAGAGGGGTTTTTAGATCGGGTCAAGGCCAGAATGGTGGGGGCCACCGACTATCTGACCAAACCCTTCGGCCCCAGCGAGCTCCTGGCCCTGGTGGAGAAGTATGTAGGCCCCGGCGACCCCAACCGCCCCCGCCCCGACACCCTGCTGGCCGAAGCCATCGAGGACGAGTTTGACATTGACTTTAGTGAAGCTCCCGTGCCCCGGTAACATTCCTTAGCCTGGGCGCTAGTCCTGGAGTTTTTTTGCGTCAATTTCAATAAGATTCGCCATAATCTAAACAATCGGGTTGATTAGTTTGTCTAGACCGAAGGCATGACTTGGGTTTGAGGGTACTTTAATACCACAGGAGCATCCTGAGATTTGTGCCGCAGCTCCCCCGCTCTCTGGTCTAAACCCCAGGCATACGGGGCGATGTAGCCCAAGGCTGTCGGTTTGTTTTGGCCATCTTAGCGGGCCCTTTTGAATCAACCTATGAGTACAGTGCTAGTGGTGGAAGATAGCCTTCCTCAGCGGGAAATGATTACCGAGCTACTGCGCGGCATTGGCCTGAATGTTACCGTTGCCAACGATGGCATGGAGGCCCTAGAGCAAATGCAGAGCCAGCGCCCCGACATGGTTGTGCTCGACATTGTGATGCCCCGCATGAATGGTTACGAACTGTGTCGCCGCATCAAGGCCGATCCATCCACCCAAAACGTGCCGGTGGTGATGTGCTCCTCGAAGGGGGAGGAGTTTGATCGCTACTGGGGAATGAAGCAGGGGGCCGATGCTTATATCGCCAAACCGTTTCAACCCATGGAGCTGGTGGGTACGGTTAAGCAACTACTGAGGGGATAACTCAACGAGAGGCTATGGTAGGCAATCCTGATTTTTTAACTCAAGCCGGGCAAGACCAAGATCCAGAACTGCAAGAGCTGGAGACCCCCGATGGCGAACTTTTTCTGCGGTTTTTTGTTACCGCCGAAGATGAGTTTGCCCTGCCCGCCATCGGCATTCGCCGCATTATTGAGCAGCCCCCCGATCGCATCACCCCGATTCCTAACGTGTCGCAACTGTTGCTGGGTACTCTCAATGAGCAGGGCCGGGTGGTGTGGGTGGCTGACCTGGGCCAGTTTTTGGGCTACGCCTCGATACTCAACACTGACCGACCGGAGATTTCCGTCATTGCCATTGAGGATCAGGGAACTATGCTAGGCTTGGCCGTCAACCGCATTGTGGGCACCCGCTGGCTCAACCCCGACAAGACCCGAGTCTCGGACAGCAGCCCAGATACCATGGCCCCATTTTTGCGCGGTGAGTGGGTGATGGATGCCGAAGACCACAAAACCCTCAGGCTGCTTGACCACATCGCTGTTATTCGCTCAGCCCGCTGGGCTACCTAGGGCTTAGCCCCATCCTCACCCCCTTAGGACATTTGCACCGGCAGGAGAAGACCATGGCTTCAGGCATTGATTACTCTCAAGCCTATCAAAAAGCAGAAAAAGCTTACGTACAGGGCAACTACCCAGAGGCGGCGGCGGCGATTGACCAGCTAGCGGGGGACTATCCCGACGACCCTAGCGTGCTGCTGCTGCGGGGCCATATCTACTGCTACGGCTTGCAGCGGTACGATGTCGCCGCTGCCCAGTACAGTGCCGTGCTAGAGCTCACCTCTGAGCCGGAGTACGTTGACTACGCCAGCAACGGTTTGGACTACGCCAATCAGTTTGCATCTGGGGCACCGGTTGAGTCAGGGGCCTACGAAACCGATGCGGGCGATACCTTTTTTGATGCGGGCGCTTCCCTGTCGATGGGGCTTGAGAGCAGCATGGGCACAGCTGCGGGTACGCCCATGCCCGATAGCCACCTCGACCTGGGAGACTTTAGCCTCGATGAGGATATTCCCCTCTCGATGGCCACCGACCCCAACAGTTTGGCCGATCCCTTTGCCGCGGATCTCAGCGACCCCTTCAGCCCTGAAGAGGCGACGAGCTTTGGGGCTGACTCGCGGGGCAACAGTGCGGGCTGGTCTGCGGGCTCTAGCGGGCTTGAAGATATTACCTTCGACGATGAGGCGGGCTTTGACTCGCTGGAGGTGGCCCCTCCGGAGGATCCGTTTGGGGCGGCGGTCGGCGACTATGACTACGATGCCGGGATTGCGGATCTGGGCAACCAGGGCTGGCCCTCGGCGGATGACGGCGGCGACGATATGACGGTCTTTGCCCCTGAGCCCGACCTGCTCGGCGATGAGTTTGACACCGCTGGAGATAGCGCTAACCCTGACTACAGCGACTACGGCGGCAATGGCTACGGCCAGTCGATGGAGGACAGTGCCCAGGCCGGCAGCAATGTCGACTTTTTGGATGAATTTAGCGATTTTGACGATCTGGGTAACCTGCCAGATTTTGAACTGTCGGATAGCTCGGCGGGTTTCACGACGCCCTCGGTGGGCACCTCTGGACTCAACTCTACCGATGACACCATGGGCCCCACGGGCGGCACTTCGGCCTTTGACCTCAGCGATATGGGCGATCAGGGGGCGATCAGCGATGACGATATTTTTAGTATTGCTGGGGCCACTGACAGTTTGCCGGTGTTTACCCAGGGCGATGGCCACGATGGCGAGGTGGTGGCCGCTGAGCAGGACTGGCTGGGTTTTTTGGATAATGCCCCGCTGGGAACCAAGGAGTTGATAGTTGCGATCGCAGCCGGAGTGGCCTCAGCCCTGGCCGTCGGCGTGGTCAACTTTGCCGCCTCCACCCTCCAGCCTGGCCGCAACATGCCCAAGGTTGTCCACGCGGCCATGGCTCTGACCGCCGGAGCCGCCGGGTTTGGCACCGCCCTGGGGGCAGGGCACCTGGCCCACCGCCAGGTCAAGCGCAGCGTTGGCGACCTCCAACACCAGTTTGACACCGTCATCCAGGGCAATCTATCGGCCCGGGCCACGGTGTTCACCGAAGACGAGTTTGGCCACCTGTCCAACAGCTTCAACAAGATGTCGCGGGTGATCTTGACCACTACCAGCGAGGCCCAGCGCAAGGCCCAGGAGCAAGAGCAGGCCAAGGAAGACCTCCAGCGCCAGGTAATTCGCCTACTAGACGACGTGGAGGGGGCCGCCCGGGGCGACCTGACCGTGCAGGCAGAGGTCACCGCCGACGTGCTGGGGGCGGTCGCCGACTCCTTTAACCTCACCATTCAAAACCTGCGGGAAATTGTGGAACAGGTGAGCGTGGCCGCTCGCCAGGTGAGCAAAGGCTCTACTGAGAACGAGATTTTTGCCCGCAGCCTTTCGGCAGACGCTCTGCGCCAGGCGGAGGAGCTGGCGGTCACCCTCAACTCGGTACAGGTGATGACCGACTCCATTCAGCGGGTGGCCGAGAGCGCCCGCGAGGCCGAAGAGGTGGCGCGCACCGCGTCATCGACCGCCCTCAAGGGGGGTGAGTCGGTGGAGCGCACCGTGGCGGGCATTCTGGAGATTCGCGAAACGGTGGCCGAGACCACCCGCAAGGTCAAACGCCTGGCCGAATCGTCCCAGGAGATTTCTAAAATTGTGGCTTTGATCTCGCAGATTGCCTCCCGCACCAACCTGCTGGCCCTCAACGCCAGCATCGAGGCGGCCCGAGCCGGGGAAGCGGGCCGGGGCTTTGCGATTGTGGCCGACGAGGTGCGGCAGCTGGCCGACCGAGCCGCCAAGGCCTCGAAGGAAATCGAGCAGATCGTACTGCAAATTCAGAGTGAGACCGGCGGGGTGATGACCGCCATGGAAGAGGGCACCCAGCAGGTAATTGAGGGCACCCGCCTGGCCGAACAGGCGAAGCGGTCGCTCGAAGACATCATTCAGGTGTCGAACCGCATCGACGTGCTGGTGCGGTCGATTACCGCCGACACCGTCGAGCAAACCGAGACCTCCCGCGCCGTGGCCCAGGTCATGCAATCGGTGGAACTCACCGCCCAAGAAACCTCCCAGGAGGCTCAGCGGGTGTCGGGGTCTCTGCAAAACCTGGTGGGGGTCGCCCGCGACCTGCTGACCTCGGTGGAGCGATTTAAGGTCAACAAGACTAACAGCTAGGTGCAGTTCAGCCCAATGGGAGTGAGCGGGTCACGGTAGGAAAGCATTCAGAGGGGAATCGACATGCTGCCTGAAGATCAAAAACGAATCTTGGGGTACTTCATCGAAGAAGCCAAGGATCACCTCAACACCATTGAGCAGGGTCTGCTCAATTTGGGCGCCACGGTGAACGACTCCGAGATGATGAATGAAGTCTTTCGGGCGGCCCACTCGGTCAAGGGGGGGGCCGCCATGCTCGGTCTCAACAGCATTCAGCGCACCTCCCACCGCATGGAGGACTTTTTCAAAATTATGAAAGAGTCGCCGCTGCGCCCTGACCGCGACCTGGAGTCGATGCTGCTGCAAATCTTTGACGGTCTCCAGGAGCAGCTGGAGCAGCTCCAGAGCCCCTTTGGCCTCACCGAGGACCAGGCCCAGGAAATTCTCACCCCCCTGGAGCCGATTTTTGACCAGGCTGAGGCTCACCTGGAGGCGCTGGTGGCGGCAGCCCCCGCGGCCGCTCCGGCACCAGCGCCAGCGCCACGGCCGACGACGGTCATGGCGGCCGCCGCGCACCCCGAGACCAGCGCCCTGCAGCTGGTGTTTCGCAGCGATGTACCGGCGCTGTTGCGCGACATGTTGTCGACCTTTAAGCAGCCCGATGCCCCCACCTCTCGCCGCGCCCTGGGGCAGCTCTGCCAGCGACTGCGCAGCATTGGTGAGCAGTTTGAGCTGAGCGAGTGGTGCAGTCTGATTCAGGCGGTGGATGGTGCGATCGCAAATCCTGCCCAAACCTACCGCACCCTGGCTCCCATCGTGATCAAAGACCTCAAGCAGGCCCAAGATCAGGTGATGGCAGGCAGTGTGAGCCAAGTGAATGCCTCCCCAGCCCTAGCTGCTCTGCTGCCCATTCCCGCCGCCGATCTAGGCCCGGCAATCAGCGACGACTCCACCCTCGATGCCCTCCTGGCCGAAGCCCTCAACGACGACTCAACCGAGCCTGACCTAGCCGATCTATTTGCCGCCGCCGAGGCTGGCGACAGCGACGACCTGGGCATGGCCAATGCCGCCGACTGGCTCGACCAGCTCGACCTAGACGAGCCCGACAACATTACCGATGCCGGCCTCGATGCTCTCTTTGACACCGTAGACACCGAGCTCTCCCAGGGGCCAGCCCTGCCCTCCAGCCCCAGCCAGGGCAACATTGGCCCCGAAGTGGGTGCAGCGGAACTCAACAGCCTAGCTGACCTCTTTGAAAGCGCTCCCAATGGGCTCACTGACATCTGGGAAGAAGAAAACCTGGCCGAGATATCCTTCGCAGATCTAGGTCTAGGCGATAAAAGCGACGAGGCCGACGACGAAGCAGCCGATTTAGAGACCGAATTCGCCGACTTGCTGGCCACCGATGCCCCCCCGGTTTCCGCCCAAGACCAGGCCATCGACGACATGGCCACCCTCTTTGGCTATGACTTAGATGAAAGCCCCACCCCGCCTCCCGCTGCCCTCGACTGGCTAGAGTCGGAGCCCACCAGGAGCAATCCAGGGGCTAGCGCCGCCGCCCCAGCTGATTTCCTCGACGATCTCCCCGCTGAGCCCCCCGCCTCGCCACCCTCTCGTCCCCCCTTAGACAACTTCTTTGAGTTCGATGACGAAAGCGAAAGCCTAGCCGCCGATGGCTCTGCTCTTGCCGACGTTGACAGCTTCTTTGCCGCCGCTGAAGCCGACCTCAACCAATCCGACAATGCCCACACCCTGCCGGAATTAAACCTCGACTTCGATGAGGTAGTAGATAACGCCCCAACCCCGATCACCCCATCTACCCCCGAGAGCTTCTTCGCCGATGCTGACGCCGATGCTTTCAGCACCGACAACAGCAATATCGATGAGTTCAGCTCCGGTGGGGTGAACCTCGACGACGACATCGATTTATTTGGTTCCGACAGTTCTCCAATCGACAACTCCCTGGCCGACGATCCCTTTGGCGATCTCGTCCTTGAAGACAGTCCGTTTGATTCTGCCTTCGAGGCAGCGTTTACCGCTCCATCTCCCCCCGAGTCCACCGAACCGGCCAACCTTGAAACCGCCGACCTTGAAGTTGCTGACCTTGAAGTTGCTGACCTTGACATCGACGATGCCTTAGAGTCAGCCACTCCAGAGGAGTGGGCTGCCCCTGACCACCAGGGCAACGTCACCGAGAGCATGGCCTTGGAAACCGCCGACTTCGGCGCTCTCGATAGCCTGCTCGAAGACTCTGTCACCGACGACCCCTTTGATTTTGATGAACCTACCCCTCCCCTTGCCCCAACTCCGGAGAACGCCGACACTCAACCCGGTTTTGATAGCAGTTGGGAATCGGGCTCGATCTTCAATGGCACCGAAACCGAGGGTCCTGGGCTGTACGACGACGGTGCCTTTGACGACCTAGAGGCATTGCTAGACGCAGACTCCCTGGCGGATGAGCAGCCCCCCAGCGGCATCGATCACGCTCTCAGTAGCAACGGCAACGGCGCTGGAGACCACTCTGCGGCGACAAGCTGGCCGGGGAATGCTGCCTCCGTTGAGGCCGGTGACGACGAATTTGGCGACCTTGAAAAGCTGCTTGAAGAAGCCGATCAACTGGGGGGCTCAGCGCCTACCCTGGCCAGTCGCCGGGGGGCAGCCGCCCCCAGCGCCCGCCGCTCGCCCCGCCGGGCCAGCAGCACCACCGACCAAACCATGCGGGTTTCTGTTGGCCACCTCGACACCCTTAGCAACCTGGTGGGCGAATTGGTGGTCAACCGCAACTCTCTCGAGCAAGACCAGGAGCGGCTGCGGCAGTTCCTAGACAACCTGCTGCACCAGGTTTCGCAGCTCAACGACGTGGGCCAGCGCATGCGCGACCTGTACGAGCGCTCCCTGCTGGAAAGCTCTCTGATCGCCAACCGCCAAGCCTTTGCCCTGGGGGTTTCGTCTCAACCTAGCAGCAGTAGCCACGCCACCGGGGCCACCTTTGACGCGCTGGAAATGGACCGTTTTACGGGCTTTCACACCCTCTCCCAAGAAATGATTGAGCTGATCGTCCGGGTGCGAGAAGCATCTTCAGACATTGAGTTCACCATTGATTCCACCGACCAAATTGCCCGTCAGTTTCGCCAGGTCACTACCCAGCTGCAAGAGGGGCTGAACAAAGCCCGCATGGTGCCCTTTGGGCAGACCGCCGACCGACTCCCCCGAGCTGTGCGCGACATCTCACTCAAGTGTGGTAAAGAGGCCAAGCTTGTGGTTGAGGGGCGCGACACCCTGATCGACAAGATGATTCTGGAACGCCTCTACGACCCCATGACCCACCTGGTCAACAATGCCATTACCCACGGCATCGAGTCGCCGGAGGAGCGTCTGGCCACAGGCAAAACCACCGAGGGCACCATCACGGTGCGAGCCTTTTACCAGGGCAATCAAACGGTTATCTATATCGCCGATGACGGCGGCGGCATCAACCCTGCCGTCGTCAAGGCCAAGGCCCTCAAACAGGGGTTGATCACCCCGGCTGAGGCCCAGTCAATGACCGAAATCGAAGTCTACGATCTGCTGTTTTTGCCAGGCTTTAGCACCCGTGACCAGGCCGATGACTTCTCGGGGCGCGGTGTGGGTATGGACGTGGTGCGCACCGCCCTAGCTGACATTCGCGGCTCCATCACGATCGAATCGGAGGTGGGCAAAGGCACCAGTTTCACCATTCGCCTGCCGCTTACCCTCAGCATTACCAAAGCCCTCAGCTGCGTCAACAACCAGGCCCGCATTGCCTTTCCTATGGATGGGGTCGAAGACATGTTCGACGTACCCAAGGAGCGCATTCAAACCGACGACCAAGGCCACTCTTGTATCCTGTGGCGCGATACCCTGCTGCCCTTCCGTCCGCTAGCCGAGCTGCTGCGCTTTAACCGGACTCTGGGGCGCGGGCGCGTGTACGGTGGGCCCCAAGACGAGGATGTGGTCTCCATGGTGGTGCTGCGCAGCGCCAGCACCTTTATCGCCCTTCAGGTTGATCAGGTGATTGGCGAGCAGGAAATCGTGATTAAACAGCTAGAGGGGCCGGTACCAAAGCCCATCGGCATCGCTGGGGCTACGGTACTAGGGGACGGGCGGGTAATGCCCATTGCCGACGTGCTGGAGCTAATTGATCTGGCCAGCGGCCGTCTCCGCCGCGACTCATCGACCTCCCTGTGGACCCAGACCGTAGACGAAGAACCGGTCGAAGTGGTCGACCAGACCGATCCTACGGTACTGATTGTGGACGACTCGATTACGGTACGTGAACTGTTGTCGATGAGCTTCAATAAGGTTGGTTATCGGGTAGAGCAGGCCCGTGATGGTCAGGAAGCCTGGGAAAAACTACGCTCTGGCCTACCCTGCGATCTGGTTTTCTGCGACATTGAAATGCCTCGTATGGATGGACTGGAACTGCTCTCGCGAATGCAGAAAGACAGCGCCCTGAGCCAAATTCCCATCGCCATGCTGACCTCCAGAGGGGCTGACCGTCACCGCCAAATGGCAGTTGACCTAGGTGCTAGGGGCTACTTTACCAAGCCTTATCTGGAGGAAATGCTGCTGGATGCGGCCCAGCGCATGCTCAAGGGCGAAAACATGATTCCTAAGAAGGCAGAGTAGCCTGTATTTCCCTATGTATACACTGTGAGGGACAGGCAGGAAGTGAGCCTCACCTGTGTGGCCTAAAATATGCGTTTGACTCAGGTCTAAACCTTGCCGATGAAGAACTATCCTTACAAGCTAGTTGTTCGCATTGCCCAGCGGCTAAAACGGTTAGGGAAGACGGAGATTTTAGTCCTTGGAGATTCGCACGCTAAGGTACTTAAGGATCGGACAGTTGAGGCCCTGTTCCCATCGCTTTACTTCAATGTGGTTAGCGTTGGAGGGGCAACTCTGTCGGGCCTGGAGAACCCTAACTCAGTGAGCCAGGCTCTGCCAATTTTTAACTATGCCTTTCAGCGCTCTAACAGCAACATTTGTGTTGTTTTAATGGGTGAGGTCGATACAGGCTTTGTGATTTGGCATCAGGCCAAAAAATACGGCCAATCTATAGACCAGACTCTTAGTAAAACAGTTCAAAAGTATCAAGCTTTTTTGGAGCAATTGGCCCAGTCAAAACATATTATTTGCATTAGTTCACCACTGCCTACGATAGTTGACAATCAAGATTGGGGAGAGGTGGCCAACAAACGTAGAGAGGTCTCAGCGTCGCAGCTTGAGAGAACTAAGCTGACTCTGCGCCTCAACTCGATCATGCATAGCCACTGTGAGTCCATGGGTATTGTGTATATCAATCTCGATGCAGAATCTGTATCGGAGGATGGCCTCGTTAAAGCTGTGCTGCGCCATGAAAATGGCCTCAATCATCACTATGATCCGAAGCAGTATCTCAAAATTTTAGTGCCTAAACTTTCTGAGGCTATTAAGCAGGTCTCGACCGTTGAGCGGCAGGAGAACCGAGGCGGTCGCGGTAATGGTCTCACATGACTAAGTTCCTCACTTGCGATCTGTGAAAGAAGATCTTCTACACACCCACAATTCGGGTTAGCATTAACAGAGCTTTATCCTACGTAGCGTTATGGTTTTGGCGGATAGCGTGACAATTGACTGGGTGCCCATTGTTGACGCCTTTATCGCAGCGCTGGGAGCAGAGCGCGTGGTGCGCCGCAAAGAAGAGATCTTGGTCTACGAGTGCGACGGTCTGACCAGCTATCGCCAACGACCCGCCGTAGTAGTGCTCCCCAAAACCACCGCTCAGGTAGCAGCGGCGGTTAAAATTTGCGATCGGTTTCAGGTGCCTTTTGTAGCCCGAGGTGCAGGCACTGGCCTTTCGGGCGGAGCTCTACCCATTGAGAATTCAGTGCTGATTGTCACCGCCCCTATGAACCAAATTCTCGCTGTTGATGTTGAGAATCAGCAGGTGGTAGTGCAACCAGGGGTGATTAACAACTGGGTGACCCAGGCCGTGAGCGGGGCGGGCTTTTATTACGCTCCTGACCCCTCTAGCCAGTCGGTATGTTCGGTGGGAGGCAACGTAGCGGAAAATTCTGGTGGGGTGCATTGCCTCAAGTACGGGGTGACGACTAACCACGTGCTGGGACTCAAGCTGGTGCTGCCCGACGGCGAGGTGGTGGACATTGGCGGGGAGGTGTCAGAAACGCCTGGATACGACCTGTGCGGCCTGTTTGTGGGGTCGGAGGGCACGCTAGGTATCGCTACTGAGGTGACTCTCCGCATTCTCAAAGCCCCCCAATCGGTGCAGGTGCTGCTAGCAGACTTTACCTCGGTGGAACTGGCGGGGGCCGCGGTGTCAGCGGTGACTAGCGCAGGTATTATTCCGGCGGGGATGGAGATGATGGACAACTTCAGCCTCAATGCCGTGGAAGATGTGGTGGCGACTAACTGCTATCCCCGCGATGCGGCGGCAATTTTACTGATTGAGATCGATGGGCTGCCGGCCGAGGTGGCAGCCACGGGCGCTCGCATTGCTGACCTCTGCCGACAAAATGGGGCTCGCACCATTACGGTGGCCAGTGACTCTGAGGAGCGGCTGCGGTTGTGGAAGGGGCGCAAGGCGGCCTTTGCCGCTATGGGTAAGCTTAGCCCTGACTACTATGTGCAGGATGGGGTAATTCCTCGGACGCAGCTGCCCTACGTGCTGAAGGAGATTGAGGCCCTGGGCGATCGCCACGGCTACCGAGTGGCCAATGTGTTTCACGCCGGAGACGGCAATCTGCACCCACTGATTCTCTATAACAATGCTGTGGCTGGAGAGTTGGAGCAGGTGGAAGAGCTGGGGGGAGACATTCTCAAGCTGTGTGTGCGGGTGGGGGGCAGCATCTCTGGGGAGCACGGCATTGGGGCCGACAAGCGGTGCTATATGCCGACGATGTTTTCGACTACGGATCTCGACACCATGGCGTTTGTGCGCAGCGCCTTTGACCCGGCGGGGTTGGCTAACCCGACGAAGCTGTTGCCCAGCCCTCGTACCTGTGGGGAAGCGGCGCGCAGTACGGCGGTGGCGGCAGCTGGAGTAGAGCGATATTAGTGGGAGCTGGGTGAGCTGAGGGCTGAGCTGGTGTGCCAGGTGGTGGTTGAGGCCGACTGGTCGGCTCTGCCGGGGCGGCGGGTGAATTCTATGAAGTTGATAGTTCCTTGCATAAAGCGGCGGTGCGCGCTGGGGGTAGGGTTTTGGAGTGAAGCCGGGCGATGTTTTTGTGAAGCGGCTCTGCTAAGGCCATGCCGCTAGGGCATGCTGAAGGCAACCCTCTTGCGCACAGCCATGACTCTATCTCCCTCGATCACGACTACTGCCGCCCTGCTGGAGGCCCTGCACTTTGCCGCCACCAAACACCGCGACCAGCGCCGGAAAGACGAAGAGGCCTCGCCCTACATTAACCACCCGATTCGGGTGGCGCAGCTGCTGGCCTGCGAAGGCGGTGTGAGTGACCTGGTCACCCTGCAGGGGGCGATTCTCCATGACACCCTGGAAGACACTGAGACCAACCCTGAGGAGCTAGAGCACCACTTTGGCCCAGAGGTGCGCCAGCTGGTGCAAGAAGTAACCGATGACATGGGTTTGCCCAGGGATGAGCGTAAGCGTTTGCAGGTTGAGCAGATAGCCCATCGCTCACGGCGCGCTCAACAGATCAGAATTGCCGATAAAACCGCTAATGTTCTCGATGTCACGACCGCCCCTCCGGCCAGCTGGTCGTTGGAGCGACGGCGCGAGTACCTTGACTGGACTGAGCAGGTGGTTGCTCGCTGCCGGGGCTGTAACCCCGCTCTGGAAGAGTTTTACGATGGCGTGCTGGCTCGGGGGAGACAGCTGCTCTAGGGTAGTTGCCTGCCAGGTTCGAGCCTTGGAGACTCCGATTTGGGATGTGGCTGAATCAAGGGATGGAGTTGGTCAGGGCAAACGGCTGTTTGCCCTGACAGGAGGCACTGGATTTTTTTGTTCATACCTGTGTTTGGCAACCTCCGCTTTTGCTGAGGCCAGGGAGGGCTCCAGTGGCAGGATGCACCGTGATTTTTGCGGAACTCTGAGGCGGCGAATTGTAGTTACTCCAGCTGTGTAATTTCCCACTGTTTACTGTTTTTAAGCGAGAAGGAGCCCAACTCTATGACCCCAGCCACGGTTAAACCGTTTTCAGCCGCTGTTGCCGACGATGGTGAAGCCCCAAGGCCTCCCCAAAAGACCCGCGAACTGCACAGCCACCATTTCGACTCCACTATTTGGAATGACTTTTTGTTTCGCGATGACGATGTGATCATCGCCACCTATGCCAAATCTGGCACCACCTGGATGCAGCAGATTGTAGGTCAGCTCATTTTTAATGGCCAAGAGGGGCTAAATGTAGCCGAGATGTCGCCCTGGATGGATTTACGCGTGCCGCCTGCGGCGGAGAAAATGGCGGCTGTGGCGGCTCAGACCCACCGCCGCTTTCTCAAGACCCACCTGCCGGTCGATGCCTTGGTCTTTTCTGAGCAGGCGAAGTACCTGTATATTGGCCGCGATGGGCGCGACGTGCTGTGGAGCCTCTACAACCACCACGCCAACGCCAACGCCACGTTTTACGACATTTTGAATAACGCCCCTGGCTTGGTGGGGCCGCCGATTGAGCCACCGCCTGGCTCTATTCGGCAATATTTTCATGACTGGCTGGAGGGCGATGGTTACCCTTTTTGGTCGCTGTGGGAAAATGTGCGCTCCTGGTGGGAGGTGCGATCGCTACCCAATGTACTGCTGCTGCACTACGCCCAGCTGAAGCAAGATTTGCCTGGTCAGATGCGTCGCATTGCCGAATTTCTCGATATTCCCATTGATGAGGATCGGTGGGATGCCGTGGTTGAGCACTGCACCTTTGACTATATGAAGCGCAATGCTGACCAGGTGGCTCCCCTGGGCGGCCAAATTTTTGAGGGCGGGGCTCAGACCTTTATTAACAAAGGCACCAATGGCCGCTGGCGCGACACCCTTACCCCGGAGGAGGTTGAGTGGTATGAATCGGTGGCTGAGGCGCAGCTGGGCGCTGACTGTGCCCGCTGGCTGGCCACCGGCGAAGCCTAGTGCTCTGCGCCTAGTGCTCTGCCCATAGTGAGATTTAGGAGCTGACTGTTTTGGATGTGGCTGCCCTGGGGTGCATGGCTTCGCGCTGGCGGAGCCTCGCCAAACATTTAGCTTGACGCTGCATTAGGACTGCGCCAGCAGGTCGCGCAGCGGCTTGGTCATCCAGTTGAGGCCGACTCTGACCTGGTGGGTGAGGGTCGGCATTCTGTACAGGTAGGCCAGACGGCGGGCCACGTGGGCGAGTTCGCCGTCGAGCTGGATGCCCAGCCCGGTGAGGGTGGCGCGGCTGGTGCCGAGGGTCATCATTTCGCCCAGGTGGCGGTAGCGGAAGGGCAGCTGGGGGCGATCGCCCAGGCTGGCCCAGATATTCCACCCGACAAAGTCGGCCTGTTGCAGGGCTACCTGGGCGGTGGCGGCCATGTGCTGGCCGTCGGCGTCGCGGCAGTCGGCTACATCGCCCAGGGCATAGACGCCGGGCCGATCGACGGCTTCGAGGGTGGGCTGTACGACGATCTGCTGGCGCTCGTTGTGCTTGAGGGGGAGGTCAGCGATGACTGAGTTGACTTTGGTGCCTACGGTCCACAGCACCAGATCGACGGGCAGGATGTCGGTTTGCTCCCGGAAGGTGAGGCTGATGGTGTCGGCCCCGACGCTCTCGACGGCGGTTTCGAGATCGACCCACACGCCCAGGTCGGAGAGGGCCTTTTGGGCCACGTCGCGGTTGTACTCGGGGGAGGTGCGCAGCAGGGTGTCGGTGCGCTCGATGAGGCGCACTCGGCCCCGGTCGCCCAGGTGCTCGGCCACTTTGCAGGCCAGCTCGACGCCGCTGTAGCCGCCGCCCACTACCGCGACGCGGATTTTCTCGGCGTCGGAGGCTTCGAGCTGGCGCAGGCGTTCTTTGAGCTGATAGGCGTCGTGCAGGGTGCGAAAGGCGAGGGCGTGTTCGGCTACGCCGGGGGCCATATCCATGGGGGTGGTGCCGCCGAGGGCTAGCACCAGGCGGTCGTAGGTGAGCAGGGTGTGGTCGCTGAGGCTGACTCGGTGCTGGTCGAGGTCAATGCTGGCGACCTCTGCCTGGCGAAACTGCACGGGGGTGCCGGCCAGCAGTTCGGCGTAGGGGGGGGCGATTTCCCAGGTTTGGAGCTCGTCGGTGACTAGCTCGTAGAGCAGGGGTAAAAACAGAAAGCGGTCGTGGCAGTCAACTAGGGTGATGGTGGGCGGGGTGCTTTCCCACGGCAGCTGGCTGAGGCGCAGGGCGGTGTAGAGGCCGCCGAAGCCACCGCCGAGGATGCAAATTGACTGGGGAGCGTCTGCCATGGGAATAAAGCTGTGATACCTCTTCTTTCTTCTAACTCAAAATAGAGGGGGCATGCTGGGTTTGGAGATTTCTTTTGGCAACTAAGCCTGATTTGGGGTCTGATTTGGGGGTGCGATCGCGCCGTCAGGAGATGCTAGCGGGGGCGCGGGATATTGTGCCGCTGGTGGTGGGGGCGGTGCCGTTTGGGCTCATCTTTGGCACCCTGGCCCAGGGCAGCGGGCTGTCGTTTGGGGCGACCCTGGGCATGTCGCTGTTTGTGTTTGCCGGGTCGTCGCAGTTTATTGCCCTGGGGCTGCTGGCGGCGGGCAGTGCGGGGCCGCTGATTGTGCTGACGACGGTGGTGGTCAACCTGCGCCACCTGCTCTATGCGGCCAGCCTGCTGCCCTACGTGCGGGGGGCCTCCCAGGGGTGGAAGGTGGTGATCGGCTTTTTTTTGACCGATGAGGCCTTTGCGGTGGCGATTCGCCGCTACGCTCAGCCCGATGCCAGCCCCCACAAGCACTGGTACTACCTGGGGGCGGCGGTGGCCATGTATATCAACTGGGTTGTTTGCACCGGGCTGGGGCTGACGGTGGGGCAGCTGATGCCCAACGCGGCGGCCTGGGGGCTGGATTTTGCCATGGTGGTGACGTTTATTGGCATGATTGTGCCCTACGCAACGACGCGACCGATGGTGGGGGCGATTGGGGTGGCCGGGGTGGTGGCGGTGCTGGCCCACGGGTTGCCCCACAAGCTGGGGCTGATGGTGGCCGCGATCGCAGGGGTCACCACCGGCTACTGGTTGGAAATTGGCCTGGCTCGGTGGCGGCGGCAGGGATGATGCTGGCCCCGCTTAACATTCAAACCTCAAACCTCAAAACTCAGAACTCGCTATGCACGACTGGCTGTTGGTGGCCGCTATGGCCCTGGTGACGTTTTTAATTCGCTACGTGCTGCTGGCCCTGAGCGGGCGGATTCAGCTGCCGCTGGCCCTGGTGCGGGCGCTGGGCTACGTGCCGCCGGTGGTGCTGACGGCGATTGTGGTGCCAGCGGTGGTGCTGCCCGATGGCGAAACCCTGGCGCTGGGCTGGCGCAATGCGCGGCTGGTGGGTGCGATCGCAGGGGTTGGGCTGGCCCTGTGGCGTCAGAATCTGCTGCTCACCATCGCGGGCGGTATGGGGGTGTTTTGGGGCTGGCAGTGGTTGGTGTCGTCGCCCTGACCGGCGCTTTGCTTGCGCCTTTCTTTCTTGCGCCTTTTTATAGACGGCAACCGGGGGTACCACCGCTTAGGCTGTAGCCACAGAAACCCCTCAAATTAGGAGCAATGATTATGCCCTGGCAATTTCAAGTGCCTACCCTGGCCGATCCGCAGGCGGAGCAAGACCTCAAGGACCTCATTGCGGTGGCCGAACCCGATGCCGGTGTGGATGTGCATTCCCAGACCAAAACGGTGGTGATTAGCTCGAAAGCCTCCGAAGAAACCTTTAAGGAGCTGATTGTGGCGGCTGGTCATCATATCGCGGCCTAGGGCGACGGGCCAGAGAGTGACTGGCTAGAGAGCAATCGGCTAGGGAGCAATCGGCCAGAGAGCGATACCCTAGAGAGCAGAACGGCGGCCCGCCCCGGCGCTGATCGCCTTCTGCCCCGATCGTGTTGCCTTGATCGCTCTGCCCTTAACGCTTGCCACCCATGGCTCCTGCTTCCCAACCTCCGCTTCCCCCCGGCAGTTTTGGCCTGCCTGTGGTGGGTGAAACCCTCAATTTTTTGTTTGACCGCGAGTTTGCCAAAAAGCGCCAGGCCAGGTACGGGCCGATCTTCAAAACCCGTCTGCTGGGTCGCCCCACCGTGGTGATGATGGGCCATGAGGCCAACCGGTTTGTGCTCTCCAGCCACATGGACTGCTTTTCGTGGCGGGACGGCTGGCCCGGCACCTTTGGTGAGCTGCTGGGCGAGTCGTTGTTTTTGCAGGAGGGGGAAGAACACCGCCGCAACCGCAAGCTGCTGATGCCCGCCTTCCACGGCCCGGCCCTGGTGGGCTATGTGGACACCATGCAGGCGCTCACCGAGCGCTACACCCAGCGCTGGGCTGCCCTGGGCCAGTTCACCTGGTTCGACGAGATGAAGCAGCTCACCTTTGAAATTGCCAGCACCCTGCTGCTGGGCAGCGCCCCCGGCCCCGAGACGGTGCAGCTGTCGCAGTGGTTTACAGAGCTGACCGCCGGGCTGTTTGCGCCGCCCCTGCGCTGGGGCTGGACGCCCTTTGGCAAGGCCCTACGAGCCCGCGACCAGCTGCTGCACCACATTGAGCAGGTGGTCAAAGCGCGCCAGGCCCACCCCAGCCAGGACGCCCTGGGCCTGCTGGTGCAGAGCGAGGACGAGGAGGGCAACCGCCTCAGCCTCAACGAAATTAAGGTGCAGGCGCTGCTGATGCTGTTTGCTGGCCATGAAACCACCACCTCGATGCTGACCTCGCTGGTGATGGCGCTGGCCCAGCACCCCGAGGTCTGGGCGCGGGCCCGGCAGGAGCAGGCCGAGCTGGGTGACGCTACCCCGCTGGGCCTGGAGCAGCTGCGGCAAATGCCCTACCTCGACCAGATTGTGAAGGAGGTGGAGCGGCTGTATCCGCCGGTGGCGGGCGGCTTTCGCGGCGTGGTGAAAGCCTTTGAATTTAACGGCTACCGGGTGCCCGAGGGCTGGATGGCGCTGTACCGCATCGATGCGGCCCACCGCGATCGCACCCTTTACACCGACCCCGATCGTTTTGACCCCGATCGCTTTGGCCCCCAGCGGGCGGAGCACAAGCGCGCCGACTTTAGCCTGGTGGGCTTTGGCGGTGGCCCCCGCATTTGCCTGGGGCTGGCCTTTGCCCAGCTCGAAATCAAGCTGGTGGCGGCCCACCTGCTGCGCCACTACACCTGGAGGCTGGTGCCCCACCAAAACCTCGAGATGATGCCGATTCCCACCCTGAGACCGCGATCGGGCCTGAAGGTTGTCTTTGAACCCCGCGGCCATGCTTAAACCCAGGCAGTTGATCCAGGCCATGCGGACGGTGCGCAGCCAGGAGGCGACCAGGCTGGGGGATTTTGCCATTCTCAAGGCCGATGCCCTGGGGGCCCAGGCCGACCCGGCGGTGCGGGCCCAGCTGGAGCCCGTGGTCGGCTACTACCCGCCCATCGATCTGGAGGCGCTCAGCCAGCTGCCGGAGGGCAGCTTTGGCTATGAGTACGCCCACCACATGCAAACCAACCATCTCAGCCCCTTTAGCGTCAGCCCCGAGCTGGAGGCGGTGGCGCGGCGCAATGTGTTTGCCCTGCGCTACGCCATCACCCACGATATTTTTCACGTGCTGCTGGGGTTTGACACCAGCTACGCGGGCGAAATGGGGGTGCTGGCCTTTGCCGTGGCCCAGGGCTACAGCCGCTCCCAACGGCTGGCGCTCGGGCTGGCCAGCGCCCTGTACCCTCTGCTGGCCCCGGCCCAGAGGCGGGCCATTGCCGCCAGCCGCCGCCGGGGCCTGGCCCTGGGGCAGCAGGCCGGGTTTTTGCTGGGCCAGCGGTTTGAAGACCAGTGGGAACTGCCGCTAGACACCGTGCGGCGGCAGCTGGGGCTGCCCGCGGGCGATGCCCTCGCCCGGCACGCCGATGGTCAAGACCACCCTCTGTAACTGGTTTGAGCCATGCATGTGCTGTCATCGCTGCTATTTTTTGTGGTCGCTGGTCTATGCGAAATTGGCGGGGGATATTTGGTGTGGCTGGCGCTGCGGGAGGGCAAAAGCCTGTGGCTAGCGGTGCTCGGCGTGGTCATCTTGGGCGTTTACGGAGCGGTGCCGACCCTGCAACCCACCCATTTTGGCCGCGCCTATGCGGCCTATGGCGGCGTTTTTATTGTGCTGTCGATCGCGTGGGGCTGGCTGGTTGACCAGGTGCAGCCCGATCGCTTTGACCTGCTGGGGGGCTGGATTGTGCTGTTGGGGGTGCTGGTGATGATGTATGCCCCCAGGGTCTAGCGCCTTCCTACCCGAGGATGGGCCGCCGCGCCCCGGCGTGAAAAAGCCGCCCGCAGATCGGCCTGGGGCGGCTCAGATTAGGAGAATCTTCACAGATGCATACGCAGGCCTAAGGTGCCCAGGGGCGGGGTGCGATCGCACCCCGCCGCAAAGGTTCTTTGCATCGGTCACCCGCGAGCCTCTAAACGCCAGTAGGCAGAGCCATTGGGCAGACGATCGACCAGGCGGCGCTCAAAGAGTTCCCGGCGCAGCAGAGCGGGGTCGCCAAAGGTGTGGAGCTGGTTGAGCAGGGCATTGACCTCGCGCTCGGTGTAGCGCCTGCCCGGCGCAAACTGACCGGCCAAATATTCCAGGGCCAGCTGCTGAAACCGGCCCCGATTGCGCTTCGAGGGCCAGGCCTTGAGTCGGCCTTCGGGGTCGAGGTAGGGCTGCAGCTCAGGGGGGGAGGTCATACCGGGGGCCAGCTAAATATTGGTTGAAAATCGCTCTGGGGGGGAGTCTTTGGGCGAGTCTGGGGCGGTGGGGCAAAGCCTTTATCAATCTCTCGCTACAATGGGCAGCAGACAGATTACGGAAGACTTGCCCTATGAAACGGTTGTTTGTTGCCCTGGTAATGGGGTTGGCCCTGCTCGGGTTGCCGGCCCAGGCGTGGGCCCACCAGGTTGAGACCTTTTACTCCCTCAACAACCAGCTGGAGTTTCAGTCGTTGTTTAGCTCGGGCGAACCGTTTGTGGGGGCCACGGTCACCATCTACGCGCCCAACAACCCCGATCAGCCCTGGATGACCACCACCACCGACCGCGAGGGGCGGTTCGCCTTTTTGCCCGACGAGTCGATTCCCGGCGACTGGGCCGTAGAAATTGAAGACGACACCCAGAGCCACGCCGACTACTGGACCGTGCCCGTGGGCGACAAGGGCATCATCTACGACGGCATCAGCCTCGACTCGACGGAGGATGTGCACTATCGCGCCGCCGCCGCGTTTATGCCGCTGGTGGTGTCCATCGGCGGAGCGCTGGCCTGGCTGGGGTTTACCCGTCGTCGTCGCTAGGCTCTGTTGGTCAGACCACCAGGTCGCCATCCCCCCCTTGGCCGCCAGCGCTCTGCTAGCGGCTCGAAAGCTGCTGAGACCAGCGCCAGACTCCGAGCTATGGCGCTGGTCTCCGGGGTTCACTCCGTAGAATGTGGCGCGTCATCTTCCCCGTGGTATAAATGTTAAGGAATTATAAGCATTCTCATGGGCCAATCTTTGCCCCATTAAGCTGTTTGCGGCGGTTATCAGAGTTATAGAAGTAGTTCGGCTTGTTGATACCTCAATTTTGCAATCAAGCTTAGGGTCTGTTCGGCTCCCTGCGGGGTGAACAGATTTTTTTTGGGCAACATAGTCCAGCTCTGATGCGCACTTTAACTTTTGTGGAGACTATTCCTTGACTGCAATTTTTGAGCCTTCCGCCAGAGGGGCGGACGCGGATCTCTATGGTGACCTGACCCTGAAGCAGGTTGTTCAAAGTATTCCTAAAGTCTATTTTCAAAAAGACTCGCGCAAAGCCTGGACCCAGGTGGCGCTCAGCGTGGCAGCGGTGGCAGCGGGTTACGCTGCGATCGCGCTGTCGCCCTGGTTTTTGCTGCCGGTGGCCTGGTTTTTGACCGGCACCGCGCTGACCGGCTTTTTTGTGGTCGGCCACGACTGCGGCCACCGCTCCTTTGCCAACCGCCGCTGGGTCAACAACTGGCTGGGGCACATCATGTTTCTGCCCTTGATCTACCCCTTCCACAGCTGGCGGCTGCTGCACGACATTCACCACCGCCACACCAACGACATGGAGATCGACAACGCCTGGGCCCCCTGGAGCAAAGAGGAGTACGCCGGGGCGGGCGGCTTTTTGCAGGCGGTGTATCAGGGCATGCGGGGCTGGCTGTGGTGGCTGGCGTCGGTGGCCCACTGGGGGGCGCTGCACTTTGATCTGCGCAACTTTGAACCCCGCGATCGCGCTAAGGTGACCCGCTCCATTGCCGTCGTGGCGATCTTTGCGGCGATTTTCTTTCCCACCCTGCTCTACGTGGCTGGCCCCTGGGGCGTGGTGAAGTACTGGCTGATGCCCTGGCTGGGCTACCACTTCTGGATGAGCACCTTTACCCTGGTGCACCACACCATCCCTGAGATTCAGTTTCGCTACAGCGACAGCTGGAACGAAGTAGAGTCGCAGCTCTCAGGCACTCTGCACTGCGACTACCCCCGGTGGATTGAGGTGCTCTGCCACGACATCAACGTCCATGTTCCCCACCATGTTTCAGTGGGCATTCCGTCCTACAACCTGCGGCCTGCCTACGCTTCGCTGAAGGAAAACTGGGGCCCGCTGATGAAGGAGACCCGGTTTTCCTGGAGTCTGATCAAGACGATTACCCAGCGCTGTCACATCTACCACCCCGAGCGGGCCTACCAGACCTTCAAGGATTTGCCGCGCTAGGGAATTTCTAGAGCTGGCCTCACCGAAGGTGATACAGCCCATTGCTACCGGCCTAGCCTTGCTGGGCCGGTTTTGTATTGGCCAGGGACAATTGGTAAACTGCGACACGTTACCGGCGCAAGGGGGGCGTGCGATCGCCACAATCGTGGGTAGCATTAGGAGTCTTGCCAGCGCTCGATCCTAGTCATCTCCTCCTCACCGCTGCTCCCTCTGCCATGGCCTTGCTTTCTCACCCGCTACGTACTCTGATGACCACCGCCGCCGTGGTGCTGGCCAGCCTGGCTGCCGCCCCGGTGGCCCGCGCCCAGCAGTTTGGCCAGCAGCCCATTGACCCCAGCCTGGCGGTGGCCATTGCCAGCCCGGTGCGCAACGGTGCTCTCCACAACCTGATGATTTTGACCCAGGTGCCCAACCAGCGGCAGTGCTGGCAAGAGCAGGCCCAGGCGAATGGCTCGGTGGTGGTGGATCCTCTGCTGCTCAATTTTGACTTCAGCGGGGCCTGCGATCGCAGCACCGACGGCAACGGCTACTCCGTGCGCATCAACGGCCAGGACCTCGGCGTTCACTATCGGCTGGAGGTTTCGGGGCGGCAAAACGACCTGGTGCTGTTTGCCCGACCCACCCGCGATCGCAGCGCCCCCCCGATCGAAATTGGCCGCACCAACGGCCGCACCAACGGCTTTCTCAAAATTCAGCTCAACCCCGGCTGGCAAATGGCCCGCCGCACCTACAACGGCCAGCCCGTCGGCCATATCTACCTCACCCACGACGCGCCCCTGGATGTGCGCCTGGCCGCCGGGGCCGCCCCACCCCTGAGCCAGACCCCCGCTACACCACCCGCCGCCCGGCCCACCACCCCTCCGGTGGCGACGTCGCCACCGCCGCCCAGCGGCACCGTAGCCACGGGCAACTACTTTCGCGTGGTGGTGCCGATCACCGGGCCCAACACCCTGCAACAGGTGCGCGCCGTCGAACCCGAAGCCTTTCGCACCACCGCCGATGGTCAGGATGTAGTCCAGGTTGGGCTATTCCGCGATCGCCAGCGGGCCGACGAGATCTACAACGCCCTGGTCGCCAACCGTCTGCCCGCCAAAATTCTCGGTGCCTCAGCCCCGGCGGTGGCCTCCACCCCCACCCTGCCCCCGATTCCCCAGGGAGCGGTGGTGGTGGTGATCGACCCCGGCCACGGCGGCCGCGACCCCGGCGCGGTGGGCATCGGCGGCCTGCAAGAGAAACAAATCAACACCGCCATCTCCAACCGGGTGCAGCAGCAGCTGGCCGCCGCCGGTATTACGGTGCTAATGACCCGCAGCAGCGATGTCTTTGTCGATCTCGACGCCCGCGCCCAGTACGCCAACCGGGCCGGGGCCGACCTGTTTGTCAGCATCCACGCCAACGCCATCAGCATGGACCGCCCTGAGGTCAACGGCCTAGAGACCTACTACTTTTCGAGCGGCGAGCGGCTGGCCCGCAGCATCCACAGCGCGGTCTTGCAAAATGTCAGTATGCGCGATCGCGGCGTGCGCACCGCCCGCTTCTACGTACTGCGCTACACCACCATGCCCTCGGTGCTGGTCGAGACCGGCTTTGTCACCGGCTCCGAAGACGCCGCCCGCTTCCGCGACCCCGCTGCGGTGAATCGAATCGCCGACGGCATCGCCCGAGGCATTTTGAATTATCTAGGGCGGTAATTGGGGATGGGGAAGGTGAGGGGGATGAGGAAGGAGGGGGGACGGCCTTGGAAAGGCGCTTTAAAGGGGTAGCTTGGCGATGCGATTGACCCACTCTTCAGCATTGGAGGCGGCCCAAATCAGCAGCAGTTCTTCAATCACTGTTTCAAACGGTAGTTTTCGGGAAACGATGATGACGCCAGAACTTTTCTGACTGGCGACGAATGAGGCAAACTCCGATGGCATCGTCCGGCGATCGTGGCTAACCAGAATCCGCCTTTGCTGGGCCGAGAGGTGCAATACCTCAGCGTCTATCAGTCCATCCAGCCCAGCAGCAAAGGCACTTTGAAAATTCACCGTAGGCTCTCGCCGTAGCACCCCGGTCACAATAGCTTGATTCAAATCAGCATCAGCTTGGTAGCGAACAGTCAAAAATTCACCTGCTGCTGTGACGCTTTAGTTGCTAGGAGCTTGTTGTACAAACTAGGGTCAGAAGCTTGTAGGGGTTGGGGCATGGCATCAAAGGCAGCTTGCTCCACCGCCAAATAAGCGTCAACCTCAGCACGATTGGCCAAATAAAAGGTAATCGCCCCATACACTTGCTCTAAGGTCAGCAGCGGGAATGATTGAACAATGCTTTCGGGTGCCGAGCCATCCCGAAAGGCATAGACAACAGAATCTAGGGAAATACGAGTGCCTTTGACCCAGTAGGCCTCGCTGCGATACTCAACGTAAGTTTTGGCCGTAACGGTTGGCATAGGCTTACTGAACTTCACTTGGATTTAAGTGTAACCAGGCTATTCGTCACGGGCCTACCTCGGTGCTCTGCGCCAGCCCGCAGCGATTGCCTCCGCCTCGCTGCAAAACCATCGTTCTCCCTTGTCGAGATGGATTTCTGTTCCCTCATAATCCTCCATTCCGGGAACGTGGTAGAGCTTGTTGCCGCTCGAAATTGAAATATTGCCTTTAATCGGGCAACTGGGAGCGATAACTGCTTCAATCTGCGTTGGTAGGTCAGTGGCTTCTGCCCCTTCGACAGATTGGGCGGCAAGGTTTGCGTTGAATCGAATCTGGGAGCTTTTGTACGCAAATGGAATAATCCATACGGCTGCAATTACCAGGCCGACCATACCTGCAAGCGATGCCAGCCAGCTCTGTTGTTTGGGCTGATACCGCTGTTTGGGCTGATGCCGTTGGGGCACTGATCGGATCATAACCCCTTGAATAGAAGCTTTGGCCGCCCGTGTCTTGCCATTGGGCTCAGTTACTTTCTCGTATAGAATCGTATCTCCAACCTGTGGGCGACGACCTGCCTTTGTCAAAGCGCTGATGTGTAAGAAAACATCCTTACCACCGCCTTCAGGTTTAATAAAGCCAAAGCCTCTGTCATCCTTCCAGGAAGTCAGTCGCCCTTGCTGGGGAACAGGTGCCATGCCATTGCCTCGGGGGAGTTCACTGGTTTGTAGGTTTCCCCAGGTCGGTCATTGGGCTGACAACCCTTGGATTAGTGAAACCATGGCGCTCAATGGGTAGCGCCTCCATGTCCTCCCTCTGTCGAGAGCATCAGCGATCTGACCGTCCAGTTCATTGCAAGACGCCATGTTTTCTCAACCCACCCGCAAGCGTTTTGGCCAGCACTGGCTCACCGACGAGAAGGTGCTGCACCGCATGCTGGAGGCCGCTGCCGTCACCCGGCAGGACACCGTGCTCGAAATTGGCCCTGGCACCGGAGCGCTGACCCGCTGGCTGCTGCCCTTGGCCAACGCGGTGATCGCTGTCGAGATTGATCGCGACCTGGTTCGCAAACTCAATAACCAGTTCGCCAAGCACGACAACTTTCGCCTGGTGCCGAGCGATATTCTCGAACTCGACATCGCTGCCGCCTCAAGGGACAAAAACTTTGACTTTGGCCTGCCGAACAAGGTTGTGGCCAACATCCCTTACTACATCACCGGGCCGATTTTAGAAAAGCTGCTGGGCACCCTGGCGGCACCGAACCCAGAGCCCTACGACGCGATTGTGCTGCTGGTGCAAAAAGAAGTGGCCGAACGGCTCTACGCCCGACCGGGCCGCAAAGCTTTTGGGGCGCTCTCGGTGCGGGTGCAGTATTTGGCCGATTGTGAACTGGTGTGCCCGGTGCCTGCCCGCGCCTTTCAGCCGCCGCCCCAGGTTGATTCGGCGGTGGTGAAGCTCACCCCCCGCCCGCCTGTCACCCCGTCGGATGACCTGGCGGGGTTTGACCGCCTGGTGAAGCTGGGCTTTGGCAGCAAGCGCAAGATGCTGCGCAACAACCTCAAGGGCGTGGTCGATCGCGACGAGCTGGAGGCGATGATGACTCATCTAGCCATCGAACCCACCGCCCGTGCCGAAGACCTCAGCGTTGAGCAGTGGGTAACGCTGAGTAATACAATCCTGAAGCAATCACCCTAGAGTTCTATGCGCCTCTACTCGCTGCTGGCCGCCGCCAAAATCAACCTCTATCTCGAAATTGTGGGCAGCCGCCCCGATGGCTTTCACGAACTGATCATGGTGATGCAGAGTGTGAGTTTGTGCGATCGCATCACCGTGCGCAGCATTGGCGTCGATGAAATTCGGGTGCATTGCGACCATCCTCTGGTGCCCGCCGACCACACCAACCTGGCCTACAAAGCTGCGGCCCTGGTGGTTGAGCGGTTTCCAGGAGTGATGGCCAAACTCGGCGGCGTAGAGATCACCATCGAAAAGCAAATTCCGGTGGGGGCGGGGCTGGCGGGGGGCTCGTCTAATGCGGCGGCGGTGCTGGTCGGGCTCGACATGCTGTGGCAGCTGGGGCTGGCCCAGGGCGAGCTGCAAGAGCTGGGGGCCGAGCTGGGTTCAGATATTCCGTTTTGTGTGGCGGGGGGCACGGCGATCGCCACCGGCCGAGGCGAACAGCTCGATCCATTGCCCGGTATCGAGAGCCTGCACCTGGTGCTGGCCAAGTACGGCTCAGAGTTTGTGGCCACGCCCTGGGCCTACCAGACCTACCGCGCCCAGTACGGCGACACCTACCTGCCCAATGCCCAGGGCTGGCAAGAGCGGCAGTCCCAGGTGCGCTCGGGTGACATGGTGGCCGCCGTGGCCCATCGCAACGCCAGCGGGTTGGCCCAGCACCTCTACAACGACTTTGAAAAAGTAGTCCTGCCCGCCCACCCCAAAACTGCCGCCCTCAAGGCCACCATGGCCGAACTGGGCGGCCTCGGCACGCTGATGTCGGGCTCGGGCCCCTCGGTGTTTACCCTGGCCGAGTCCGCCGCCGAGGCCGAGCAGCTGGCCGCCCGGCTGCGAGCCGCCCTGCCCGACCCCGATCTGGGGGTGTGGACAGCTCAGTTTGTGCCCAGCGGCATTCAACTCGCCGTTTAGCCCATCCATTCAAAATTCAAGGTTCAAAACTTAGCCCTCCCCACCACCCCCTTTAACTCAAAAACTCAAAACCCAAAATTCAAAACCTTCCCCGCTCCCCCCTCGCCCCCTCTCCCGCCCCTGGGCAGAAGCAACGCTAGAATGGGGAGACTGTCCTTAACCTATCGGGTTTGTCTATGTCGGTTTTAGCTGCGATCGCGGTCATTGCCCTGCTGGTAGCCGTCCATGAGGCGGGGCACTTCACCGCCGCTCGGCTACAGGGCATCCACGTCAACCGCTTTGCCATCGGCTTTGGCCCCATCCTCTGGAAATACCAGGGTGCCGAGACCGAGTACTCCCTGCGGGCCATTCCCCTGGGCGGGTTTGTGGGCTTCCCCGACGACGACCCCGACAGCGAAATCCCCACCACCGATCCCGATCTGCTCAAAAATCGCCCCATCCTCGACCGCGCCATCGTCATCAGTGCCGGGGTGATTGCCAACCTGGTCTTTGCCTATCTGGTGTTTGTGGCCCAGTTCACCGCCGTCGGCATTCCCGAAACCTTTAACCCCCAGCCCGGCATTTTAGTTCCCCAGGTCATCTCCGAAAGCTCCCCAGCGGGCCAGGCGGGCATTCGACCAGGCGACGTGCTGGTGGCCGCCAACGGTGAACCCCTGGGCGCAGGCGAAGAGAGCATTCCCACCTTCATTCAGCTCATCAAAGACAGCCCCAACCAGCCGGTCGAGCTCACCGTGCAGCGCGGCACCCGCGAGCTAGATGTCTCCGTAACCCCCGAAATCGGCCCCGATGGCAGCGCCGTGATTGGCGTGCAGCTTCAGCCCAATGGCGACTTTGGCTACCGCCGCCCCACCAATCCCATCGAGGTGTTTACCCTAGCGGCCCAGCAGTTTCAAGACACCCTGGTCCGCACGGTCAAAGGCTTTGTGCAGCTCATCACCAACTTTGGCGAAATGGCTAGCCAGGTGGCCGGCCCGGTCAAAATTGTGGAGCAGGGGGCCGGTCTGGCCAAAAACAGCGCCGCCATGCTGTTTCCCTTCACCGCCATCATCAGCATCAACCTGGCCATCATCAATATCCTGCCCCTGCCCGCCCTTGACGGGGGCCAGCTGGCGTTTTTGCTCATCGAAGCTCTGCGCGGCGGCAAGCCCCTGCCCGACCGCCTCCAAGAAAACGTGATGCAGACTGGGCTAGTGCTGCTGCTGGGCCTGGGCGTGTTTCTCATCGTCCGCGACACCACCCAGCTCGAAATCTTTCAAAACCTGCGTTAGAGAAAACTCCACTCCCCCCTTAGCCCCCCACCCTCTCCATGCCAAACCAGCGGCGAGCCTCTAAAAAGCAGCGGGCGCTCGAAGTTCTCATTCGCCTCAAGCGGCTGTACCCCGAAGCCCCCTGCTCCCTCGACTTTGAGAACCCGTTGCAGCTGATGATTGCCACCATGCTGGCGGCCCAATGTACCGATGAGCGGGTGAACTTAGTCACCCCCGCCCTGTTTGCGGCCTACCGCGATGTTTACGCCTTTGCCGAGGCCGATGTTGCCGACCTGGAGCAACTGGTCAAATCCACCGGCTTCTATCGCAACAAGGCCAAAAACATTCGCGCCGCCTGCCAGCGCATTGTCACCGAGTACAACGGCGAAGTGCCCCCCCGCATGGCAGACCTGGTGACCCTGCCTGGCGTGGCCCGCAAGACCGCCAACGTGGTGCTGGCCCACGGCTTTGGCATCAACGGCGGGGTTACGGTTGATACCCACGTCAAGCGCATTACCAATCTGCTGGGGCTCACCAAGCACGCTGATCCGGTCAAAATCGAGCGCGACCTGATGAAGCTGCTGCCCCAGCCCGACTGGGAAAACTGGTCAATTCGGCTGGTGTATCACGGCCGGGCGGTGTGCAATGCCCGCAACCCCAACTGCGGCATCTGTGGGCTGGCCGACCTCTGCCCCTCGGCCAAAAGCCTGCCAGCGATGAACCCCACCCCAGAAGCTCTGCCGTCCTAACTGCACTAGCCGCCATTAAACAAGGCAGGCAATACTGAGAGCCAGCTCAGGAGGACTTGGTCAGGCTTAGCAGCCCCACGCTGATGGTCACCAGCAGCACACCCAGGCCCTGCACCACAGAAAGCTGTTCTTGCAGCACCCCCCAGGCCAGCACGGCGGTGAGAGCCGGGTTGGCTGCCCCCAGCATAGAGGCCGCGGTGGCCCCCACCACGCGAATGCCCAGGTTATTGAGCACGTGGCCGGTGAGGGTGGCCAGGGCAGAGAGCAGGCCGCCTACCCATAGTGCTGGCCACAGCAGTCCTTCTAGATCCCCTGGCCACAGTAGCAGGCACACCACCGACAGCCCCAGCGTGACCGCAAAGCTAATGCCCGTAAACGGCACGGGGTGAAAGGTCTCAAAGGCCTTCTGGGCCACCACCGTGTAAACGGCATACACCACCCCCGAAGCCAGCCCAAAGGCTACCCCCAGCCAGCTCTCCACCGCGCTGCCCGTGATCGGTACCGTCAGGGCGCTACCCAGCAAAATCAGCGCCAAAATCGCCCAGCGGCCTAGCCCTGGCCGGTGGCCAAACCAGTACCAGTCCAGCAGCGCCGTATACACCGGGAAAGTGAAAAACAGCGTTAGCGCAATGCCCGCTGCTACCCGACCTACCGCCACATAGAGCAGCGCCAGGTATGAAAACATCAGCCCGCCGCCCACCAGCGCCAGATACAGCTCGCGGCGGTAGGCTTTAGTCGCCAGTCGGCGCAGGTCGCTCCACATCGGCGGGTACACCGGCGGCAGCAGCAGCGCCATCAGCGGCACCCCCACCACCATGCGCATAAACATGAGCAAAAACGAGTTGGGCAGGGTGGGCGCCACAAAGCCGCCGATCTGCACCACCCCAAACAGATCAGAGGGAATAAACAGTACTCGGGTGATTAGGTTTTGCGCCCCAAAGCACACCGTCGCCAGCAAAATCAAGACGTAGCCCAGCATGCATCCCTCCTAACATCTCAGGGATGCCCCCGATTGAAACGCCCTAACCGCACTCTACGGTAGCCGATAGCTTGCCACCCGCACCACCAGATCGCCGTCCTGGGGGTCGTGGGTGAAGACAAAACTGCCGGCCTTGGTCTCATGGCCTGAGAGAAAGTCGATCTGCTGTTCGCCGGTTTCGTCGTCTTCACCGCGGGTGTGTAGCTCGGCGGTCACCTGCACCATGCGGGCAATGCGTCCGCCGGTGTTGGTAATGGCAAAGGGTACGTAGTAGCGGCCATCGGTGACGCGCACGGCCTCCGACACCGCCACCGCAAAGGCTGGTGGACGGTTTTGGTTGGTTTGCCAGTCAAAGCAAATTAGCCCCACCAGCCCCAGCAAAATGAGTGAGGCCACCACAAAGGTCACCCACTCAGCGGCCGAGCGCTGGGTCGAGCGGCTTGCGGCTGCCTCGGGAGCAGGTGCCTCAGGGGCAGGGCTCTTGGCGGGGGCGTCGTCAGCAGAATTGGGCAAATCCATTAGATAAGAATACGCCCTGCGGCTCCGCCGATGGAGGCTGGCAGGCCTAAAACTAAAATGTCGCTCAGCCATTCTGACCAGGGGTCGCTGGGGTTGAGCTGCTGAAACAGCACTAGCATCACGGTGGAGGCCAGCAGCGCCACCAGATAGGCCACCAGGGTCTCGGTGAGGGGGCTAAACAGCAGCCCCCGCTGGCGTCGTTTGGTGCGATCGGTAAAGCCTGAGGCAAACACAATCGCGTAGGAAAGCCCCAGGGAGGCCGCCATCACCAGCAGCAGCCACAGGGGGGGCAGCGACGAGGCGAGCAGGGGTACTTCTTCGGTGGGGGCGATGCTGAAGGCAATCAGCACGGCCCCAATCAGGGCGGCGTCGAAATCGACCAGGGCGTCGCGCAGGGTGCCGCGGCTGAGGGCTGCTAGCCGGGGGGAGATCGGGGCTGTGGTGCGGCGGTTGGTGGACCACTCCTCACCCCCCTCGGGGCGATCATCGCGGGGGACGTCGCGCAGGCGATTGCCCTGGAGGGTAGAGCGGGCCAGGGCCACGCCCAGGGCAAAGGGCACTGTCTCAAAGACAACTTTGCCCAGCACCTCTGACAGCGGCGTGGTCAGGGTAATGCGACACAGCAGCACCAGCGCCAGAAAAGCGCACAGAACGCCGATCGCTACGGCCTCAATGGTTTCTCGAAACGCCTCCAGGGGGTGCAGGCTGAGGGTTTGGCGAAACCCTTCTACCTGGGTGAGCAGCCCTACCCCCACCAGGGTGACCAGCAGCACCAGCAGCAGCCAGCCGGGGTGGGTGGCTTCGCCAATGGCCCAAACCTCTACGGTGTACAGCAGGGGAATGCCGAATAAAAAGCCCCCTACCGCCCCCTGCAGAATGGCCCGAAACTCGGCTAGCCAGATGTTGGCGGTCCTCTGGGGGTTGTCCTGAGGGGGAACTGCTTGGAGACCTGCTGGGAATGCTTCGCCCATGGTGTGCTGCCAAAACCTTAGGAAAATCTCTAGTATTGCTGGGGTTCCACAAAATGCCCGCTAGCGTAGGGGGATAGTAATTGATGTTAACAACCCCGCCAAACAATATGGCTCCTAAGCCAATGGCTCCCGAGCTATGTGCCCCGGAGCTATTGCCCCCAAGATATATTGCCCCCAAGACATGGCCCCAGCAGGGCGAGGATGGTTTTATGACCCAGGCTAAATCCGGCGACAGCGTTGCGATTCACTACACCGGTCGGCTCGAAGACGGTACGGTGTTTGACTCATCGCGCGATCGCGACCCGTTGCAGTTTGCCATTGGCAATGGCGAGGTGATTCCGGGCTTTGAGGCGGCGGTGGTGGGCATGGCCCCCGGCGAGGCCAAAACCGAGGTGATTGCCGCCGAAAATGCCTACGGCCCCCACCGGGACGACATGGTGATGGTGGTCGAGCGCCACCAGATTCCCGACGATATTCCCCTGGATGTGGGGCAGCAGCTTCAGCTCCAGGGGCCCCAGGGGCAGCTGGTGCCGGTGTTGGTTACCGACCTGTCTGAGGCCGAGGTTACCCTGGATGCCAACCATCCCCTGGCGGGCGAAACGCTGATCTTTGACATTGAGCTGGTGGCTATCCAGGGCTGAGCCGCTGGCTCTGCTGACCCCCTTGCCACCTCTCGCTCCCCAGCGCCGTAGGAATGCCGCATGCTGTTTGCCGATCCAGATTTTCCCCATGTGGTGCTGTCGTTTGACTACCGGGGCTTTCGCCTTGAGCTCGACCAGAGTACGGAGGCGGGGGTGCCCCTGTACGCGGTGTGGGCTACCTATGACCGGGGCTGTGCCGTGGCGGTGCCTGGGGTGATCAGCCGCTCTGAGGCCATTTATAAAGCTAAGCGCTGGGTGGATCGGCGGCTTAGCTGACCGGGTGGGGGTGGTAGTGGGCGTTGGCCTGGGTGAGCCAGGCTTCGATGGCGGCGGCGGCCTGGGGTTTGCCAAACCAGTAGCCCTGGCCGTAGTCGCAGCTTAGCCGCTTGAGCGTGTTGACCTGCTGGGGGGTTTCAATGCCCTCGGCAATGGCCTTAAACCCCAGCTGACGCCCCAGGTTGATGATGGTGTGCACAATTTTTTCGTAGCTGGGACTGGTGTCCATCTGGCTGACGAAGGAGCGGTCGATTTTGAGGCTGTCGATGGGGAAGCGGTAGAGGTAGCTGAGCGAGGAGTAGCCGGTGCCGAAGTCGTCAATGCTGAGGGCAATACCGCGCTGGCGCAGGCCGTTGAGCACGGTAATGGTGTCGTCGATGTTGTCAATCAGCATGCTTTCGGTGATTTCGAGCACCAGGCTGTGGGGCCGCAGGCCGGTTTTGGCCAGCACTCCATCGACTCGCTCTAGCAAACCTGGACTGTGCAGCTGAAGGGCGGACAGGTTGACGCTGACCGTGAGGTGGCGAGCCTGGACGTAGGTGCTTTGCCAGCGGGCCATCTGGCCGCAGGCGAGCTCTAGGAGCAGGTAGCTGAGGGGCACGATCAGCCCGGTCTCTTCGGCCACGGGTATGAAGTCACCGGGCATGATCAGGCCGCGCTGGGGGTGGTGCCAGCGGACGAGGGCTTCAAACCCTTTGACCTCGGTGGTTTGCAGGTCAACGATGGGCTGGTAGCAGAGCACAAATTCCTGGGGGTGGTCGAGCAGGGCGCGGCGCAGCTCGTTTTCGAGGGTGAGACGTGCGATCGCACGGTCGTGCATACCGCTGTCAAACACCTGATAACCATCGCGGCCCCGCGCCTTCGCCTCATACATGGCCGTATCGGCATCGCGAATGATCTCCGAGGCCGTCTGGTAGCGGGGGTGGCCCATCACCAACCCCAGACTCACCGTGGCAAACATCTGGTGACTGCTCAGCTGAAACGGCTGCCGCAGCACCATCAAAATTTCCTCAGCCAGCGCTTCGGCCAGGGTCTGGTGGCCCACATCCTCCAGCAGCACGATAAACTCATCTCCCCCCAGCCGCACCGCCAGATCGACCGGGCGCAGCACCGCCCGCAGGCGGCTGGCCACCTCCATCAACAGCTCATCGCCAATCAGATGGCCCAGGCTGTCGTTGACCACCTTAAAGTGGTCAATGTCTAAAAACAGCAGCGCAAAGCGGTAGCTGTTGTGCTGGCGGGCCAGGGCCAGGGCGCTCTCCAGCCGATCGAGCAGCTGCTTGCGGTTGGGCAACCCGGTGAGGCTGTCGTGGCAGGCATCGTGCTCCAGCTGGCGGCGCAGCCTCACCTGGCTGGTCACATCCCGAGAGGCCGTTTGCAGCTGCACCACACCGCCATCGGCACCGACGATGGCGCGGGTAAAGGTCTCCAGCCAAACGTAATGGCCCCGCTGGTGCAGCATGCGATGCACCAGCGGGGCCAGCTGCTGGCTGGGGTCGGCGGTTTGCAGCGCCAGATGGCGGCGGCACTGGGGCAGATCGTCGGGGTGCACCAGGCTACAGGGCTGTAGCCCCACCAGCGCCTCAGCGGCATAGCCCAGCAGCCACTCCGCCGACGGGCTGACGTAGAGATAGGTGCCATCGAGGTCGTGCAGACAGACCAGATCGCTCATGTTGTCGGCCATCAGCTGAAACAGAGCCGCCTGCTGCTGGATTTCAGCATTGGCCCGCTCCACTTCGCCCTTGGAGCGCTGCAAATCGCTAAACGAAGCCTCCAGCCGCGCCGCCATGCGGTTAAAGGCCAGGGCCAACCCCTCTAGCTCCTGTAGGCCCGTGTGGGCAATTTCCTGGCTCAGATCGCCGTCGGCAATGGCCCGCGAGGCGGCGCTAAATGCCTTCAGGGGGCGGGTAATCCAGCGGCTGGTGTAGAGGCCCGAAACCACTGCCCCAGCCAGGGCCAGGGCGCACAGGGCAATGGTGTTGCGGCGATTGGCCTCAATTTCCGCCATGAAGTCGCTCTCGGGCATGATCACCACGATCAGCCAGTCCAGACCGTAGTCGTCATCGAGGGTGGCCACCTGCATAAACTGCCGCTCCTGGCCCAGGCGAAACTCCAGCTGCTGGGGCCCAAGGGTGCCCCAGTCGCCCCCCGACTGGTTGAGCAAAATCTGGGCGCTGGCCCGAATCAGCGGGTCAGCGCTGGTCACCGAGTACGATCGCTGGGGGCGGCCCTCCACCACCGTAAAGGGCTCGGCCTCGGTAGAGCTGGCCACCAGCAGCCCAGAGCGTTCCACAATAAACGCCTGACCATGCTCACTGATGTCTATTTCCCGCAAAAAGTGGCTGATGTGGGTGAGAAAGAAGTTGTTGCCCAGCACCCCCACCACGGCGCCCTCGGCATCGTAAAGGGGCCGCGACGCCGAGATCGCCAGCACCGGGTAGGCATGGTACGGAAAAATCTCTCCCCACACCGGCTCCCGCGCCTCCACCGCCGCCCGATACCAGGGCCGCGTCTGGGTATTCCACCCGGGCGTCGTGTTGATCAGCTGGGCCGGCTGGCCGGTGGCCAGGTCGATTTCTGAAAACTGGATATGGTTATCCAGCGACGGCCCGGCCCGCATCAATTGGTGGCCGCGCTGGCCCAGGGTGGTATGGCCCACAAATTCGCCATTCGCGTAGCCCAGAAAGATGGAGTCGATATAGCCAAAGGTGTGGGACTGCTGCATGAAGTGGCGAAACATCGCCTCAGAATCGCTGGGGTCGAGCTGGCCCAGGGCGATGGCGTCGTAGTTGATCTGGTTGACCAGGTGGGAGGTGGCCAAAAATTCTTCCAGCTTGTGCTCAATGTGGTGAGACACCGCGCCGCGCAGCTGACTGGCCACCTGATTGACGGCCCGCTGCCCATGGCGCATGGATAGATACCCCGTCAGGCCCACCGCCACCGAGACTTGCAGCAAAAAGGGCACCACGATGAGTAGCCGCAGCGGTATGCGGCTAAAGGCGGCTCGAAGGGGTAATTCAAAACGACGGCTCATGTAGCATGGACTACCGAAGGCCCCCTTAGTATTCCAGGCTGGGGCAAAAACTAAGCCTTCGACATCACACGTTACGTGACCGGTGCCTGCCCCTGGCCTTCACCCCAGGCCCCAGGCCTACCCCAAACGGGTGCGCACAAAGGCCTCCAGTCGATCCATACCGGTCAGAATGGTGTCCATATCGGTGGCGTAGGAGACGCGAATGGTGTGCTCGGCCCCGAAGGCAATGCCGGGAATGGCGGCGACATACTTTTCGTCGAGCAGCTGGGTGCAAAAGTCGAGGGAGGGTAACCCCAGCGCCCCAATGTCGATGTAGAGGTAAAAGGCCCCCTCGGGTACGCCGCAGCTGAGGCCCGCAATGGCCTGACAGCGTTGGACAATGGCCTGGCGGCGCTCGGCAAAGGCCCGGCCCATGGTGGCAATACAGTCTTGGGGGCCTTCCAGGGCTGCGATCGCACCATACTGCGCAAAGGTACAGACATTCGACGTACTGTGGCCCTGAATTGTCGCCACCGCCTTGATCAACTCCACCGGCCCGGCCAGGTAGCCCACCCGCCAGCCCGTCATCGAGTAGGCCTTGGCAAAGCCATTGCTAATCAGGGTGCGCTCAAAGGCCGCTGGCGACACCGCGCCAATGCTCAGGTGGGTCGCCCCCTCGTAGAGAATTTTTTCGTAGATTTCGTCGGAGACCACCCAGATATCGGCCTCCACCACCACCGCCGCCAGCGCCTCAATCTCCGCTGGCGAGTACACCATCCCCGTCGGGTTAGACGGCGTGTTGAGAATAAACAGCTTGGTCTGCGGGGTGATGGCCTGGCGCAGCTGCTCCGGGGTAATGCGGTAGCCCTGCTCAGCGGTGGTCGGCACAATCACCGGCGTCCCCCCGCCAGCTGCACCATCTCCGGGTAGCTCAGCCAGTAAGGCGCCGGAATAATCACCTCATCGCCCGGCTCAATCAGCGCCATCATCAGGCCGTAGAGCGAATGCTTGCCGCCGTTGGTGACCAGCACGTTGTCGGGGCCGTAGCAGAGGCCGTTGTCGTGCTGGAGCTTGTGGGCAATGGCCTGGCGCAGCCCCGGCTCGCCCGCCACCGGGCCGTAGCGGGTCTTGCCCTGGTCAAGGGCGGTCTTTGCCGCCGCCTTAATATGGTCAGGGGTATCAAAATCGGGCTCTCCGGCGCTAAAGCTGCACACCGGCAACCCCTCGGCCTTCATAGCCTTAGCCCGAGCCGAAATGGCCAGAGTCATCGACGGGGTAACGCGGGCAACACGGTTTGCCAGGGCGAGTGGGGGCATGGCCAGACCTCAAAAAACGTCGGCCACCAGACCCAGAAAAGCTTGTCTTTTCAGGTAGACCACCGGTAGCCAAACTCAACGACACAAGATATCCCACTTAGAGTAGATCGTTTAGGCGGTTCTGGCCATTTCACCCCAGGCTTTTCCGACCAGTTTGTTATGAATTGCCGCACTTACCCTGAGAGAACGCGCCCACCCCGGCCCTAGCCCACTGTCGCCCCGCTGCTGCCCTCGGCCTCACACCCTGTCACCCCCCGGAGACCACCCTGGTGTAACCACTGCCTCGCTCAGGACAGCCCGAAACCCGCCCGAAACCCGCCAAAAACCCGCCCGAAACCTTTCAGAAAGCTGCCCGAAACCTCTCAGAAACCTGCCAAAAATCTCCAGGCCTTTGCACCTTCAAACCTGTTTGGGAGATCTATCTGCACCAAACTGGCTAGGGCTAAACAGGGCAAAATCCCCGGTTTCAGCCCGTCCTTTTCAACAAGATTTGATGAACCTAGGCACGGCCTAGCGCCGCCCGCCGCGCCCCCTGCCGGGGCTGTAACCCAGCAGGCAAAACCAATACAGAACTTCTACACGAGCCGAGTAGCCGAAAAAACCGTGCCAGGGGTTACGGAATCGGGAAAAATCAGCGGATTTACGTATGAAGATTTTCCTGACTGAGCGCGGCCAGGTTTGTAACTAGGACTAGAAGCGCTAACAAGGCCAAGTCCTATGCACCCTTCCGTTACCTGTTCCTTGATGACTCGTCTGGCCTGCGCCACCAGCCTAGGCCTGCTGATCACCGCTGCCCCAGGGATTTCCCTGCTGCTCAACGCCTACGCGGGGGCCGGGCTGCGGGCCACCGTTCGCACCGAGGATGACCGCGGCAGCGGTCGCCTCAGCCGCCTGCCCGCCACCCTGCAACTGCAAAGCTTTCGCGGCAGTGGGCGGGTGAGCCCCCAACCTCCGGCTCCCAGCAGTAGCTGGCAGCCGGAGGCTGTCGCCTACCGCGGCAGCGGTCGCATTACCGAGCCCCACGGTGCCTAGCCTGGCCCGGGCTGCCGAGACCCGGCACCCAGGCCAGGTCAGGCTGGGCCTGGAGCACTGAGCAACTCCCCCAGGGATGACCGTTTATTTGGCAGATTTTGAGTCACACTTAAACATAATCAGGTTGTCACCCCTAGGTTTAAGGCTCAGTTCCCAGAGCCGATCCTAAAGCTTTACCTAAGCAACAGTATTTGATACCCATTCTTATTAATACATTTTCTTTTTAAGCTTTTAGATTAAGCTGTATTGGCATAATTCTGGTCGTTTTTGGCGGTTTCGTCCCCTCAGCAGCACGGGTTGCGAGATCGCTCGTCGTTATGAGTCTCCCCAAGTTCCATGGCTGAACCTCTCTTTTCTACGCCCCTGTCCCCCCTAGCGGTGGAAGATGAAGCCCTGATTCAGCGCCTCAGCCCCAGCGCCATCGACCAGATTTTGCTCTACATTGCCTTCAGCGCTATGCGCACCGGCGGCCACCGCCACGGGGCCTTTTTAGATGCAGCGGCCACGGCGGCCAAGTGCGCCATCTATATGACCTATCTGGAGCAGGGCGAAAACCTGCGCATGACGGGCCATTTGCACCACATTGAGCCCAAGCGGGTAAAGGCCATTGTCGAAGAAATGCGCCAGGCCCTGACCGAGGGCAAGCTGCTAAAAATGCTGGGCTCCCAAGAACCCCGCTATCTGATTCAGTTTCCCTACATGTGGCTGCGGCGCTACCCCTGGCAACCGGGGCAGTCGCGGGTGTCGGGCACCTCGCTGACCGGCGAAGAAAAAGCGCTGCTAGAAAGCAAGCTGCCTGCGCCCTGCCCCGACGCCCGCATTATTAACTCGTTCCAGTTTTTGGAGCTGATTGAGATTCTCCACGACAAATCCCAGGAAGATCTGCCCGCGGCGCACCGGGTGCCCCTCAGTGAGGCGCTGGCCGAGCACATTCGGCGGCGGCTGATCTATTCGGGTACCGTGGCCCGCATCGATGCCTCCTGGGGAGCCTCCTACTACGGGCTGGCCCGGTCGTCCTACGCGCCGGTGGATGACCAGGAGCGCATGTACTCCATGGTCGAAGACACGGCCCAGTACTTTCGGATGATGCGGGAATGGGCCAGCCGCATACCGGGCACCATGCGGGTGCTGGAGGAGTTGGATATTCCAGCGGCGGCGCGCGAGGCGGCGCTCCAGGAGCTTGACGAGGTGATTCGGGCCTGGGCCGACAAGCACCATCAGCCCGGCGGTGAGCCCACGCTGCTGCAAATGGTGATTGGTCACCACCTGAAGTAGCGGCATCGCCTGATCAGCCTGATCAGATAGCGTGAAACGGAATGGGGGTGGTCAGCTGACCACCCCCATTCCGTTTCACGCTATGCCAGGTCGATTACCGCCGCCGGAGGGTGCGGCCAAAGCTGGGTAGCTCAACCGCCGCAATGGAGGTGATTTTTTTCTGCGATCGCAGCGGGTAGACCAGCGGCGAGGGCGATGCCTTGGCGCTGGCGTTGCCAATCAGATAGCTGGGCAGCGGCGAGGGGGCCGAGGCCATGGGCGGCGGCTCAACCGGGGTGTGCCTCACCGCTGGAGTTTGCATTGGGGCCGGGGGCTGCACTGAGGCCGGGGGCTGCACCGGGGCCGGGGGCTGTACGGTAGGTCGGGGGTCGGGCCGCTCCGCTGGGGCGGGCGCAGTAACCGGCTCGCCCCAGGGGGAGGGCTCGGTAAATAGAGAGGCTTGAGCCGCCGGGGCCGGTGGTTCTTCTAGCCAGGGGTCGGGGGCGGGGGTCGGGGCAGCGGCGGGCAAGTCGGCAAAGACAATGGGGGCTAGGGCCGGTTCGGGGGCCGGGGCCGGCATCGGCGGCACAGGCGGCTCGCTGCTGCGCAGGCCCCGCAGCAGGTGGGTCAGGCTGGGGTTGTCGGTCAGGGTGGTTTTTCCCGCCGACCAGGGCTGAATTTGTTGCGATCGCGGCATGGCTACCGGCTGCCCCGACTCCTTGAGGGCGGGCAACAGCTGCCCCTGGATCACCTCAGGGTCGCTGGCGGTGGCAGAGCCCGGCGCCATGTTGAGACACTTTTCTAGCGCCGCCTTGAATTGCAGGGTGTAGCGCTGCTGCCGGTGCAGCCGTGCCTTGAGGTCGCGGCAGGTCTCCTCGGCCTGGTGCAGGGCGGTGTTTTTCTCCCCAAACCGCTGCTGCAATAGGGTACATTCTCGCTCCAGCTGGGCCACCCGCTGCTGGCTGGCCTCTAGCTCAGCCTGGAGGGTTTCATTGTGAATGGTGGTGCGCCGCAGGCCGTCGTTGGCAATGTCGAGCTCGCTGAGCAGCTGGGCAATTTGCTGCTGTACCGGGCCGGGCAGGCTATCGGCGGGCAACCGGCCCGACTGGCTCTGGTGGCGCTCAACCTCCGCCTGGAGGGCCACCTGCGATCGCTCCAGATCGTCTTCCAGCTCGGTCACCCGCAGCAGTAGGGCATCATTACATTGGTTGAGGTCTTGAATCAGCTGCACCAGGTTTTCGGGGGCAGGCTCTGCACTCTCGGCCTGGGGGTAAAGCTCGGGCTCCAGGGCGCTGGTCTCAGGCCCTCCCGGCGCGGCGGCGTTGGAGATGGTAGCGTCAGCAACGGGATCGAGGCTAACCTCGGATTCTCCTGCCAGGGGCAGTTGGCCTGGAAAGCTCACCGTTTCCCACCCAGTCCCCGCCTCAAATGTACCCTGGTCGGGCCGATCTCCAGAGGAGGTGAAGGGCTCTGGTCGCTGGGGGTCTGGGGAGGCGCTCGAAGCCGTAGTGTCAGTCATAGTCCTGCCTGGTGCTCTCGCTTAGTCTCACAGTCAACCGCTACCGGGTCGGTTGACCCCTAACAATAGCTAATTTTGCCGATTTGTTCACCTTTTTATGGGGGCTTAATTAGCCTATGTACTTTCTGTAGTCTAAGGGCATCCTTTACCGTCATTTTATGTTCACCACCTAAGGTCTTGAAGGCCAAAAAAACTGGCTAAATCCCTCCCCTGGGGGTGGTGCAGACCCAATACCCTCGCCCATTCTAGGTCTTTGCTGTTGCGTTTCCCGATTTCAACCCATGCGCTTCTCTGTGCAGCCCACCATGGCCCTGGCCACCCCCAGCTATGGGCCCGACTACGACCGCTGTAAACTTCTGGTCAACAGCGTCCAGGCCCTCAGTCAATCTCCGGTGCGCCACTACGTCATTGTCGATCAGCGGGAATACCGCCTGTTTCGCTCGCTCGCCAGCCCCACCACCGAAATATTGACCGTAGAATCGCTGCTACCGCCGTGGATTTTCCGCCTGCCGCTGGTGGGCAAAGCCTGGTTTAGCCTCAAAACCCCCCCGATTCGCAACTGGGTTTTACAGCAGCTGGTCAAAATCGCCCTGGCCAAAAGCATCCCTGAGGCGGCCACGGTCTTTGTCGATTCCGATGTGGCGTTTATTCGCCCTTTTGATCTGACCCAGTTTGTCCGGCAGGGCAAAACCCGGCTGTTTCGGGTGCCAGCCTACGAAAATCCTGACTTTGACCCTCTGTACCGGGCAGCCTACCAGTTCCTCGGTCTGTCGGGCGATGGCTGCGGCTGGCCCCGCCCCAACTACATCGGCAATTTAATCACCTGGCGACGCGACCATACGATTGCTATGTGCGATCGCATCGAGCAAGTCTCCGGTCGTCCCTGGCTCGAAACCCTGGCTGGGGCCAAAACCCTCTCGGAGTACATTCTCTACGGCGTCTTTGTCGATCACCTGCTCAAAGAATCCAGCGGCCACTACTACGACTGGGCCCCCCTTTGTAACGAATACTGGCTGCCCCAACCCCTCGACGACCGCCAGCTGGCCGACTTCTTTGCCGCCACCCAGCCTGAAAACATCGCCATCATGATTTCAGCTAAGGCCGGTATTGCCCCCAGCCGCTACGCCCACCACCTCGATGGTCTACAGCCCCCCGCCGTTGCCCTGGGGTGCGGGTAAGCCCCCGTCCCCTCACCGCCGCCATTTCACCGCCTAGGGCCACAAAACTCTCCTGAAATGGGTCTAGTGCCCTCGGTACACCTAAGGGAGAGAGCGGCCCGCCCTCGCCGCCGCCCAGGGCCCAAATTGTTTACCATAGGGCTTGGCATCGGGGCTGGGGTCAGAGGCCGAAGGCACTGTAGTTTTGGGTTCCATTTACAACCGCTTACAACCGCTCATGATCAGACGACGAGGATTGCGTACGGCACTGGGCATTGTCGCTGCGGGGGCTGCCCTAGCCGCCACCGTCACCTGTAGCCAGTCGCCCGGCCCCGCCGATGGCCCCACCGCTGAGTCTACCGCTCCCCCAACCGAGGCCCGCAGCCCCGACACCCTGCGCCTGCTCTACAGCCGGGCTGCCCTCACCCTCAACCCCCACCTGGCCACCGGCTACCAAGACTTTGAAGCCGCTCGCATTGTCTACGAGCCCCTGGCCAGCTACAACCAGGCCGGGGAACTGGTGCCCTTTCTCGCCGATGACATTCCCACCTTAGAAAATGGGGGCATTGCCAGCGACGGCACCACCGTAACCTGGACCCTGCGCCCCGACATCACCTGGGCCGATGGCGAACCCTTCACCGCCGAGGATGTGGTCTTTACCTTTGAGTTCATTCGCAACCCGGCGGTAGCCGCCGCCACCGCTCAGTATTACGAAGGGGTAAAAGCCGTCGAGGCCCTCGATCCCTACACCGTCAAAATCACCTTTACCACCCCCAACCCAGCCTGGTCGGTGCCCTTTACCGGCCAAACCGGGCTGATTTTGCCCCGCCACATTTTTGCCGAGTATAACGGCCCCACGGCCCGTGAAGCCCTGGCCAACCTCCAGCCCGTAGGAACCGGCCCCTACCAGGCGGTGGGGTTTGAGGCGGGCACCGTGATCTACGAGCCCAACCCCAGCTACTGGGGCGGTCGCCCGGCCTTTGAGCGGGTGGAGCTGCTGGGTGGGCTCGCCCCCTACGCGGCGGCCCGAGAGGTGCTGCAAACCGGCACCGCCGACTTTGCTCACAATCTCCAGGTCGAAGCCGAGGCCCTCAGCGATCTGGAAGCTAACGCCAGCGGCCATGTCACCACCCTGTTTGGCTCCCAGGTAGAGCGCATCATGCTGAATTTCTCCCATCCCTTCGCCCGCACCGAGGCGGGGGAGCGCTCCAGCCCCCAGATTCCGCACCCCTACTTCACCGACCTCCAGGTGCGCCAGGCCATCAATCTGGCCATCGACCGCGACACCATTGCCAAAGAGCTGTACGGCACCGCTGGCAAACCCACCGCCCAACTGCTGGTGGCCCCCACCGACTACCAATCGGCCACCGTCACCTACACCTACGACCTGGAGCGGGCCAAGGCCCTGCTGGATGCCGCGGGCTGGGTCGATACCAACGGCGACGGCCTGCGCGATCGCGAGGGGGTCACCCTGGAGGTGCTGTTCCAGGCGGCGGTAAACCCGGTGCGCCAAAAAACCCAGGCCATCGTCAGCGACAGCCTCAAGGAGCTGGGCATAGATGTGCAGATCGCGCGCGTGCGCATGGATGAGTTTTTCTCGGGCAACCCGCAGGACACCGGCAGCCTCAACCATTTCTACGCCGACATGCAGGTGTACTCCACCGGCAACGACAGCCCCGACCCCGGCACCTACATGGGCTGGTGGACCTGCGACAAAATGGCCTCCCAGGCCAACCAGTGGCAGGAGCCCAACAACGCCCGCTACTGCAACCCGGAGTACGATCGGCTCTGGGAATCCGCCCGGCAGGAGCTAGACCCGGCTCGGCGGGCCGAGCTGTTTCAGCAGATGAATGAGCTGCTAGCCCAGGATGTGGCGGTGATTCCGGTGGTGCACCGGGCCATGGCCAATGCCGTCAACGATCGGCTGGCCGAGGTGGAGTTCACGCCCTGGGATGCCAGCACCTGGGCCATCAAAGACTGGCGTCCGGCCCCCAGCCCCGAGTGAGCCCAGTGCTCCCCCGACCTGCTCTTGCACCTGGATCGCCCGGCGGTAAAGCTCAAGGTTTTATAGCAATTTTGTGGTTTTCTGGCACCGCCAGTGCAGAATGGTTATCTGTAGCAACTGCCCAATCCTATGACCTCTGAACCCGCTGCTCCCAGCTTAGTGGCGTCTCCCCTGGCCGCCATTGCCCTCAAGGTAGCCGGTGCGATCGCAATTCTCTCGGCCCTGCTAGACTTCATCATCCTGCTGGTGCCCCCCAACCTGGTCAATACCCAGTGGCAGTTGGCCACCACCACCCAGTTTGTCGATCGAGGCATTGTCCCTCTGGTCGGCATGGCCCTTCTGCTGACCGGGTTTTGGCTAGACAACTCCGTCGGGCGCGTGGCCCAGCGCAAAACCCTCACCACCGACCTGCGCTTTTGGGTCTGCACCCTGGCCAGCCTGCTGGGGCTCCTGTATCTGCTGCTTACCCTGCTGCACCTAAATGCGGTACGGCTGTCTAGCCAGCAAGCCCTCGATCAGGTCAACAACGAAGCCAGCGAGGCCGCCTCCCAGCTACAGCAGCGCCTCTCGACCGAGCTCAGCCAGCAGCAAACCCAGCTCGGGGCCCTGCTGCAAGACGAGGATTTGCTTGCCCAGGCGATCCAAAGCGGCCAGCTTCCCCCCGACATTGAGCAGTATCGCGACGACCCCGCCGGGCTGACCGAGTTCTTGCAGCAGCGGGCTAGCCAGGCCCAGCAGCAGATTGAAACCGAAATTGGCACCCGCCGCACCGAGGCAGAGCGCCGAGTCAAAATCGAGGCCCGCAAGTCAGCCTTCCGCATCTCAGTGATTAGCCTGCTGCTGGCGGCGGGCTACTCCACCATTGGCTGGCTCGGTCTACGGCGGCTGCTGTCGCTGACTCGCACAGCCTAGCCGAGGGCCTGCACCATTGCCTGCTGAGCCGCCGCCTGATAGATCTCCTTCAGGTGGGTCATCACTACCGCTGCATCCTCGGGGGGCAGCGGTATTTTGCCTAGCACGTCTAGCACCGTCGTCTCAGCCGGGGTAATCACCACCAGCTCCGGATCCAGAGGTGCCGTATAGTCCCAGAACTGAGCGAGATCCAGCCCCGCCGTCGTTGTTACGGTTTCTCCACCCACCCCGGTTTCTGCCTCGGTGGTAGCGTCTTGCGGGGCAGCGGCACTGCTCTGTCGCCGCTGGCGCAGGGCGTCTAAAATACTGTCGCGGCTGCGCCCCCGCAGCTGAAACAGCACAAAGGGGTCCTCTCGAAAGAAATCACCCAGCTGGTAGTACACCGCCGCGATGTGCTTACAGGGGTTTTTAGGATCGGGGCAGCTGCACTTTGAATGCACCTCGGAGAGGTTAAAGGGGTAAAGACTCAGCCCGTTGGCAGTGAAAACCGCCTCAATTTCGGCAGGCATCTCCCCCGCCAGCAGCTGGGCCGAATAAATCGCCTGCTCCGACAGGGAGTCAATCACGTAGTTCCAGTCTTCGTCACTAAAGGCGTCGAGCCAAATCGACAGTTTGTAGGGCTCCTCTGCCGTACCCTGCACCAGGGCCGTCACCTTCGAGCCTTTGTACTCCAAGCTGAGAATGTGGCCCTCGCGGGCATAGATGCGGCCGCGCTCCAGCCGCTTCTTAAACCGATAGGAATTGAGCAAGTCAACCCAGCGCTGTACCCACCAGGCTTCATCTTCCAGGGTGTAGTTGGGGTTAGCGCCCGACAGGTAGGAGGTCATAGCAAAGGGTCAACAACAGCTGGCACAATCTCTATCTTAAAGCCACCCCTGCGGTTAGTCCGGCCAGTTTACAGCGGTCGCTAGAACTAAAAGCGCCGCGAGGGATTCGTCCCCTGCGGCGCTTTTGAGTCAACTACTGGCATCCCAAGTCAACCTGGCCTAGGGCCATTCCCTAGCGGCCAATGCCCAGATATTGAAATCCAGCCCGCATCATGGCTTCGCGATCGAGGAAGTTGCGGCCATCGATCATAATCGGGCTGTGCATCCGCTGGGCCATG
>DATIVG010000127.1:0-1545 GCA_035466075.1 Nodosilinea sp. | reverse complement strand
CCACCCACAAGGAGCCAGCTATGCAAATCCCCTTCCAAACCGCCGCCGTGCTCGGAGCCGGGGTCATGGGCACCCAGATCGCCGCTCACCTGGCCAACGCCGGGCTCACCGTTCACCTGCTCGAACTGCCCGCCAAAGCAGGCCACAAAAACGACCTGGTAGAAGGAGCCTTCAAAAAAGCCTGCAAGCAGTCGCCGCCGATTTTCTACAGTCAGCAGGCCATCAAGCGCGTCATCCTCGGCAACTACGAAGAGCACTTCGATCGCCTGGCCGGGGTCGATTGGGTGATTGAGGCCGTGGTCGAAAACCTGGCCGTCAAGCAAGAATTATTCGCGCGGGTTGAGCGCACCGTGGGGCCAAACACCGTCATTGCCACCAACACCAGCGGGCTGCTGATTCACCAGGTGGCCGAAGGCAGGTCCCGCGCCTTCAAGAAACGCTTCCTGGGCACCCACTTCTTTAACCCGCCCCGCTACCTGAAGCTGCTCGAACTCATTCCCACCGCCGACACCGACCCCGCCGTGGTCGAGCGGGTGGCCGCCTTTGGCCGCGATCGCCTGGGCAAAGGCATCGTCGTCGCCAAAGACACCCCCAACTTCATCGCCAACCGCATTGGCGTGTTTGTCTCCATGCTGGGTCTGCGATCGCTCATCCAGGGCGACTACACCATCGAAGAGATCGACACCCTCACCGGCACCCTGGTGGGGCGGCCCAAGTCGGCCACCTTCCGCACCGCCGATCTGGTCGGGCTCGACACCCTGCTCTACGTCGCCGACAACCTCTACCCCGCCATTGGCCACGACGAGCGACGCGAGCTGTTTCAGCCCCCCGAACTCATGCGCAAGCTGGTGGCCACCGGCACCCTGGGGGCCAAGTCGGGCCAGGGCTTTTACAAAAAAGTAGAGGGCGAAATTCGCTCACTGAATTCCCAAACCTTTGGCTACGACTCACCGCGCCCCGTCAACCTGGGCAATCTGGACGGGCTCAAAAAACACGATTTAGCCGAGCGGCTGCGTCATTTATATAGAGATCGCGGGCGGGCCGGGGCCTTCTTTCGCCAGACCATGCTCGAAACCCTGGCCTACAGCGCCAACCGCATTCCCGAAATCGCCGACAGCCCCGCCGACATCGATCGCGCCATGGTCTGGGGCTTTGGCTGGGAAATCGGCCCCTTCGCCATTTGGGATGCCCTCGGTTTCGACCGGGTGATTCAAGACCTGACCCAGGCCGGGCTCACCCTGGCCCCCTGGGTAGAGCGCATGCGGGCGACCGGCGCAACGGGCTTTTACAATGCCGACCCCGCTCTCGCTGCACCCTCGGTCTATGTGCCCGGCGAAAGCTACGTAGCCCTAGACATTCCCACCAACGAACTGCACCTCGCCGACCTCAAGGATCGCCCGGTGCTGTGGCAGAACAGCGAAGCCGCCCTGCTCGATGCTGGTGGTGGGGTCGCCCTGTTTGAGTTTCGCTCCAAGGCCAACACCCTCAGCACCAAGGTAGTCGAGGGCCTCGACGCCGCCCTCGACTGGCTAGCCGCCCACGACA
>DATIVG010000126.1:0-4776 GCA_035466075.1 Nodosilinea sp. | reverse complement strand
TCATGTCTGATGATTTTGACGAGCCTCTAGAAGATTTAGCAGAGTATATGTGATATGCCGATCCTTCTAGATACTCATGCTGTTCTTTGGTATATTGAGTCGGACTCAAGTTTGAGTGCTAATGCGAAGACTATTATAGATGCCAAAAAGGATCTGTTTTTTAGTATTGCTAGCCTCTGGGAAATTGCCATCAAGATCAATGTCGGCAAGCTCCAAATCACTTCGTCATTTAGTCAGATTCTAATTCGCCTTGAGTTCCTTAATGTAGAAATTCTGTCAATCAATATAGAAGATCTCGATACATACATTAGTTTGCCCTTGTCAAAGGATCACCGTGATCCCTTTGACCGTATTTTAGTTGCGCAATCCATCAACCATGCCTTCCCTATTTTGAGTAGTGACGAGAAGTTTGACTTGTATCCAGTTCGGCGGGTGTGGGTATGAGAAAGGCAAAAATCTACTACTTTACGCTGCAAGATGAGCAGACTAAGGAAGAAAAGCTGGAGTGGTTTGAACAAAACTGTCTGGAAAAAGTTTTGTTTGAGCGTGTCGCCCCAGATAAGAACCACAACTGGGTGAATTTGACCGACAACGATTTTGATGACTTCTTGCCGCTGATTGATAAGCAGGTGAAGGCAGGCAAGTCACAGGAAGCCGTATTTCAGCTTTTTTCACCAGGCATTAAGTCTCACAGAGATGAATGGGTTCATGATTTTTCTAAGGAAAATCTAAGTGAGCGAATAAAATATTTCGTTTCTGGCTATCAAGTCCGCTTTAAAGCTGGGGGGAGGAGTAATCCAGACATTAAATGGGATCGTGAACTTGAAAAATATCTAAAACGCCGAATCGAAAAAAATTATAGTTCTGATTGTTCGGTGAAGGCTGCCTGGAGGCCTTTTGTTAGAAAGCATTTTTATTTCGATAAACATTTCAATGGAATGACTTATCAGGTCTCTAATATATTTCCAAATTCTCAGGCACAAAATAAAGCGATCTTTTGTACAGATGTTGGTACACAATCACCTTTTATGGTGACAGCAACAGATTGTGTACCAGACTTACACTTAGTCGGCACTGCGGCTCAATGTCTCCCCCTCTACCGCTAAGACGAAAACGGCACCCGCATCGACAACATCACTGACTGGGGCCTAACCCAATTTCAAACCCACTACAGCGACCCCACCATCACCAAACTCCACATCTTCCACTACACCTACGCCGTCCTCCACCATCCCGCCTACCGCACCCAATACGAGCTCAACCTCAAACGCGAATTTCCCCGCTTGCCCTACTACCCCAACTTTCACCAGTGGGCCACCTGGGGCAAAACCCTCATGGATCTGCACCTCACCTACGAAACCGCCGAACCCTTCGGGCTAAAACGCATTGACCAATCTGGCCCAGGAGCACAAGACGATGCGCCTCTACAGGCATCGTTAATCCCCGACGACGATGCCTCCGCCAAACCCAAGAAAGCCTCCAAACCCAAACTCAAAGCCGACAAAACCCAAGGCCACATCATTCTCGATACCGACACCACCCTCACCGGAGTGCCCGCCGTAGCTTGGACCTACAAACTCGGCAACCGCTCCGCCCTGGAGTGGATACTCGACCAATACAAAGAAAAGAAACCCAAAGACCCCACCATCCGCGAACTCTTCAACACCTACCGCTTCGCCGACTACAAAGAACACGTCATCGACCTGCTCCAACGGGTCTGCACCGTCAGCGTCGAAACCATGCACATCATCCACCAAATGCCCGACACCGTAGAGCATCAGGGCGATTCATAATGAAGACGTAGACACTGCGTTAGCTCCCCGGGGTCAATAGAACCGAGGAGCCAACACGGTATCTACAAAATCTACAAATTTTTATCTTGACAAACGACTAGGACTGAACAGCCTCGCCCACCAGGCGAAACCCCACTTCGCTGCTGCGGGTGTCGGCCTGCAAGCCCGCCCGATGGGCTGAGCGGCAGTGGTGGGGCGGGCTTTGCCAAGACCCCCCTCGCACCACCCGCCAGGTATCGCTGGTCGGCGCGTCGGCGCGGGGCGTGCACCATTCCAGCACGTTGCCGTGCATGTCGTAGAGGCCAAAGTCGTTGGCCTTGCCAAAACTGCCCACGGCGGTGGTGCTGCCCCGGCGCTGGCCCACGGGCTCCTGGCGGTAGGGGCTGGTGCCGTCGTAGTTGGCCAGCTCGGTGGTGAGGGTTTGGCCCGTATGAAAGGGAGTAGTGGTTTTGGCGCGGCAGGCGTACTCCCACTCGGCCTCGGTGGGTAGGCGAAAGCGGCTCAGGCTGGCGGCACCCGCCCCCTGGGATTCCCCAAAGCGGGCCGCTCGCGCTGCCATAAACCGATCCAGTCGGCGGCAAAACTCCACCGCCTCCGGCCACGACACCTGCTCCACCGGCAGCCGGTCGTTGCCGGTAAAGTAGGCGGGCTCAGCCTCTAGGGGCTGCTCTTCACTGGGCAACAGCGCCACCGCCCGCCACTGCCCCTGGGTAATGGGGTAAATGCTCATCCAAAACGACTCTACGGTGGCAATGGTTTGGGCGGGCTGGGTGGGGTCGTGGCCGGGCTCGCTCTGGGGGGCCCCCAGCACAAACTGCCCGCCTACGACCTCCACCAGCTCCAGCGCCACGGGGCCCTGGGGGCCATCGAGCCAGAGCTTTTGGTAGGCCGGGGTCGAAAACTTAATTTGAGAGACCCCCAGCCCAAACTCATTCACGCTGATCGACTCGTAGGTGTAGAGCCCCTCTGACTCAGGTTCCTCCGCGTCCATCACCGCCGGTTCGTCCGCCGGTTCGATTGCCTGCTGTAGGCGGTCGGGCAGCGTGCTCAGGGCGGGCACCGCCTGGGGAATCGCCCCGGCGGCTAGGGCCCGGAGGGCGGGCACCTGCCGCGCGGCCAGGGCGGTGCCGCCCCCCAGCAGGCTCAGCCCCATCAGGCGCAGCCAGCGCCGTCGCCCTAGTTTGGGCGGGACCGGTGGGGGGCTGGGGGCGGTTTTGGTAGCGGTGGCCAGGGCGGCGGCCAGTTCGTCAATCAGGTTGGGGGCGGTCAGGTTGGGGGCGGCCAGGCTGGGGGCTGGCTGGCTGGGGGCGGGCACCCCAGTGGCCCCACCCACCGACAGGCCGCCAAACACCCCCTCAATGCGGTGAATGAGTCGATCCATGTCGCGGTGAAAGTCGGGGTCGCAGCGCACCTGGGCGCTCTGGCGGTAGGCCAGGGCCTTGAGCCCCTCGGGCAGGGCGGTTTCGTCGGGCAGTCGGGCCCCGCCCACCAGCACCGGAATGACGAGGCGATCGCGCTGGAGGGCGGTTTCAATTTCAATGCGCACCCAGTCGGCGGGGTTGGTGAGTTTGGGGCGGCCCAGGTCATCGGGGACCTCTAGCCAGTGGGGGTCAATGACGGCCAGCAGCACCGGGCAGTGGCTAACTTCTTGCTCGAGGTGGTTGCGAAAGTTGACCCCAAAGGGGATTGAGTCTACATCTTTAAATACGCTGTTTTCGCCAAAATGCGTGGCTAGGCGGTCATAAATTCGCCCGGTTATGTCGATGCTAGTGCGCCGACGATAGGAAATAAAGATAGTTTTAGCAGTGGTCATAGACTTAGCTACCGAAATGTAGATTGCACACCTGGTAACTATGATGATTGACGCTGACGGAAAGATTCCAGTTCCGGCAGCTTTATTTGATTTCTTACAGAGCAGGCCCTAAAACATGAATTTTTAACGGTAGCGGAGGGGGTCTCACCCCTGATGACAAGTGCAAAAATGGCTCAATTCATCTTTTTCTAACGTTCGAGAAGGTCTGGGGTCTGGGGGATCTAATGCACGGTTGGTGGGTAGGGGAGGGAGAGGGGGTGCGATCGCACCCCACTCCCTGCCCTCTCCCCCAATCCCAAAGCCTGCCCCGCTGTAGCTCACTACAATAGGTAGGCCCACCCCACCTGCCAGGATTGCTCTGTGACGGCTGACCCGCGCCTGACTCCCATTTTTCACTACTTCACCAGCCGGGGCTGGCAGCCCCTGGCCTTTCAGGCAGAAACCTGGGCCGCCTACCTGGCGGGCCGCAGCGGGCTGGTGCAGGTGCCCACCGGGTCGGGCAAAACCTACGCGGCGGTGATGGGGCCGGTGGCCGAGATGCTGGCGGAGAAGTCAGTCGAGCCCAGTGACGGGTTGCAGCTGCTCTACATCACCCCCCTGCGCGCCCTGTCGCGGGATATTGAGCAGGCGATCAAGGCCCCCATTGAGGCCATGGGCTGGGGCATCACCGTCGAGTCGCGCACGGGCGACACCAGCTCGGCCCGCAAGACCAAGCAAATGAAGCAGATGCCCCATATTTTGATCACCACGCCGGAGTCGCTGGCGGTGATGCTCTCCTACAAAGATGGGGCCAAACGGTTTGGCCAGCTGCGGGCGGTGGTGCTCGACGAGTGGCACGAGCTGATGAGCTCCAAGCGGGGCACCCAGGCGGAGCTGTGCGTGGGGCAGCTGCGCACCCTTCAGCCCGCCCTGCGCACCTGGGCGATCTCGGCCACCCTGGGGAACCTGGAGGAAGCGGCCCAAACCGCTGCGGGGCGGGGCTGCGAGCCGGTGATTGTGCGCTCAAACCTGGCCCGCACGACGGTAATCCAAAGCATTCGCCCGGAGTCGGTGGATACCTTTCCCTGGGCGGGGCACCTGGGGCTGCGCATGTTTGAGACCCTGGTGGCGGCGCTGGACATCGACAAATCGACCCTGATTTTCACCAACACCCGCAACCAGGCGGAGCGG
>DATIVG010000125.1:0-3192 GCA_035466075.1 Nodosilinea sp. | reverse complement strand
GCAATGAGGGCGATTTGCCGGACGTCGCCGGGGCCGATGCTGAGAATATCGCCAAAGAGCAGTTGCTCTAGGGAAACGCGGCTACGAAACAGGGTGAGCAGGGTGATGCCGAGGGAGAAAAAGGTGGAAAAGGTAATGGCCATGGCGGTGTCTACCTGAATGCGCGACTGAGAGCGGATCCAGGCGATGACGGCGGTGCTGAACAGACCCATGGCAAAGGCCCCGACCAGGGCCGGGAGGTTGAAGAAACTGGCGATCGCCAGGCCTGGCAGCACCCCGTGGGCGACGACATCGCCCAGCATGGCCATGCGCTGCACGATCAGGTAGGTGCCCACAATGGGGCAGAGAATGCCCACCAGCAGGCTGGCCAGCAGCGCCTGCCGCATGAAGTCGTAGGTGAGGGGGTCGAGTAGCCAGTCCATTACCGTTGTTGGGGGTCGGGGGGCAGGGCTGCGACGGTCGAATTGCCGTCGGCCTGTTTAGCGACGGTCTTTTGATCTTTCATGGTCTGGCGGCGGTCGAGTAGCACCTGGGTGATGCCGGTGGCCAGCAGGGTGGCGACCACGCCATCGTCGATCCAGCCGACGACGGGGATGAGGTCGGGGGAAAAGTCGATGGGGCTGACCAGGTAGAGCAGCGAGGCCCCCATCACCACCCAGCGGTAGCGGGGATGCTTGAGCAGGCCGTTGTAGATGCGGCTGAGGAAGGGGATTTTCATGGGTGCGCCAGGTGGATGGGCAGAGAGGCAAGGGTCAACAGCTGTCATTGTCTACTGTAATACAGTGGCTAGAGGGCGTTGCTATGCCTCTTCTGGCTGGAGCAGGTCGTCACTGGATCCCGCAGGGGGGTGAGTTGGGGGCAGATTTTTGGGGGCTGTGACCTCGCCTCGGGCTTCGGCAATCATATCGATGACGAGTTCTTTGATCACGCTGGCGATGGGCACGGCGACTAAGATACCCATCACGCCGCCCAGCCGCGCCCCAATAAAGACTGAGACAATCAGCCAGATGGGGTTGACGCCGATGATGTCGCCCATCACCTTGGGGAGAATGATTTCGTCTAAGATTTGCCCCAGCACCAGGGCAATGACGAACACCTGGAGGCCGGTGCCCAGGTCGTGGAACATGACAAACAGGCTCACGGAGGTCTGGGCAAAGGCCCCCATGAAGGGAAACAGGCTGCCCATGCCGATCAGCATGGCAAACATGAGCGCCAGGGGCACCTGAATGAGGGTGAAAATCAGGGCCAGCACCAGGCCAAAGCCGGTGGCCAGCATGACCTGGACGCTGATGAACCGCTTGAATTTGTAGGGCACCCGGATTTCTAGCCGTTCGCGCCACCAGGGCGACAGCCAGCTCATGATGCCGGCCCAGGCTCTGGACCCCTTGGCGAGCATGAACACCGTCAGCACGATGACGAAGAACACCTTGAACCCGCCGCTGATGCTGCCCGCCAGCAGGCCGAGCAGGGTGGTGCCCAGGGTGCGCATAACCCCGGTCATCTGGCGCACCAGTTCGGCTTGCCTATCGCTGAAGCTGAGCCCCAGGCTCTTGACTACAGGGAGGCTATCTAGCCAGCTAAACAGCCCGTCGGTGGAGGTGGCCCACTGGGGCAGCTGATTGAGGAAGTCGCCGATTTGACCCACCAGGGCGGGCAGGACAAGAAAGCCGCCAATGAAAATAGCTGCGATCGCAACTATCACCACCACCGCCAAACTCACCCCCCGCGATGCCCCGCGCTGCTGCAAAAACTGCACCGGGTAGTCGAGCACCAGCGCCAGAATGATCGCGATCAGCACCATGCTGACCAGAGGCTGCAAAAAGTTGATCAGCAGGGTAAACAGCCAGCCGTTTAAGAAAAACAGCGGAAACAGCAGCGAATTTCGCAACCAGCGGGGCAAAACCAGCGCCTTGGGGGTCATCGGGGGCTCAAAGAAAGGACTTGCCCCAGGGTATTACCTCAACCTAGCCCAGCGATAGGATATTGAGAAAATTTGGCCCCCGCCCTCGACGGGCCGCCGGATGACTAGCCAAAGTTCCACATCACCGGGTCGGCGGGCAGATGGTCGCTCACCTGGCGGCTGATCGCATCGATCGCCGCCAGGTCGTCGGCCGTGAGCACCACGGTGGCAGCCTTGGCATTTTCGATCGCCTGCTCGGCATTGCGGCCCCCCACAATCGCCGTCGTCTGGGGCTGGGCCATCAGCCAGGCCAGGGCCAGGTTGCCCAGGGTGGTGTGGTAGCGCTCGGCGATCGGGCGCAGCTGCGCCAGGGCCGCCTGGGCTTTGTCGTACAGCGGCGGCTGAAACAGCTTGTTTTTGCTGCGAATGTCTTCGGGCGGAAACCGGTGGTCGGGGCCAAACTTGCCGGTCAGCAACCCCTGGGCCAGGGATGAGTAGGCTAGCACCGTTATGTTTTCCGCTACGCAGTAGGGCAACAGCTCGGTTTCTACCCCGCGCCAAAACAGCGAGTAGGGTGGCTGCAGGCTGTCGATGCGACCAAACTGCATCGCCTCTTCGATCTGCGCCTTAGAAAAGTTGGACACCCCAATGGCGCGAATTTTGCCCTGTTCCTTGAGCGCATTTAGCGCCCCCATGGTCTCGCCGATGGGCACCACCTCGCTCTTAAACGACCCCGACGGCCAGTGGATCTGGTACAGGTCGATCACATCGGTCTGCAGGCGCTGGAGGGATTTTTCGCAGGCTTCGATCACCTGGTCGGCCTTGAGGTGGTTGGCGAAAACCTTGGTGGCAAGACAGGTGCGATCGCGCCTATCCCCCAGCGCCTTGCCCACCAGCTCCTCCGAATAGCCGTTGCCGTAGACCTCCGCCGTGTCGAAGGTGGTAATGCCAGCATCCAGCGCCGCCTGCATCGCCTCGATCACCTCCCGGTCTTCTACCCCCACCCAGCCCGTTTTGCCCGCCTGCCAGGTGCCAAAAATCAGGGGCGTAATGTCAATATCGGTGTTGCCCAGCTTTCTCGTTGCCATTTTGCCCGTTGCCATTCTGCCCGTTGCCATGGTGCTTAAGCGCCCTGAGTAGACTGCAATTTCTTAACAAATGCCCGGTGCTCGCTCGACTGGAGACCCTGGTTTAGCCGCGCCAGCACCAGGGCCAGGTTGCCCTGCACCATCGCCTCCCGGTCGAGCCACAGGCCAGGAAACACCCGACTGCGGCAGAGGCCATCTGCTCCC
>DATIVG010000124.1:0-30838 GCA_035466075.1 Nodosilinea sp. | reverse complement strand
GGCGGGCATGGTCAACGACCACACCATCGACTGTTTTCGCCATCGGCAGCTGGCCGCCTGAGCTGTCCACTTAAACAATCAGCCTGGAACAATTCACCCAGCAAATCCACCCTAGGGATGGGGCAAGGCTGGCCACCACTTGCTACGCTTTGGGCGCTGCAAACCCACAGGTACGATGACGGCTAACTACATCATGGCCCTGGATCTGGGCACCACCGGCAACCGGGCGATTATTTTTGATCGCGAAGGTGCGATCGCAGGTCAGGCCTACCGCGAGCTCACCCAGTACTACCCCCAGCCGGGCTGGGTTGAGCACGACGCCCGCGAAATTTGGGAAGAAATTGAATGGGCGATGGGGTCAGCGATTTCCAAGGCCGAGCTCAAGCCCACCGACATTGCCGCCATTGGCCTGACGGTACAGCGCGAAACCTGCCTGCTGTGGGACAGCCGCACCGGGCGGCCCCTGGCCAACGCCATTGTCTGGCAGGACCGCCGCACCGCCCCCCTGTGCAACCAGCTGCGCGAGGCGGGCCAGGCCGCCGACATCTACGACCGCACCGGCCTGGTGCTTGACGCCTACTTCTCGGCCACCAAGCTGGCCTGGCTGCTGGAGCAGGCCAAAAAAGAGGCCGACCCGCCGGTGGACTTTGACCAGGTGCTGGCGGGCACCGTGGACAGCTGGGTGCTGTGGAACCTGACCGGGCGGCGGGTGCATGCCACCGACCACAGCAATGCCAGCCGCACCATGCTGCTCAACATTGCCAGCGGCCAGTGGGACGACCACCTGCTGGATCTGTTTGGCATTTCGCCCCAGCTAATGCCGACGATCAAGCCCAGCGTGGGGGTGTTTGGCCATACCGATCCGTCGATTCTCGGGTGCGAAATTCCGATTGCGGCGATTTTTGGCGACCAGCAGGCGGCCCTCTACGGCCACGGCTGCGATCGCCCCGGCCTGCTCAAATGCACCTACGGCACCGGTGCCTTTTTGGTGTCGCACACCGGTGACGAGGTGGTGCGATCGCACCATCAGCTGCTCTCCACCGTGGCCTGGTCTAAGGCCACCAGCGACCCCAAACAGCCCCACATTGGCTACGCCATCGAGGGCAGCATGTTCACCGCCGGGGCCTGCATCCAGTGGCTGCGCGACGGCCTGCAGGTGATCTCCAGCGCCGCCGAAACCGAAATTTTGGCCCAAAAGGCCATCGACAACAACGGCGTTTACTTCGTGCCCGCCCTCAGCGGCCTCGGTGCCCCCCACTGGGATATGAGCGCCCGTGGGGCCTTCTTTGGCCTCACCCGGGGCACCCAGCGCGAGCACCTGGTGCGGGCGGTGCTGGAGGCGATCGCCTACGAAGTCAAAGAAGTCGTCGATGCCGTCAACCAGGACAGCGGCACCCCCATTCGCCAGCTCAAGGTAGACGGCGGCGCCTGCAACAACGACTTTCTCATGCAGTTTCAGGCCGACGTGCTGGGCATTCCGGTGGAGCGGCCCCAGGTGCTCGACGTCACCGCCCAGGGGGCTGCCTTTGCCGCCGGGCTGGCGGTGGGCTTTTGGGATGACTACCGCACCCTGGTCGAGCGCCGCCCCATCGACCGCATCTTTGAGCCCGGCATTGGCCAGGCTGCCGCCCAGGACAATTTTGCCCTGTGGCTCAAGGCCGTGGGTCGAGCTAAAAATTGGGTTGAGTAAGGACTCTTTCGGCATGGCCTACACTGGTGGATAAGTCTCCCCACCCCAGCAGTGAATTCCCTGCGGTATGTCATCTAGCAGAGAGATTTCAGGCCTGCTTACCGATCCGTTTTGGGGTTAGAACCGCTTTGCTCTCTACCCCTCACTCTCCCCCTTCCCCATGAAGATCCTGCTGGTTGATGACGAAGTAGAGCTGGCCGACCCGCTGAGCCGTTTGCTCCACCGGGAGGGCTACGTCGTCGATGTGGCCACCAACGGCGAGTCGGGCTGTGCCCTGGCCAGCCAGGGCGGCTACGACCTGCTGATTCTCGACTGGATGCTGCCGGGGCTGAGCGGTCTGGAGATCTGTCGGCAGGTGCGATCGCGCCAGGACGCCACCCCCGTTTTATTTCTCACCGCCAAAGACACCCTCAACGACCGGGTCGATGGCCTCGATGCCGGGGCCGACGACTACCTGGTCAAACCCTTTGAGCTGCGCGAACTGCTGGCCCGAGTGCGCGCCCTGCTGCGCCGCTCGCCCAACCTCGAAGCCCCCGCCCCACCCCGCCTCACCTACGCCGACCTCAGCCTCGACGAAGCCAACCAGCTGGCCCACCGCCAGGGCCAGGCGGTCGAACTCTCCGAAAAAGAAACCCGCCTGCTGGCCTACCTGCTGCGCCACGCCAACCAGGTGCTCACCCACGAGCAGATCTACCAGGGCGTCTGGGCCGATCAGGAGGCCCCCAGCAGCAACGTCGTCGCCGCCCAAATGCGCCTGCTGCGCCGCAAAATTGAGCCCAAGGGCACGCCGCCGATCATTCACACGGTCTACGGCAAGGGGTATCGGTTGGGGGGGTGAGGTTTGAGGTTTGAGTTTTAAGTTTTGAGTTCAAAATTCAAACCTTATAGCTGTAGCCAGTCCGGTTAAGACACTTTCCCCAAGAACGTTTGAACGTTCGAACGTCTCTAAGGTTTCTCGATGTCCTAACCCAGGTGTCTACGGCTATAAAATTCAAAACTCAAAACTGCTCAGAATCTCGACCCTGGCTGGCGCAAAAACTCCGCCTCCTCCGGGGTGGTAGGTCGCCCTAGAATCGTGTTGCGGTGGGGAAACCGCCCAAACCGCCGAATCACCTCGCGGTGGCGCAGGGCGTAGTCGAGGGTCGATGCAAACCCGGGGTGGGCGGCATCGAGGGCCTGCACCAGGGCCACCGAGCGATCCTGGTCGGCCAGGTTTTCGCTGTGCTCCAGCGGCAGGTAAAAAAACATGCGCTCCACCGGCAGCACCTGCTGGTCGTAGCCCTGCTCCAGGGCGTAGTTGGCGGTGGCCAGGGCGGTGCGATCGCACCCAAAGCTGCGCGCCTCCCCCCGAAACAAATTGCGCGAAAACTGGTCTAGCAGCACCACCAGCGCCAGGCACGATCGCGGCTGCCCCCGCCAGGCCGCCAGTTCCCCCCGTTCTGCCCGCCCGTGGTCAGCCCCAAACCGCCGCCGAATCGTCTCATCAAAGGCCGCATCTTTCTTAAACCAAACCTGACGCTGCTGCCCGTACTCCCCTGCTCTATCCGCCGGGTCCCCAAACCAAAACCGCAGAATCTCCTCTGCCCTCTCTATCTTCTCTGCTCTTTCTATCTCCCCGCTCTCCCCCATCCCCCCCATCTCCCCGCTCTCCCTCATCCCAATTCAAACCTCAAACCTCAAAACCCAAACTCCCCCTCACCTCAAAACCAGCGGCTCCAGCGCATAATCCTTCCACTCCTGGTGAAAACGCTCCGAAATATAGGGCGTCAGCACAAACTCAGGCTCCGCATCCCCCGTCACATCGATGCGCACAAAGGAGTAGGGCCGCTGTCGCTCGGTCTTGTGGCCGGTCAGGCCCATATACAGCTGCGACTTGGCCACCAGCTTAAAGGCCATCTGCCCATCGGGGTCGGTTCCCAGCGGCTCGTAGAGCATGGTGCCCTCGGGGCGCTGCCGCCGCAGGCTGAGGCCGCTGCCGCCGCAGATCACGCAGTTCATGTGGCTGTCGGCGTAGCCGGTGGCCTCGGTTTTGATGTACTCAAAGCAGTGGGCGTGGCCGTTGAGCACCAGGTTGACCGGCGGGCGGTGGGTGCCAATCTCCGGCACCGCCGCCGCCACCTGGTCGAGCACCCAGCGCAGGTTTTGGCGAATGGCCATGGTCTGCCCCTGGCTCCACTTGGTGGCCTCGGTGACGTAGGGCGGGTGGTGAAAAAACAAAACGCGCCCCCGCACCTCTTTGTCCTGCCAGGAGGCAATCAGCCCATCGCGCAGCCACAGCAGCTGCTCGGTATCCACCAGGGCGGTGGGCTGGGGGTGGGCCTGCTTTTCAACGTCGAGCAGCATTTCCTCCAGCTGCTCCAGCTTCGCCTGGAGGTCGTCCAGGCGTTCCTGGGCGTGGGGGTCGGCGGCTTGCAGGTGCAGCGCCTCCTCCCGCACCTGCTGCTGCTGCTGTTGAATGGCCTCCCGCTCCGCCATTAACCGCTGGCGGTAGGCGGGGTTAGTGGCCCGCTGGGGCGACAGCGCCGGGTCGTTAAAGGTGCTGCTGTCGAGGCCAAAAAAGTCGATGCCGCCGTAGCGAAAGGTGTAATAGCGATTGGGCAGACGGGTAAACTGCCCCGGCTGGTAGCGCAGACCCCAGGTGTGGTCATCCCAGGGGCCGTAGTGGCGGTTGAGGTGGGCCTCCAGCTGGTCGTCGGGCAGGCCCTTGAGATAGTCGATAAACGCTCGGGCGTAGGCGTCGCCCACCCCCGAGCCATGCCAGCCCACATTGGGGTTGAGCTTGAGCCCCAGCAGCTGGCGCACGGGCCGGGTGAGCCGCACCAAAATGCTGTACAGCCGGGGCAAATTGTAATAGTCGTGGTTGCCCGGCACCGCCAAAAACGGAAAGCGAAACAGCATCTCGTCAAAGGCCACCTGGGCCGGGCGATCGCCCCCCACCAGCCACTCCCGGTAGGGCTTGATAAAGTTTTCGGGATACTGCTCGCTAGAGCCCACCTGGTACACCACATCGCCCGTGTGCAGCAAAAAGCGGCAGTCTTGCAGGTGGGGCAGCATTTGCTCGGCCACCCGCCGCTGGGGGTGGTGGTCGGGGTGGGGGCCCGAGCCGCTGTCGCCAATCACTAAAAACGAAAACGTCCGGTCGTCGCTGTGGCCGTCGTCTAAGATCAGGCGGGTTTGGTCAATGTGGCGGTCGATCAGAGCCGGGTGCTGCCAGCAGACCCGCTCCTTCATTTTGGCGACCTTGGTCAAAATGGGCGGATCGAGAATGGAAGCCATGGGTCTGCGAATGAAGGTGCAGGGCGGTGAACGGCTGGCCCCAGCGAGCGGCTGGCCCCAGCAAAGAGCCCTAACCTAGAGTAATGCCAGTTCACCAAAATTGCCGCACCCCCGGTTCCGTCCAGCTGGGGTGAAAGGCACCGTTGTCAGCCCGCGATCCTGGTTAGAAAGCGCTAAGCTAAGCGCCAGGAACAGCCAGCATTTCCATGCCCTTCGACTCCCTCCACAATGTCATTCATCAGCTAGAGCAGCAGCCCCGGTGGCGCAGCCGGGGTCAGTTTCGCCAGGTGCTCAACCAGTGGGCGGCGGTGGTGGGAGAAGGGGTGGCCCGCCAGGCGGCCCCGGTGCGCCTCGACCAGGATGTGCTGCATGTGGCGGTGGCCAACCCCATGTGGGCCCAAACCCTAACCCTGGAGCGCCTGCGTATTTTGGCGAAGCTCAACGAGCGGCTGCACCTCAACCTGCACGATATTCGCTTTTCCAGCGGCGACTGGTATCGACAAAACAAGGCAAAGCAGCCCGCCCAGGCCACCCCCACCGATCTCTCTACCCTGCCGGAATGGCTGCGGCAGCACCCCTGTTTTGAGCCCAAGGCCATTGCCCGGTCGAGCCAGCGCCCCCAGACCCCCGAGGAGAGCTTTGATCGCTGGGCCGGGCTGACCCAGGGCCTGGCCGCCGAGCAGCCCCTCTGTCCCCAGTGCCACTGTCACTGCCCCACGGGCGAGCTGAAGCGCTGGGGCCGGTGCAGCATCTGCGCGGTCAAGGGGTTCAAAGGCCCGGTGGGACGCCACTCTGTATAAGGGGGCGCACCCCAAACACCTGGGCAAAGCTGGCAATCACCACCGGAATCACCGCCGCGACGGTGACGCCGGGGCAAAACTGGGCCAGGCTGCCGACGGGTTTGTCGGTAATGCCGCAGGGTGCGATCGCACCAAACCCCTCCAGGTCAGGGCAGACATTCAGCGCAAACCCGTGCATCGTCACCCAGCGGCTCACCTTGATGCCAATCGCCGCCAGCTTGTAGTCGCCCACCCACACCCCGGTCAGCCCCGGCTGCCGCCCCGCCCTCACCCCAAACTGGGCCAGGGTTTGAATCAACACCTCCTCCAGCTGGCGCAGGTACCAGTGCAGGTCGGCCCGGTGCTGCCGCAGGTTGAGAATGGGGTAGCCCACCAGCTGGCCGGGGCAGTGGTGGGTGACCTCCCCGCCCCGCTCCGTGCGCAACAGCGGATAGGCCAGCGCCTCAATCGGCCGCCTGAGATGCGCCAGCGTAGACCCCTGCCCCAGGGTGTACACCCCAGGGTGCTCCACCAGCAGCAGCCGATCGGGCTGAGGCATGGCGCGATGCTGCTGCACCAAAACTTTTTGCCATTGCCACACCTGCTCAAAGGGCCTTAGCCCCAGGTCGTAGATATCGCAGCAAAGGCTTGATCCCCCGTGGTTTGGCTCCATGCTTGTCAAGGGTAAATCAGCGGAAAAGGCTTATTTTTAAGGGGTTTGCAATCAAGAATTATCAACCCATGCAAAGGATTCTAACGGACACTGTTGTGCAGAATACAAGGTGTTAGGGTGAATCCATGAGCCGACGTATCAAGGAGTCCGCTTTATGAAGCTGGTAATCCATGGCAGAAATATTGAAATCACAGACGCAATTCGGGAGCATGTAGAGCAGAAAATCCTCAAAGCGGTGAGCCACTTCAAACACCTGACCAACGAGGTAGACGTTCATTTATCAGTCGCGCGCAACCCCCGCATCGGGGCCAATCAGTCCGCAGAAGTGACCCTATTCGTAGACGGAGCCGTCGTTAGAGCTGAAGAAAGCAGCGAAAATCTCTACGCCAGCATCGACCTGGTCGCCGACAAAATCAGCCGCCAGCTGCGCAAATTCAAAGAAAAGCGCAACACTCGCATGCAGGGCAACCTGGGCAAAACCACCGAAGCTTACCTCAATGAAGCGCCGGCCACCGACGTCAGCCATGTGCTCAGCACCAGCGAGCCCCAACTCCCCGAGGAGGTGATTCGCACCAAGTACTTCGCCATGGCCCCCATGACGGTGGAAGCTGCCCTAGAGCAGCTAGCGCTGATTGACCACGATTTCTACATGTTTCTGAACGCAGAAACCCAAGAAATCAACGTGATCTACGAGCGCAACCATGGCGGCTACGGGCTGATTCAACCCCGCAAGCCCAGCCAAAACGGCCACCTCAATGGCCACAGCGGCGGCAAAGCCAAACCCGCTGAAGCGGCTGTCCACGGCTAGCTATCGGTCTGCTGCCCGGTATTAGCCCCCAAAAATCACGCCCCGGCCATTCTCCTGGAGAACAGCCGGGGCGTGGCTTGTAGGTGCTCAGGCCAGGGCCGGGCTAGCGCGCTGGCGAACCGGTCAGCAGCGGCTCTACGCCACCCTTGGCATCGAGGGCAAACAGGTCGTCGCAGCCGCCCACGTGGTGATCGTTGATGAAAATCTGCGGCAGCGATCGCCGCCCGTTGGCCCGCTGAGCCATCACGCTGCGGGCCGCCTCGTCGCCATCGATGCCGTACTCGGTGTAGGCAATGCCCTTTTGGTCGAGCAGGCGCTTAGCGCGAATGCAGAAGGGGCAGCTGCTCCAGGTGTAAATTTCGACGGTAGGGGTCATGGCGCACCTCCAGGGGCGGTATTTAGGGTTCTTTACATTATGTTAGTCTTCTCAGCCCCGTCGCCACCTCCACCGTTTGATCAGCATGGTGGTGGGTTGGCGGTTGCCCCTATGACCTTCTTCACCCACTTCCCTTCAGCGCGTGGGTGATCGCATCCACCACTCGCGACACCTCCACAATCTCCAGCCCTGCCACCTTCACCGACTGCCCCTTGGGCACAATCGCCCGCTTAAAGCCCAGCTTGGCCGCCTCCTTTAGCCGCAGCTCCAGCTGCGAAATGGGCCGCACCTGGCCCCCCAGCCCCACTTCGCCAATCAGCACCAGCTCTGGATCGACCAGGCGATCGCGAAAGCTGGCCACCACCGAAATCGCCACCCCTAGATCCGCCGCCGGTTCCCCCACCGCCAGCCCCCCCGACGACGCCACGTAGGCGTCGAGCTTGGAGAGGGGGATGCCCACCCGCTTCTCCAGCACCGCCAAAATTTGCAGCAGCCGGTTGTACTCAATGCCCGTGGTAGAGCGCCGGGGTGAGCTATAGCTGGTGGGGCTGACCAGCGATTGCAGCTCCACCACCAAAGGCCGGGTGCCCTCGCAGGCCACAATGGTGGCAATGCCTGGCACCTGCTCGTCGCGGTTGCCCAAAAACAGGGCCGAGGGGTTGCTGATTTCCGCCAGGCCGCGGTCGACCATTTCAAAGACCCCCAGCTCGTGGGTGGCCCCAAACCGATTTTTGACCGAGCGCAGCAGGCGATGGCTGGCGAAGCGGTCGCCCTCGAAGTAGAGCACCGTATCGACGAGGTGTTCGAGCACCTTGGGGCCTGCGATCGCACCCTCCTTCGTCACATGCCCCACAATAAACAGCGAAATGTTCGCCCGCTTTGCCAGCTGCATCAGCGCCGACGTACATTCCCGCACCTGCGACACCGACCCCGGTGCCGAGGTCAGCGCCGCGTAGTACAGCGCCTGAATACTGTCGATGATCGCCACCGTCGGCTTCAGCGACTCCAGCTCCATCAAAATCGTCTCTAAATCAATCTCCGGCAGCAAAAACAGCTGTGAATCCACCGCCTCCACCCCAGCCGACTCCGCATCCTCCAGATCCGCTTCTGATGTTGATTTCTTCTCTTCCCTCTTCCCTCTTCCCTTTCTTACTCCCCCATCACCCCCTACTCCCCCACTCCCCACCTCTCCCACCGGCCCCAGCCGCTGCCACCGCAGCTTCACCTGCTGCCCCGACTCCTCGGCGCACACGTACAGCACCCGCAGCCTTGCCGCCAGCTGGTTCGCCACCTGCAACAGCAGCGTCGATTTACCAATGCCAGGGTCGCCCCCCAGCAGCACCAGCGACCCCGGCACAATCCCGCCCCCCAGCACCCGATCCAGCTCCCCATAGCCCGAGGGCAGCCGCGCCTGCGGATGGTCCTGAATCTGGCTTAGAGTCATGGCCAGCCGCGGCTGACTCACCTTAGAGCTCGCCCCCCCACCCCGGCTGCGACCCAGACTGGCGGCGCGCGCCGTCGTTTCCTTGGCGGGCTGCGCCTGCTCCACCAGCGCATTCCAGCTGTTGCACACCGGGCAGCGACCAAAGTACTGGGGCGACTCAGCCCCGCATTCATTACAGACAAAAATTGAGCGAGATTTGGCCATACCTACCCTTGCCCCCGGTATCGTTCAGGGCGTTACTGAGCACTCAAACACCGCCGCCACTCCGCAATAAACCTTAAAAAAGCCTGAAGCACAGGTGCGACCGGCATGTGGCATGAATCAATACACATAGAATAAACAAGTGTTTCAGACCTTGCCCCGGCAAAGTTTTGCGGCAAATTGTCAGCGGTGCCCCCGGCCGTATAGCGCAATCGACTAATTAGCTTTCAAAAGTTAATCATTAAACGTTGCGATTATTTATAGAATATGACGTTACGTAGGGAGCCTTGAGAGCCTTGGAAAACAATAAAGAAAAAATTCTCGTGGTTGACGATGAGGCCAGCATTCGGCGCATCCTCGAAACCCGCCTGTCCATGATTGGCTACGACGTCGTCACCGCTGCCGATGGCGAAGAAGCCCTAGAGACCTTCCGCAACGCCGCCCCCGACCTGGTCGTACTCGACGTCATGATGCCCAAGCTCGACGGCTACGGCGTCTGCCAGGAGCTGCGCAAAGAATCCGACATCCCTATCATTATGCTCACTGCCCTGGGCGATGTGGCCGATCGCATCACCGGTCTCGAGCTCGGGGCCGACGACTACGTCGTCAAGCCCTTCTCCCCCAAGGAGCTAGAGGCCCGCATTCGCTCCGTGCTGCGCCGGGTCGATAAAACCGGCATGACCGGCATTCCTAGCTCCGGCGTCATTTCCGTCAACACCATCCGCATCGACACCAACAAGCGCCAGGTATACAAAGGCGACGAGCGCATTCGCCTCACCGGCATGGAGTTTAGCCTGCTCGAGCTGCTGGTCAGCCGCTCCGGCGAGCCCTTTTCCCGCTCCGAAATTTTGCAAGAGGTGTGGGGCTACACCCCCGAGCGCCACGTTGACACCCGCGTCGTCGATGTCCACATTTCTCGCCTGCGCGCCAAGCTCGAAGACGACCCTAGCAACCCAGAACTGATCCTCACCGCCCGAGGTACCGGTTACCTATTCCAGCGCATTGTGGAACCGGGCGAAGAATAGTCGGTAGGGTAGTCTGCTAGAATTTGCTCAGGTTTTTAACAGATTTAGCAGATGGTTTTTAACCGGGCACGCATTGCCATTGACGCGATGGGGGGTGATTTTGCCCCTACAGAGATCGTCGCAGGTGCCATCCGCGCCAAGGCCGAGCTAGATGTCGATGTGGCCCTAGTGGGCGACATCGACCAGATCCAGGCCTCGACGGCCAGCGTCGACCAGCTGTCGGGCATTGAGCTCGTCGCCGCCGAGGGCAGCATCGAAATGCACGAAGAACCCCTCAGCGCCCTGCGCAAAAAGCCCCAGGCCTCGATCAACGTGGCGATGGATCTGGTAAAACGCAACCAGGCCGATGCGGTGGTGTCGGCGGGCCACTCCGGGGCGGCCATGGCCGCTGCTCTGCTGCGCCTGGGGCGGCTCAAGGGCATCGATCGACCGGCCATTGGGGCGGTGTTTCCCACCGTGGTAGCCAACAAATCGGTGCTGATCCTAGACGTGGGGGCCAACGTCGACTGTCGCCCCAAGTACCTGGAGCAGTTTGCCATGATGGGCACCATCTACTCCCGCTACGTGCTGGGGGTCGATAACCCACGGGTGGGGCTGATCAACATTGGCGAGGAGCCCAGCAAGGGCAACGATGCTGCCCTGCGGGCCCACCAGCTGCTCGAAGAAAATCCCAACATTCCCTTTGCGGGCAACGCCGAGGGGCGCGACATTCTCTCGGGGCAGTTTGACGTGGTGGTCTGCGACGGCTTTGTGGGCAACGTGCTGCTCAAGTTTGCTGAAGCGGTGGGTGAGTCGGTGCTGCAAATTTTGCGCGAAGAGCTGCCCCAGGGTGTGCGCGGCAAAATTGGCGCCTCTATTCTCAAACCCAACCTGCGCCGCATCAAGCAGCGGGTGGACCACGCCGAGCATGGCGGCGGTCTGCTGCTGGGGGTGGCCGGGGTCACCGTAATCAGCCACGGCAGCTCCCAGGCGCCCTCGGTGTTTAACGCCATTCGCCTGGCCAAAGAGGCGGTCGATAACCGCGTGCAAGACCGCATTCAGGCGCAGTATCAGCGGGTGGCAATGCCCGCAGCAGACGGAGAATAAACCCGTGGAACAGTTTATGCCCGGTGTGTCCCTGGTGGGCAGTGGTTCGGCTTGTCTGACCCTACAGCTCAGCAATGATGCCCTCAGCCAGCGAGTGGATACCTCTGACGAGTGGATTGCGACCCGCACCGGCATTCGCCAGCGGCATATCGCTGCCCCCACCAGCTCCCTCACCTCCCTGGCCACCGAAGCGGCCCGCAATGCCTTAGCCATGGCCGAGGTGGGTGTAGAAGAGGTAGATCTGGTTTTGCTGGCCACCTCTACCCCGGACGATCTGTTTGGCAGTGCCTGTCGGGTGCAGACGGCCCTGGGGGCCACCCGTGCCGTGGCCTTTGACCTGACGGCAGCCTGCTCGGGTTTTGTGTTTGCCCTGGTAACGGCGGCGCAATACATTCGCACCGGCGTCTTTAAGACTGTGGTGGTGATCGGGGCCGACGTGCTCTCCCGCTGGACCGACTGGGATGACCGGACGACCTGCGTGCTGTTTGGGGATGGGGCCGGGGCCGTGGTGCTCAAGGCAGCCGAGCGCGACCGTTTGCTGGGCTTTGAGCTGTGCAGCGATGGCTCTCTGAACCACTGCCTCAATTTGGCTTACCAGAGTGAGTCGCAGCCCCTGGTGGAGGGCATTACCGTGCAGCAGGGCGGCTTTGCCCCGATCACCATGAACGGGCGTGAGGTCTACAAATTTGCCGTCAGCCGCGTGCCTGAGGTGATCGAAAAAGCGCTGTTTCGCGCCCACCTCACCACCGCTGACATCGACTGGCTGGTGCTGCACCAGGCCAACCAGCGCATTCTCGATGCGGTGGCCGAGCGGCTGGGGGTGCCCGCTGAGCGGGTGGTCAGCAATATGGCTCGCCACGGCAACACCTCCGCCGCCTCGATTCCGCTGGCCCTCGATGAAGCGGTGCGGGCGGGCCGTATTCAGCCGGGGGATGTGATTGCTACCGCTGGGTTTGGTGCCGGTCTGACCTGGGGGGCGGCGATTGCTCGGTGGGGCTAGCTGCACCTGTTTCCGGCGAACATTTTATGAGACAGTATTGCTTTGCAGAGTAAGTAAGGTACTGGCATGGCAAACGCAGCGTGGGTGTTTCCTGGGCAGGGTTCCCAGGCTGTGGGCATGGGCGTAGACTTGGCGACGGTGGCCCTGGCGCAGTCGCGGTTTGCGGAGGCCGAGGCGGTGCTGGGTTGGTCGGTGCTGGATGTGGTGCAAGACGCCGATGACAAGGTGTCGAGCACGCTCTATACCCAGCCTTGCCTGTACGTGGTCGAGAGCGTGTTAGTCGATTTGCTCAAGGCGCAGGGGCAGGGGCCCGCGGTGGTGGCGGGCCACAGCCTGGGGGAATACGTGGCCCTGTATGCGGCTGGGGTGTTTGATTTTGCCGCTGGTCTTGCCCTGGTGCAGCGCCGCGCCGAGCTGATGTCCCAGGCTTCGGACGGCATGATGGCCGCGCTGCTGGGCTTTGATGCCGAGGAGTTGGCGGCCAAAATTGAGGCCACCCCCGGCGTGGTGCTGGCCAACGACAACAACCCAGGCCAGGTGGTGATCTCGGGCACTCCTGGGGCGGTCACCGCCGTGATGGAGGGCGTGAAGGCCAAGCGGGCGATTCCGCTCAATGTGAGCGGGGCGTTTCACTCGCCGCTGATGGCCGACGCCGCTACCACCTTTGAGGCGGTGCTCGGCCCGGTTCCCTTTGCCACTGCCCAGGTGCCGGTGCTGTCTAACGTAGACCCCACCCCGGCTACCGATGGGGCCGTGCTCAAGCAGCGGCTGGTGCAGCAAATGACGGGCTCGGTGCGCTGGCGCGAGATCACCCTGGCGCTGCCGGAGCTGGGCATTGATACGGTGGTGGAAGTGGGGCCAGGGAACGTGCTGACGGGGTTGACCAAGCGCACCTGTAAAGACCTGGCGCTAGTGAATATCGGTAATTTGGAGCAGGTGGAGGGATGGGCCGGTTGAGGCTGGCTGCACCAACCCTCAAAATCTGACAATATCCAATATCTAAGATGGGCCTGAGATGAGCCGCGATCGCGAACCCTCTGTCAACCTGCTGTGGTACCACCTGTTCAAATGGTCGGTGGTTAGCCCCATGCTGGGCCTGTATTTTCGCGGGCGCGTCTATGGCACCGAGCAGGTGCCCGGCACCGGGGGGCTGGTGGTGGTGGCCAACCACGCCAGCGATTTTGACCCGCCGCTGCTGTCGGCGGCGGTGCGGCGTCCGGTCTCTTACATGGCCAAGGAGGAGCTGTTTAAGGTGCCAGTGCTGAGCCAGGCGATTCGCCTCTACGGGGCCTACCCGGTCAAGCGGGGCAGCGCCGATCGCAGCGCCATTCGTGAAGCGCTCAAACAGCTGGAGCAGGGCTGGGCGGTGGGCATTTTTCTCCAGGGCACCCGCACCGCCGATGGCCGTATTCCCGATCCTAAAATTGGCGCGGCGCTGATTGCCGCCAAGGCCCAGGTGCCGCTGCTGCCGGTCAGTCTGTGGGGGACTCACCGGATCTTCAAAAAAGCATCTCCCCTGCCCAGGGCGGTGCCTTTGACTATTCGCATCGGCTCCCCGATTGCCCCGCCGCCCTCCACCGCCCGCGATGGCCTGGAGGCCGTTACCGCTCAATGCGCCAGTGAAATTCATCGCCTCCACGATCTGGGCCGCTAAGCCCATGGCTGGGCGGGGCCCCATCTGGTAGCCTAAAACAAACCCGCGATCGCACCCTCAGCCATGAGCCAAGACCTCCAGCACGAACTCGCCGACATGGTGTCCCCCGCCGACTGGGCCTGGATTAGCCCCCACGCCAACCGCGGGGCGGTGGTGGTGGTGGACCAGAGCTTAGATTTAGTTGAGGTGGGGGTTGCGATCGCAACTGACAACACCACCGCCGTCAACCGCTGGATTGCCGAAGCGCTGATCACCAAGCCCTCGCCCTTACAGCTCGAAATCTGGGATCAAACCGCCAAAAAGCAGTTTCAATCTCTGATTGTGCAACCCTTCGTGCTGGTGCAAGACGCCGTCGCCCATGAAAACTGACGAGCCCCAGGAAGAAACCGGGCTCGACGCCCGCCGCCGCGATACCCCCTGGGCCAGCCTCAGCACCAACAGCCTGGTTAGGTTTTTGCTGCTGTTTGCCAGCGGCTGGGCCACGATTCAGCTGCTAGCCTACTTTGAAGTATTGCTGGTGGTGTTCATCGTTTCCACCATCCTGGCGTTTCTGCTCAACTATCCCGCCACCCTGCTCAGCCGCTGGATGCCGAAGGGCCTGGCTGCCACGGCAGTCTTTTTAACCGGTCTGGGTCTGGTCATCGGTCTCACCCTCACCCTGGGCATGGCGGTGCTGTCCCAGGGGCAGCAGCTAGCCAGCAGCGTGCAAGACTTTTCCGCCTCCGTCACGCCCTGGCTCACCGGCTTTGAGCAATTCCTGGCGCGCTGGAATCTCCCCATCGACCTCCAGAGCCTGGAACCCCAGCTGCAAAATCAGGCCGTCACCATTTTGACCGCCGGGCTGGGGCTGCTGCAATCGACCCTGGCCAACCTGGTGCTAGCTATCTTGATTGCCGTCGTCACCCTGTTCATGATGCTAGACGGGGCAAGAATCTGGTGGTGGCTGCTCCAACATTTGCCCATTCGCAACAAGATCCGCTTTAACACCGTTCTGCAGCACAACCTGCTGGGGTTCTTTTGGGGGCGGCTGCTGCTGGCGATCTTCTCCATCGGCTCCACTTTTATCGTGTTTTGGGTGTTGGGAGTCCCCTTCCCGCTGGTGCTTGCCGTGATCGCCGGCACCTTTAATCTCATTCCCGGCATCGGAGCCACCCTGGGCATCGGCATTGTCACCCTGCTGCTGCTGTCGCAGAGTGTTTGGCTGGCTCTCCAGGCCGCCGCCGTCTGCATTACCGTGGAGCAGATCGAAGAAAATCTGCTGCTCCCCTACGTCATGAAAGATTCCCTCGATATCAACCCGGTGGCCATGTTCTTCGCGCTCATCGTGGGGGCCACCGTGGCTGGGGTGCTGGGGCTGTTTCTAGCGGTACCGGTCGCCGGGGTGATCATTACCTGGCTCGATATTGAAGCCATGCGGGGCAAACCCAGCCAAGACTAAACGCCCAGCTTCAAAAAAATTCGCCGCTAGCGTCAGGGCATCCATAAATACCCCATCAGCCGATAAGCTAGAACACTGAACCCCTGGCCAAAATTAGTCTATGCCCCACGCCGCTCCCCCCCAGACATCGCCTCCCCAGGGAGGTCGGTTGCGTTTTACCCAAGCTCCCCTGCTCTGGCTCTATGCCCTATGGAAGTTCTGGCGGCCCCACACCGTCATCGGCACCAGCCTGAGCGTTTTGGGTATTGCCGTCATTGTTTTGGCCGATGGGCAGCTGGCCAGTCTCCCCACCGCTGGCGTCCTGCTCAGTGTTCTGGGGCTGGCCCTGGGTGCTTGCCTGCTGGGCAACCTCTACATCGTGGGGCTCAACCAGCTCGAAGACATCGCCATCGATCGGATCAACAAACCCCACCTGCCCCTGGCCGCTGGCGAGTTTTCGGTCGCCGATGGCCGCTGGATTGTACTGGCGGCGGGCCTGGGAGCCATGGCTCTCGCGGTAGTCGGTGGCCCCTGGCTGCTGGCGACCGTGGCCCTGAGCCTGATCATCGGCACGGCCTACTCCCTGCCGCCCCTGCGGCTCAAACGGTTTCCGTTCTGGGCCTCGGTGTGTATTTTGGCGGTGCGAGGAGCGATCGTAAATCTCGGCCTGTTTTTACACCTGAGCGACCACCTCGCCCTGCCCTTGACCATCCCCGGTCGGCTGTGGGCGCTCACGGCGTTTGTGCTGTTGTTCAGCATCGCCATCGCGCTGTTTAAGGATATTCCCGATATCGAAGGCGATCGCCGCTACGGCATCAGCACGCTGTCGGTCAAGCTGGGGCAGCGCACTGTGTTTAACCTGGCGCTGGGTATTCTCACGGCCTGTTATCTGGGCATGGTGCTGGTGGCGCCGCTGCTGGCGGGGGTGCATCGACCGTTTTTGATCGGGTCTCATCTGCTGGCCTTAGCCCTGCTGTGGTGGATGAGCTGGCGAGTTCCTCACACCGACCTGACTCTCTCTGACCCCAAAAATCCGGCTTACCCCAGGTTCTACCAGTTCATCTGGAAGCTGTTTTTCCTGCAATATCTAATGTTTCCCCTGGCCTGCTGGCTGGCCTAGCGCTATGTACGACTGCATTATCGTTGGCGCAGGTCCGGCCGGGGCCACCGCCGCCTATCACCTCAGCAAAGCGGGCCACCGGGTGCTGCTGCTCGATGCCGCCTCGCTGCCCCGCTACAAGCCCTGTGGCGGTGGCGTGTCGCCCCAGATCGCCGAGTGGTTTGACTTTGACTTCTCTCCGGCTATTTCCATCAAAGTGCGCCGGGTGCGCTACACCTTTAACCTGGCTGACCCCATCGACACCGAGCTGCCTGCCGAAAAAGCGCTGTGGATGGTGCGCCGCGATATCTTTGACCACTTCATTGTGCAGCAGGCCCAAAAGCAGGGAGCTACCCTCTGGGACGGCACCAAGGCCAGGGGCATCGAGAACCAGGGGGAGCATTGGCAGGTTGACACCAGCCGAGGTCCTGTCCAGGGCCGCTTTTTAATTGCCGCCGACGGTGCGCGGGGGGCGATGGCCAAATGGCTGGGGTTTACTAAACGCAAATACCAACTCGGTGCTGCCCTCGAAGCTGAACCCCGCCTGGAGGTGCCCAAGGAACCGATGGTCTATTCTGATCTGGGATTGATCCAGCAGGGGTATCTGTGGAACTTTCCCAAGGCCGACGGCTACTCCATTGGCGGCGGGGTATTTCGCTCCAAGCCCCGGCAAAAGTATGATCTGCGCACCCCCGTCGCTGACTACACAGCCACCTTTGACCTGGATGCCGCTGCCACCCAGCACTTTGGCCATCCTATTTTGCTGTGGGATGGGCCGCAAACCCTCCACACCCACCGGGCTGTGCTGGCGGGGGAAGCGGCCTGCGTGGTTGACCCGTTTACGGCGGAGGGCATTCGACCCTCGATCTTCAGCGGGCTCAAGGCCGCCGGAGCCGTCGGGGCTGCCCTCCAGGCCCAGGATGATGGGGGCTGCGATCGCGCCCTAGCCGCCTACACCCACACCATGAACCAGGAGTGGGGTGAAGAAATGCGCTGGGCCCGCCGCATCGCTCGCCTGGTCTACCAGGCCCCCGCCCTCACCTACCGGGTCGGCGTGAAGCGGCCCTCCAGCACCCTCACCCTGGTCAATGTTTTCTGCGGTGAGGCGCGCTACAGCGAGGTCGCCCACCGAGCGATTCGCCGACTGAGCGGCGGGCTCTTGGCCTAGGCCCCACCAAAACCAATGCCCCAGCCTGAGCGACCGGGGCATTTAGACTGGGCGGGGGTGCGATCGCGCCCTAGCCGATGGCATCCATAATCTTAAACATCGGCAGGTACATAGAAACCAGAATTGACCCCACCATACCCCCCAGCACCATAATCATGATCGGCTCCATCACGCTGGTCAGCGCCTTGACGGCCTGCTCCACCTCGTCCTCGTAGAAGTCGGCCACCTTCATGAGCATGGCGTCCAGTTCCCCCGTTTCTTCGCCAATGCTGATCATCTGAATCGCCATGGTTGGAAACACCGCGTGCTTCTGGAGGGCAATGCTAATCATGCCGCCGCCCTGCACTTCCTTGCGAGCTTCGTCCACCGCCTCAGCAATCACCTGGTTACCCGCCGTATCCCGCACAATTTCCAGCGCCGTCAAAATCGGCACCCCCGACTTCGACAACGACCCAAAGGTGCGGCAAAAGCGAGCGGTCGCAGTTTTTTGAATCAAATCGCCAAACAGAGGCATTTTGAGCGCCAGGCGGTCGATCACGCGACGCCCGTTGAGGGTGGCATAGTACCGCCGGTAGGCAAACGAGGCGGCCGATATCCCCGCGATCATAAATACCCAGTTCAAGGGCTGGCGCAAAAACCGGCTGATCAACATCATCACCTGGGTGAAGATCGGCAGATCAGCGCCCAAGTCCTCAAACATATCGGCAAAGATCGGCAGCAAAAACACCGTCATCCCGACAAAAATCACCACCGCCAGAAACCCTACCGTCACCGGGTAGGCCATGGCCGACTTGATCTGGTTCTGTAGTCGAGCCAGATCTTCTAGCAACTTGGCCAGTCGGTTCAGCACCTCATCGAGTACCCCGCCCACCTCGCCCGCCTGAATCAGGGCCACATAGAGGTTGTCAAAACAGGCCGGGTGCTTACGCATGGCATCAGATAAGTTGGTGCCCTGCTGCACATCGGCATTAATCGCCATCAGCGCTTTTTTGAGTTTGGGGTTAGGGCAGTCATCGGCCAGCACCCCGAGACCGCGCACCAGGGCTACCCCAGCGTTTACCAGAGCGGCAAACTGCCGCGAAAAAATAGCTTTGTCCTTCACCGTCACCTTGGTCATGGAGGTTTTGATGCTCTCCAGGTCCAGGTTGAATCCGGCTTCCTCCTTCAGGTCCATCACGAAGAGGCCCTGATCTTTTAGCAGGTTGCGGGCCTCACCGGGGGTCTCGGCGGAAATTCGCTCTTTGCGCTGGGCTCCGCTGGTATCGCGACCAATGGCAACGTAGGTAGGCATGGCTCAATGGCTCAATGGCTTAGGGTACTGCAATTATAGCGACGGGTTCAGATTGGCGAACCCACTAGATCTACCCGAACTGACGGGCTGCGTGCGTTGCTCCAGCTAGGGCGCTCCTGGGGGCCTAGGAACTGCCTAAGGTCAGCAATCGTTCGATTGCTGACCTTAGGCTAGTTCACCCGGTTGAATTTTTCCTGAGAACGCCCGCTTGTCTTGATCTAGTGGCGACCGGCTGGAGCCCCCTGGCGAGCGGCGGGGTTGGGTGCTGGCGCACCGCCAATCAAGCGCTGGAGCTCGTCGGGACGCGATGTTTTAGACATTGCTGCCTCAAAGGAAATCGTGCCCGCTTTGTAGAGGTCAGCCAGCACTTTCTCAAGGGTTTGCATGGCCAGCTTGCCCCCGGTTTGAATGGCGCCGTAGATTTGAGGGGTTTTACCTTCCCGAATCATGTTGGCAATAGCCGGGGTAATCACCATGATTTCCTGGGCCATAATGCGGCCAAATTCCCCCGGTTTAGGATTGGCCTTGGGCACCAGGGTTTGGCTCAGCACCGCCACCAATGACCCCGATAGCTGCACTCGAATCTGCTGCTGCTGTTCCGGGGGAAACACGTCGATCATACGGTCAACGGTTTGGGCGGCGGAGCTGGTGTGCAGAGTACCAAAGACAAGGTGGCCGGTTTCTGCCGCCGAAATGGCCAGCGAAATCGTTTCGAGGTCACGCATTTCCCCCACCAGAATGACGTCGGGGTCTTCCCGCAGGGCGGCCCGCAGGGCGTTGGCAAAGCTCTTGGTGTCTTCTCCAATCTGGCGTTGGTGAATCAGGCTCTTGATCGGTTCGTAGACAAATTCAATCGGGTCTTCAACGGTGAGAATGTGCTCTGGCCGAGTCAGGTTGATGTTGTTGATCATGGAGGCCAGGGTGGTTGATTTCCCTGAGCCGGTAGGCCCGGTCACCAGAATTAGGCCGCGGGGTTTTTCTGACAGCTCTCGCACAATGTTGGGTAGCCCCAGCGCGTCCATGCTGGGGATTTTGGAGCTCAGGGCGCGCAGACAGGCGGCGTAGGTGCCCCGATCTTTGTAAACGTTGACCCGAAATCGGGCTAACCCTTTCACGCCGTAGGAGCAGTCCAGTTCCCAGGTTTGCTCTAGCTGCTTGCGCTGGGTGTTGTTGAGCATACTGAAGATCAGCCGCTGACAAGACTCGGCAGTCATCGGCTCGTGCTCGGTGGGGGTGAGTTTGCCGCTAATGCGAATGTAGGGGGGCAGACCCGCTGATAGGTGCAGGTCTGAGCCGCCGCGCTCAATCACCTCTTCCATCAAGTCTTCGATCATCAGTTCCATAGAGCTACCTCGGGGGGATGGGTGGAAAAACTAAGCAGCCGGATTGTGTCTAAAAAGTTTAGGCGAAGCCGGGGAAACGGGCGGTGCTGAATGACCATTGTCTGGTAACAAGATGCCCACCCAGCGCCCCAATGCTGTCACGGGAATTGACCTAGTCGTGGAAACGGGGGGTGAGACAGTAGGGGCAGTCGAGCCAGTCCTGCTGGAGTTCAGCGGCACAGCAGGAGCAGGTGAGGGAAGCCTTGCGTTTGGCTTTTAGTTCAGACTCCAGGCCGGTATCGGTAAAGGTGACGCGCTCTACTTCGTCTAGGGTAGTGTACCCCTGGCGCACCAGGTCGATGCTGTAGGAGAGCAGGGTTTGCATGCCCTCTTCTACAGCTGCTTCTTTGATCAGCTCGGTGGGGGCTCCTTCTGAGATCAGCTTTTGTAGGCGTTCGGTAACCCGCAGAATCTCATACACGCCGACCCGGCCCCGGTAGCCACCCCCCTGGCAGTTGGGGCAGATGGTGTTGTTGTCCTTGGCTGCGGTGAGTTCTTCTACGGTGAGGGTGTTGGCTTTATAGAAGGTGATATCGGCCTCAGAGGAGGAGGTGAGGCCAAAGTGGGCCAGTTCTTCGGTGGTGGGATGGTAGGCGATGCGGCATTCGGTGCACACGCGCCGCACCAGACGCTGGGCCAGGACACCAATGAGGGCACTCGACACCATGAACGACTCTACGCCCATCTCGTCGAGACGTGCGATCGCACCAGCTGCATCGTTGGTGTGCAGGGTTGTCAACACTAGGTGACCGGTCAGCGCGGCCTCAATGGCGGTCTTGGCCGTCTCGCGGTCGCGGGTCTCACCCACCAGAATAACGTCGGGGTCTTGGCGCAAAAAGGCCCGGAGAATCGACGCAAAGTCCATGCCCTTTTCGCGGATCACCTGTACCTGAGTTAATCCGGGTAGCGTGTACTCAATTGGGTCTTCGGCAGTGCTGATGTTGATGCCGGGATCATTGCGCTCTGATAGCACTGAGTACAGCGTGGTGGTTTTACCCGATCCGGTGGGGCCGGTGACCAGCAGCAGTCCAAAGGGGCGAGAGGCCATTTCCTGCACAATGCGCAGGGAGTCGGGATCGGTAATCAACTTGTCAAGCCCGAGCTGGGTGGCGGAGTTGTCGAGAATCCGCAGCACTACCTTTTCACCACAGCGGCTGGGCAGGGTATTGACCCGAAAATCGACCTTACGACCCTGGAACACTCGACGAATACGGCCATCCTGGGGCGCTCGACGCTCGGCAATATCGAGCTCAGCGATAATCTTGAAGCGGGCCGTGACCGCCGGAATAATTTTCTTCGGCATTTTGGGCAGCGCTTCTTTGAGCACGCCGTCCTTGCGAAAGCGCACCCGCAGATACTCCTCCTGGGGCTCGATGTGAATATCTGAGACGCCTTCCTGCAGGGCCTTAGCCAAGATTTTGTTCACCAGAGCAATCACCGGAGCAGCTCCGGCATCCTTGAGGGCCGCCCCCAGGTCAGCCTCCTCATCGATCACATCCTCCAGGCTGCCTTCGCCAAAATCTAGCTCTTCGAGGCTGGTGTTGACATCTACGGCGGCATCTAGCTCCTCTTTCTTCTGCCGGGCCACCGCGTCGTCGAGGTAGGTGGACATCAACCGCTGGTAGTCTTCAATGGTGATGACCATCCGTTTGAGGGCCAGGTTGTGGGGCCGCAGCATGCGGTTGAGATCATCCTGGGCCTCTAGGTTTTCGGGGTCGACCATGGCCACCAGCACCGAGGGCACGTCTTCCTCAGCTTTTGAGAGCGGCACCAGCCGGTGGCGGCGACAGATATCAACCGGCACCAGCGTGTCAATTAAATGGCCAATTTGGGCCGGTGAGATGTCATTGAGTTCTGGATCGAGGGACTCAACGCCGTAGAGAATCTTGAGCTCAAACAGCTGCTGCTTCTTGTACTGGCGCAGCAGTTCTGGCGAGAGCTGCTGGCCCGTCAGCGACTCTAAAACATCGGTCAGCGCCTGTCCCGTTTTACGGCTCTCCGCCAGGGCCTTCTGCATCTGCTCGGAGTCAACATAGCCTGTTTGAATGAGCTTGTTACCGAAGGGCGAAAAACTCCGCTGCAGGACCAGAGCTCGTCGGGAGGAGGAATTAGTCATAGCGCTGATGCCAAAATACTGGTGTGAAACAGGCTTAAATATCAATCGTGTGCAGGCAGTATGCCCAGGCGGGGGGATGCTCTCATCGACTGGCGCGATCGCAGGCCCCATTCGCGTTGACCCCGTAGTCTCGATAATACCCTCATCCAATTTATCTGCACCACGGCAAAGCCAGGCGGAAGCGCCCTACGGGTTGGCGTCAGTGGCTAGGTGGCAGGGGCTAGGCGGCGACGGTGAAACCCACAATCCACGATAGAATTGGGTCAGCCTAGGAAAAACCTGCCGCAGTGGCTTCAGTCTCCGCTAAAGTAGGCTTTGGCTACAGGCGTTGTTTGTCTGATTTGACTGACTCTAGAGTCCTGGAGTTCTATGACTGGTCTAGGCTGCTGCCAGCCCCGTCGAAAGACGGCTAGCCGCAATTGGTCTTCGCAGATTTAGCCTTCGCAGATGGGACTCAAGTGCTTTCAGACCCAGATCAAACAATCGCTCTGCCAAATTGTTGAGTTCACCCGTCGGGTTACGTATCAGCATGGTTGACGACATTCACCAAACCGAACCAGATCCGTCTTCTGAATCTGAAATCATTGAGGAACTCAGTGTAGAAGACGCCGCCATTGACATTGATTTTGACGATGTCGCAGCGGCAACGGCCAGTGCTGACGCCGCCGCTGCGACGGCCCCGAGCGAGGCTGAGACCGCCCTGGTCGCTGACCTTGAGCGTCAGATTGTCGGCCTCAAAGCCCAGCTGGAGGATCGCACTAACCAGTCGATGCGCATCGCTGCCGACTTTGAAAACTATCGCAAGCGCACCAGCAAAGAAAAAGACGACCTGGCCACCCAGATTAAAGGCGATACGGTCATTGAGCTGCTGCCCGTGGTAGACAACTTTGAGCGGGCGCGATCGCAGATCAAGCCGCAGACGGAAGCCGAGATGACCATTCATAAAAGTTATCAGAGCGTCTACAAACAGCTCGTCGAATCTCTCAAGCGCCTGGGCGTATCGGCTATGCGGGCTGAAGGTCAGGAATTTGACCCCCTTCTCCACGAGGCAGTAATGCGTGAACCCACCGCTGAGCACCCCGAGGGAGCCGTAATCGAGGAATTTGTGCGCGGCTACCAGCTGGGCGACCGCGTGCTCCGCCACGCGATGGTCAAGGTGGCCGCCCCGCCGGAGGACAACCCCAACGAGCCCGGTGCCGAGGCCGCCGGATCGCCCGACTAGGATCTTTGCAACTAAGGTCGTAGAGGTGCCTTGAGGGTTCGCCGCTCCTGGTAAAGCCTCTGCCTTGACTCAACGCTAAAGCGACGCATTCTGTAAACTTGCCAAGTAGACGATAACTTCCCCAGCGCAAGCGGGCAATCTAGTCACATTGGCTCAGGCCTTCGCGCCAGAGACAATTTTAAGGGTACGGCGAACGATTCAGTTGAGCACCGTGGGCTATGGGAAAAGTAATCGGAATTGACCTGGGCACAACCAACAGTTGTGTCGCTGTACTGGAGGGCGGCAAACCGGCGGTAATTGCCAGCACCGAAGGGGGCAGAACGGTACCTAGTATCGTAGGCTTTGGCAAAAATGGAGAGCGTCTGGTTGGCCAGTTGGCCAAGCGGCAGGCGGTCACCAACGCCGAAAATACCGTCTACAGTATCAAGCGCTTCATTGGCCGCCGGTGGGAAGACACCGAGGCGGAGCGCAGTCGCGTTCCCTACGTCTGCGTCAGCGGGCGCGACAGCACCGTAGACGTGCAAATTCGCGGCAAGGCGTTTACGCCCCAGGAAATCTCCGCCATGATCCTGCAAAAGCTCAAGCAGGATGCCGAGAGCTACCTGGGTACCGAAGTGACCCAGGCGGTGATCACTGTACCGGCTTACTTTACTGACGCCCAGCGCCAGGCTACCAAAGATGCCGGCACCATTGCCGGCCTCGAGGTGCTGCGCATCATTAACGAGCCGACGGCAGCAGCCTTATCCTACGGCTTAGATAAGCAAGACCAGGACCAAATGGTGCTGGTCTTCGACCTAGGTGGTGGCACCTTCGACGTATCTATCTTGCAGCTGGGGGACGGAGTTTTTGAAGTCAAAGCCACCGCTGGCAACAACCACCTCGGCGGCGACGATTTCGACAACTGCATTGTTGAGTGGATGACCGCCGCTTTTCGCGAGCAGGAAGGCATCGATCTATCGGCTGACCGCATGGCGCTCCAGCGCATTCGCGAAGCTGCCGAGAAGGCCAAGATCGAGCTGTCGAGCATGCCATCTACCTCGATCAACTTGCCGTTTATCACAGCCGACGAATCAGGCCCCAAGCATCTGGAGATGGCCCTTACCCGAGCCCAGTTTGAGCAGTTTGCCTCAGAACTGGTGCAGGCCACCCTAGAGCCTGTCAAACAGGCGCTAAAGGACGCCGACCTGAGCCCTGACGCCATTGATCGCATCTTGCTGGTGGGGGGCTCGACCCGGATTCCAGCGGTGCAACAGGCCATTAGCGCCTACTTTAATGGCAAGGCCCCAGACCGCTCTGTCAACCCCGACGAAGCCGTGGCGCTGGGGGCATCGATCCAGGCTGGGGTGCTGGGGGGCGAGGTTAAAGACCTGCTGCTGCTCGACGTTATACCCCTGTCCCTGGGCATTGAGACCCTAGGCGAGGTGTTTACCAAGGTCATCGAGCGCAACACCACCATTCCCACCAGCAAGTCTCAGGTATTTTCTACGGCCACCGACGGCCAAACCTCCGTGGAAATCCACGTGCTGCAGGGCGAGCGAGCCATGGCTCGTGACAACAAGAGCCTGGGTAAGTTTGAGCTCACGGGTATTCCTCCTGCCCCCCGTGGGGTGCCGCAGATTGAGGTGTCCTTTGAAATTGATGCCGATGGCATTCTCAAGGTGTCAGCTCTAGATAAGGGCACCGGTCGGGCCCAGAGTATCTGCATCACCAACACCGGTGGGTTGAGCAGCGACGAAGTCGACCGCATGCGCATCGAGGCCGAAACCTACGCCGATGAGGACGGTCGCCGCCGCCAGATTGCTGAACTCACCAACCGTGCCGACAACCTGTTTTACAGCTACGAGGCGACCCTGCGCGACCATGGTAGTCTGCTTGATGACCTGGCTCGGGCTGACCTGGAGGAAAAAGCCGGTCAGCTGCGGGTGGCTATTCACAGCCCCGACATCGAAGTGGCCACATTCCAGAGCTATATTGACGACCTCCAGGCCGCCATATTTGCAGTGGGGGCCAACTTCTACCGCGAGACTGAGGAAAGCGATGACGTTGACTTGGGTATATCAGTGCCGGCCTATGCCAGTGCTGACCCAGGCCACGACGGTGACGACTACGACGCTACCTACGACAGTGACGACATGGAACTGGACGCTACGGTTACCGCCGACTACGAAGCCATCGACTGAGGACATTCAGTCTAGGCAGGGGGGCTAGGGGCGGGTATCCCACCTAGCCAAGGTGGGCACTCCTTTTAAAATGGTTTAATGTTTGATTGTTGCTGGAGTTGTCTAGGTAGCCCCCTATGGCCCGTGATTTCTATGAGATTCTCGGTATTTCGCGCAGCGCCGACCCGGATGAGATCAAGCGAGCCTACCGACGCTTAGCCCGTAAGTATCACCCGGATGTCAATAAGGATCCTGGGGCCGAGGACACGTTTAAAGAAATCAATCGGGCCTACGAGGTGCTCTCTGAGGCGGAGACTCGAGCCCGCTACGATCGCTTTGGCGAGGCGGGCCTTGGCGCGGGCGCCGGTGGCTACCAAGATATGGGCGACATGGGCGGTTTCGCTGATATCTTTGAGAGCTTCTTTAGCGGCTTCTCTGGGGGTATGGGCCAGGGCACGCGGCGTCGGGGCCCCACTCGAGGGGATGATTTGCGCCTAGATCTGCGCCTAGATTTTAAAGAAGCGGTCTTTGGGGGCGAAAAAGAAATCAAAATCAGCCACCTAGAGACCTGTGGCACCTGTACCGGCAGCGGTGCTAAACCGGGCACTCGCCCTACTACCTGTGGCACCTGTGGCGGCACGGGTCAGGTGCGGCGGGCCACCCGCACCCCGTTTGGCAGCTTCACCCAGGTCTCGGCTTGCCCCACCTGCAATGGCACGGGTGAGGTCATTGAGGATCGCTGTGAAGTGTGCGGCGGTAGCGGCCAAACCCAAGAGACGAAGAAGCTTAAGATCACGGTGCCGGCTGGGGTGGACAATGGCACCCGGCTACGGGTATCTGGGGAAGGGGATGCTGGTCTGCGGGCTGGTCCCGCTGGAGATCTCTACGTGTACCTGTTTGTCGCCGAAGACGCCACCTTTAAGCGCGACGGCATCAACATTCTTTCGGATCTGAAGATTAGCTACTTGCAGGCTATTTTGGGCTGTAGGCTCACGATTGATACGGTGGATGGCCCGGTGGAACTCGATGTGCCGGCGGGCACCCAACCGGGCACAGTGCTGACCTTGGACAATCGTGGCGTGCCCAAGCTGGGTAACCCTGTTAGCCGTGGCGACCATCTCATCACTGTGCAGGTGGATATTCCCACCCGCCTCAAGCCTGAGGAACGGGAGCTGGTGGAAAAGCTGGCCGAGATTCGTGGTGATAAGGTCAACCGAGGTGGCATTGAGGGCTTTTTGGGGGGGCTGTTTCGCGGATGACTAGTGCTGCCTCTGCCCTACCTGCCCACCAACTCGATCTGCGGGGTACCCCCTGCCCGATCAATTTTGTGCGGACTAAACTTCAGCTGGAGCGCATGCCGCCAGGGGCGCTGCTGGAGGTGTGGCTGGATGCGGGGGAGCCCGTGGAGCAGGTGCCTGACAGCCTCAGAATGGAAGGCTACTTGGTGGAGCATCTGGAGGACTGCACAGACTACTTTGCTCTCCAGGTGCGCCGCCCGGCCTAGGTGATGGTAGTTGACGACCAGAGCCGGTGGACTGCCGGTGGCGATGGTGAGGCTTCCCAGGGCTTAGTAGTGGCCATTCAGGCTAATTACTATCGGGTGCGGTTGCCGTTGGGGGCAGCTGCTGGGTCTAGGCCCCTGGAGCTGCTCTGTACCCGCCGGGCTCGGCTGAAGAAAACCGGGCAGCAGGTGATGGTAGGGGACTGGGTGCAGCTTGAGGCTGTGGACTGGGCCGGAGGAAGGGGTGCGATCGCAGCCATCGCGCCGCGGCGCACCGTGCTGGATCGGCCGCCCATGGCCAACGCCGATCAGATTTTGCTGGTCTTTGCCCTGGCAGAACCCGACCTCGACCCCCAGCAGCTGGGGCGATTTTTGGTCAAGGCGGAGTCGACCGGTATCCCCGTCAGCCTGTGCCTCAACAAGCATGATCTGGTGAGTGAGGCCACTCAACAGCACTGGCAGACACAGCTTCAGCAGTGGGGCTATTCGCCCGTGTTAATTAGCCTTCACCTAGAGCCCTCATTGACGGCCCTGGAGGCCCGGCTGCAGGGGCTGACCACAGTGGTCTCTGGGCCCTCTGGGGTAGGCAAGTCAAGCCTGATCAATCGGCTTGTGCCCCAGGCGACGCTCAGAACCGGGAGTGTATCGGGCAAGCTCGGACGCGGCCGACACACCACCCGCCATGTGGAGCTGTTTGAGCTGGCTGGGGGCGGCTTCTTGGCCGATACCCCAGGGTTTAATCAACCCGATCTCACCGTTTCACCCCTGGCCCTGGGGCAGTGCTTTCCTGAAATTCGCCAGCGCCTGGGGCAGGGTACCTGTCAGTTCAAAGACTGTCTGCACCAGGGGGATCCGGGCTGTGTGGTCGCCCCCGACTGGGACCGCTACGAGTTTTACCTGACTCTGCTCGAGGAGGCGATCGCCTACCAGGACATCCTTCAGCGGCAGAGTAACCCCGATGCTGCCCACAAGCTCAGGATGGGCGAGAAAGGCCAGCCGCACCACGACCCCCGCCTGGCCTCCAAGAAATACCGGCGGCCGTCGCGCCGGGCCCAGAAACAGGCCCTAGGGGATTTTGGCTACAGCCTGCTCGACTCTGCCGAGGATCCGGAGTCGAGCAGTGATGATGCTCCTGAGCTCTACTAGACAGCCGTAGATGAGCTCTATCTCAACCTGGGTGCAAGTAGCGCCCGGGAATCTATTAAAAAATAGACATGGTCGGGGAATTTATATTTTCTTCCTTTTTCCCTGGGGTTTTCCCCAGGGTTTTCCCCAGTTATGGGAGGGTTTTCCCCAGGTTTATACGGTTTGGCCAGGGATTGGCCCATCGCTGGGGATAGCGGTTTTCCCCAGGTGCGTTAGTACTATTGAGTAATGCAGGCTACATTTTTCTGGATCGGGGATCGCTGAAACCCTTAACGCCTCGTGGGACAGGTGGCTGGGGTAGCGGATTGCGACCAGCTTGGCAAGATTGACATCCCTGGGGAGTCTAGTGACAATGGTTCGACCAGCTTATACAGCGTCTCTGGTCTGACTCAGTCGGCAGCGCTCAGGTCCCTATCTACGGGGCCGACGCTCCGCTCAAGGAGTCGGCAGGGGCTGTTTTCTGGCGTCTATGTTTCAGTTTGGGGAAGTGGTGATGAGTGAGCAGTCAATGGCGGCGGCAGCGTCCAGAATTAGCCTTAGCGTGGAGGTGCCAGAAGAATTATTTGAGGCCATGCGAACCTACGTGGAAACCCATCCATCCTGGAGCCAGCATCGGGTCTTCTGCGCTGCCCTCTCGTTGTTTTTAATGCAGAATGGCATCAGCGATCGCCGCATCAATCGCCTCTATCTAGATGCTGTTTTTGACTACGCTGCCTAGCCTCCGGCTTGCCACCTATGGTCGGATCGGTGGAAAACTGCCATGGTGGCGAAGCGCGATCCCAGGGGCTGATGCTACTGGCCCGGTGACTGGGGGCCTGGGCTGATCGCTCAACAGCGCCAGAAACTAAAGAGGCCCCCTAGCTAGGGGGCCTCTTTGCTGTCTAGGAGGCGGGCTGTAGCCTCACCAGGCGACCGTTGGGGGCGTCGGTGAGCACGTAGAGAAACCCGTCGGGCCCCTGGCGCACGTCGCGCACCCGCTGGCCAATGGCAATGGAGGTTTCGTTCACCACGTTGCCGCTGGCGTCGAGCTCAATGCGCCTGACATCTTGGGAGACCAGCCCCCCGGCAAACAATTGCCCCTGCCACTGCGGGTAGCGATTGCCCCGGTATACGGCTAAACCCGAGGGCGCAATGGCGGGGGTCCAGTAGGTGAGGGGGTCGATCATGCCGGGACGTGACTGTTCGCGGGAAATGGGGCCGCCGGAATATTCTTCGCTGTAGGTGACGACGGGCCAGCCGTAGTTTTCGCCAGGCTGAAGGCGGTTGAGCTCGTCGCCCCCGCGTGAGCCATGCTCGGTAGACCACACCTGATTGGTTTCAGGATCGAGGGCCAGCCCCTGGATGTTGCGGTGGCCGTAGCTCCACACCAGGGGATTGGCATTGGCCTCGCCGACAAAGGGATTGTCGCTGGGAGCCTCGCCTGTATCGGTGAGACGCACGACTGAGCCCAGCAGGGTCTGGCGGTTTTGGGCCTGGTTGCGAATCAGGTCGCCATCGAGCTGCACTGGCGGGTTGCCGCCGTCGCCAATGGCCACCAGCAGGGTGCCGTCGGGCAGCCACAGCAGGCGAGAGCCAAAGTGCTGGCCGTCGGACTTATCGCGGTTGTTGGCAAAGATGACGGTCCAGTCGGAGAGGGTGTTGCCCTCCAGGCGAGCTCGCGCTACCTGGGTGCGGTTGGCCTGCTGGGTGCCTTCGGCGTAGGCCAGGTAGATCAGACCGTTGTCCTCAAACTGGGGGTGCAGGGCGATGTCTAGCAGCCCTCCCTGGCGCAGGGCCAGGACATCGGGAACGCCAGCGATGGGGGTGGGGTCTAGGACGCCGTTGCTGACCCGCCGCAGGCGTCCAGGGCGTTCTGTGATCAGCATGTCGCCATTGGGCAACCAGGCCATGCTCCAGGGGTGCTCAAGTCCGTCAACGACCGTCACGGGTTCGACATTGCTGACCACGGCAGCGGCGACCGGTGGGTCGGCTGAGGCCTCGGTGGGCTCGGCCTCGACGGTGGCGGGCGGGGCGCTGGAGCGGTCGGCGGGCGTTGGCGTTGAAGCGGCACAGCTGCTGAGGGCGATGAGCACTGCCAGGGGGGCTAGAACGGGGGCAAACCGAGTGAATACCATGACCACCAGAAAAAAGTGAAAGGCTGGAGCAGCGGTTGGGGGGGAGAGGCGCGATCGCACCCCCGCCCCAACCCCTCTCTATACAATCACAGTGCCTTTTATCGACCGCGCCATCTGTCCCAGGGCAGAGGACAGCGGTTCCTGCTCAACCGTCGGAACCGTTGCCGGCCCAGGGGCGACGCAGGTGCAGGGGCAGGTGGGTACAGTCGTT
>DATIVG010000123.1:0-2681 GCA_035466075.1 Nodosilinea sp. | reverse complement strand
AATCTCTGCCTATTCCTGCGAGCCTGGGCGGGGCTCCGAGCGCGGCGTCGGCTGGAACGTGGCCCGCGAAGTTGCCAAACGCCACGAGGTCTGGGTGCTCACCCGGCCCGACGAAAGCAAGGCCGCCATCGAAGCCGAACTGGCCCGCCACCCGGTGCCCAACCTGCACTTTGTCTACTTCACCCTGCCCTTTTGGCAGGACAGCCTGCGGTGGGGGCAGTCGGGGGCCATGCAGATTCACTACTATCTCTGGCAGATTCAGGCCTACTTTGTGGCCAAACAGCTGCACCGGGAGATCGGCTTTGACCTGGCCCACCACGTCACCTTTGTGAAATACTCCAGCCCCAGCTTTTTAGCCCTGTTGCCAATGCCGTTTATCTGGGGGCCCGTCGGCGGCGGCGAAACTGCCCCGGCTCCCTTTTGGCAAGACTTTGGCCTGCGGGCCCGGCTCTACGAGCTGAGCCGCGATGCGGTGCGCAAACTGGGCGAACTCGACCCCTTTGCCCGCCTCACCGCCCGCCAGAGCACGGTGGTGCGCGCCACCACCACCGACACCGCCGCCCGCCTGCGCCAGATGGGTGCCCCCCAGGTTCAGATTGTGCCCGAGGTCGGCCTGCTCGAAGAAGAGCTGGAGGCCCTGCGCCAGTATGAGCTGCCCGCCGGTGAGCCGGTGCGGTTTATCAGCATGGGGCGGCTGCTGCACTGGAAGGGCTACCACCTGGGGCTGCGGGCCTTTGCCGCCGCCCAGCTACCCCAGGCCGAATACTGGCTGGTGGGCGATGGCCCCGAGCGCCAGAGCCTGGAGGCCCTGGCCCAGACCCTGGGGGTGGCCGATCGGGTCAAGTTTTGGGGTCGCCTCAGCCGCGAGGAGACCCTGGAGAAACTGGGTCAGTGCCACGTGCTGGTGCATCCCAGCCTGCACGACTCCGGCGGCTGGGTCTGCATCGAAGGCATGGCCGCCGGTCGGCCCGTGATTTGCCTAGACCTGGGCGGCCCGGCCGTGCAGGTCACCGCCGAAACCGGCTTTAAGGTCGCGGCCCACAGCCCGGCCCAAACCACCCAAACCATGGCAGAGGCAATGGTGTGCCTGGCCCAGGACCCAGACCTGCGCCAGACCATGGGAACCGCCGGACGCCGCCTGGTCAGCGAAAACTACGGCTGGCGAGCGGTGGGCGAGCGGCTTGACGCCCTCTACCGGGCTACGGCCAGCTCGGCCCCGGTTCAGGCCCCATTGAGGTGAGCTAGGGTCGCTATGCATATTCTCATTCCAGTTTTGCACCGCCCCGAAAAGCCCACCGGGGTCTGCCGCCACGGGGTCAACCTGGCCCAGGGCCTGGCGGAGCGCGATGAGGTCAGCCAGGTGACGGTGATCATTGGCCGTTGGCAGGCCGACTACTTTGCCCGCAGCTTTGACCTGGGGTCGCCCAAGATCAAGCTGGTGGAGGTCGATATCAAAAACAGCTCCATCAGCCGCAACCGCTGGTTCCTGACCGGGTTGCCCCGGTTGGCCAATGCGTTTGAGCCCGATGTGGTACATCTTTCGTTTCCTTTTCCGGTGGTGCGGCGCTGGTTTAGGGCACCGGTGGTGGCGACAATTCACGATCTGTATCCCTACGAGTGCCCGCAAAATTTTGGCTACCCGCAGGTTTGGGTTAACCAGTGGTTTTTGCGGCAGTGCCTGGGGCAGAGCTTGGCCCTCTCCTGCGTGTCTGAGGTCACGCTGAAGGCGCTGAAGGCCTACTTTCCGGCCCTGGCGGCCCAAAAGCCGCTGCGGGTGATCTACAACTCGGTGGAGTTGGCGGCCGACCCGCCGACCCGGCCCGCTCCGAGGGTCGTCAACCTGACTGGGCCGTTTTTGCTGGGGGTGGCCCAGCACCGCAAAAACAAAAACCTTGACCTGTTGATTCGGGCCTACGGCCAGCTGAGCCAGCAGCAGCGGCTGAAGCCGGGCACGCAGCTGCTGCTGGTGGGCAGCAGCGGCCCCGAGACCGGGGCACTGCACCGGCTGGTGGAGACCCTGGGGCTCCGGGGTCAGGTGCTGTTTGCCTCGGGCCTCAGCGATGGCGAGCTGCGGTGGCTCTACGAGCAGGCCCAGTTGTTTGTCATGCCCTCGTCTACGGAGGGGTTTTGCCTGCCCCTGGTGGAAGCGCAGACCCTGGGCTGCCCGGTGGTGTGCTCAGAGATTGCGATCTTCCGCGAGATTGCTTCGCCCCGCTGCCGCTATTTTTCGCTGGGGGGCGACCCGCTGGGGCAGCTGGTGGCCGCCATCGACGCGGCCCTCGACCAGCCGGGGGACCGCGAGCCCTACATTAACCCCGCTTTTTTGCAGGCCACGGTGGCCCAGCAGTACCTGGATCTGTACCGGCTGATTTTGGGCGGGGGATAGGGCGCGGGCGCGGCTAGTAACGACCAGAGCATTTACCGGAAGGCTATGTATACACCCGTACTGTTTACAAACCACAAGGGGAGAATTAAGGCGGTTACCCTCCTGCTGGTGGGGTACGCGACGATTTTTTACCCCCGCCTGCTGACGGTGTTTGGGGCCCCGTCTGCGCTCAATTTTGTGCATTTTGCCTTGATTCCGATCGTGACGGGGGTGGTGTTGCTGACGGCGCCCCTGCGCGATCGCACCCAGGCGAGAGTGGTGAGCGATCTGGCCTTTGCCACCGGCATGCTGCTGG
>DATIVG010000122.1:0-4595 GCA_035466075.1 Nodosilinea sp. | reverse complement strand
GGGAGCTGCCGAGGCCCGAGGCCCGAGCGTATGGGATACCTTTAGCCAGACCCCAGGGCGCGTACTGCATGGCGACACCGGGGCGATCGCCTGCGACCATGTTCACCGCTTTCGCGACGACATCGCCCTGATGGCCGAGTTGGGCGTGCGCCACTACCGCTTCAGCATCTCCTGGCCCCGCATCTTTCCCCAGGGGCGCGGCGCGGTGAATGACGCGGGTTTAGCCTTCTACAGCGAGCTGGTCGATACCCTGCTGGAGTTTGGCATTACCCCCCACGCCACCTTGTTTCACTGGGATAGCCCCCAGGCGCTGGAGGTCGAGTACGGCTCGTGGCGCAGCCGCCAGATGGCACAGGATTTTGCCGACTACGCGGCGGTGGTGGTGCGCCACCTGGGCGATCGCATCACCCACTGGATGACGATGAACGAAATTTTTTGCTTTACCCACCTGGGCTACGGGGTCAACCAGGTGCCCGAAATGGCCCCCGGCACCGTGGTCAAAACCGCTAAGGAGGTGTGGCAAACCTCTCACCACGCGCTGCTGGCCCACGGGCTGGGCTGCCAGGCGATTCGCGCCCACTCGCCCCAGCCTTGCCAGGTGGCGCTGGTGGATAACTACCTGGCCACGGTGCCGCTCACCGATACCCCAGCAGATATTGCAGCGGCCCAGGCGGCGTTTCCCCTGACGGGCACCAACGGCGGCATTCTCTACCCGGCCCTGACGGGGGAATACAGCCCGCAGCTGCTAGAGGAGCTGGGCGAAAATGCCCCTGACCTCTAGCCTGGGGATCTCGCCACCATTCACCAGCCGCTGGATGCCCTGGGGTTTAACGTCTACACCGGGGTCTACGTGCGGGCCACTGACCAGGGACGAGGGTTTGAAATACTGCCCTTTCCCCAGGGCTACCCGCGCCTGCACATGCCCTGGCTGCACCTGCTGCCGGACAGCCTCTACTGGGGGGTGCGCCACATTGGCGATACGCTGCACCGGCCCGAACTGCCGGTGTTCATCAGCGAAAACGGCTGTGCCGCGCCGGACCAGGTGACGTCAGCGGGGGAGGTGCTGGACCTAGACCGCATCCAGTACCTGCAACAGTACCTGCGGGCGGCCCACCGGGCGGTGCAGGAGGGCTATCCGCTGAGGGGCTATTTTCTCTGGAGCCTGATGGATAACTTTGAGTGGGCCTACGGCTACGACCGCCGGTTTGGGATTACCTACATTGACTACGCCACCCAGTGGCGGCTGCCCAAGGCCAGCTACCACTGGTACGCCCGCTGTGTGGCCGAAAATCGGGTGGTGTAGCCCCGATGAAACGTCGTCATTTTTTGCGTTCTACCACCGGCAGCGCCCTGGCCGCACCCTGGCTGAGCCAAACTCAGGGTGGCCTGCGGACGAGCCCGCCGCCTTTGACCCTGCGGGCCTACCTGCCCAACGGCGACCCGCTGCCTCAGTTTGAGCTCAACCGGCTCTATTTTTTAGATTTGGAGGAGGAGCCGCTGCTGCACCCGGAGCGGCGGGTGCAGGATGGGGTGATGTTTTCTCAGCCGCCGCCGGGGCGGTTTGCGGTGGCCCTACAGCTGCCGGTGGAGGGCTTTGGCGATGTGACGCTGTACGCCGACAACTGCGGGCGGGGCCTGGAGGCGGCAGATTTTCCGCTGGTGTTGAATGGGGCCTTTGCCCGCGATCGCACCTACCGGGTCACCACCGCCATCGCCCGCTGGCGTCGCCAGGGCTATGGCCTACCCAGGGCCACTGCCGACCGCCTCCACCGCGCTCGAGCCTACCTGGCCGAGGCCGACCGGGCCGCCGCCCTGCCCACCCAGATCGCCCTGTGGAACCAGGCCCTGGTCGAGGGGCTCTGGGCCGGAGAAGAAGCCGCCCTCAGCCGGGCCCGCCAGCGCATTGCCCGCCGCCCGCCGCGCCAGGGGTTTGCCCTGGGCTGCAACGCCTTTGGCCATCCCCACCTGGGGGCCGACTACGACCGCCACTTTGAGGCGCTGTTTACCACGGCCACCCTGCCCTTCTACTGGAAATCGATGGAGCCCGAGCGCGGCCAGCCCACCTACAGCCGCATCGATACTCAGCTGGCCTGGCTGCACCGGGCGGGCATTGCCGCCAAGGGGCACCCGCTGGTGTGGTTTCACGCCGCCAGCGTGCCCGACTGGGTGCGGCCCCTGCCCTATGACCAGGTCAAAGCCGCCCTGGCCCAGCGGATTTTGGCAATCACGGGGCGATTTCGCGATCGCATCTCCCGCTACGACGTGATCAACGAAGCCCACGCCGTGCCCTGGGCCAACGAGCTGGGCTACGACCAGGAGCAGCTGCTCGACCTCACCCGGCTGGCCTGCGACACCGCCAAGGCGGGCCAGCCCCAGGTGCAGCGCGTGATCAACAGCTGCTGCCCCTGGGCCCGCAATGTGGCGATCTATGGCCCGCCCCAGCGCAGCCCCCTGAGCTATCTCAGGGCCTGCCTGGCCAGCCAGATCGAGTTTGAAGTCATTGGCCTCCAGTTCTACTACCCCGACCAGGATATGTTTGAGTGCGATCGCACCCTCGACCGCTTTGCCGCCCTGGGCAAACCCATCCACATCACCGAAATGGCTGTCTCCTCCCACACCGGCATCGACGAAAACTCGCAGCTGGGCGAGGCCCTGGGCCTCTGGCACGCCCCCTGGAGCGAAGCCATCCAGGCCGACTGGGTCGAGCAAATCTACACCCTGGCCTACAGCAAACCCGAAATCACCGCCGCCACCTGGTGGGATTTCTCCGACCAGAGCACCTTCTGGCCCTTCGGCGGTCTGCTCAACCGCCACCACCAGCCCAAGGCCGCCTACTACCGCCTCCAGGGGCTCAAAACCGCCTGGGGGCTCTAGCGGCGGCCCGGTCAGCCCTACTCCAGGCCCTCCAGCAAACTGAGCTGGCGCACAGTCGGGTCTGTCGCCGGGGGCTTGGGTTTTCGGGCCCGAGCCTTAGACGGCAAAATGGTCACATGGGCCACAAACCAGGTGCGCAGCGCTGCGGCCTGCTGGGGGTCCAAGTCGGCCAGGGGCAGCCCCGCCGGAAATAGCTCAGTGGCCTCAGCCGCCCAGGCGGTCTCGCCGCCGTGGAGGTCAACGCCAAAGGGGGTGACATCGGCGGGCATGGGGGCCAGGTGGGGCAGCAGGTTGCTGGCGTGGAGAAACTGACCCCGCTGGGCTTCCAGCTGTTTTACCCGGCGCTGGCGGGCCGCCTTGTAGTTCAAAATCGGGGCCGGGTAGCCCGACAGGGTAGGCGGGCTGCCCAGCTGCGCCGCCGGTACATCCGCCAGCTCCGGCACCCAGCGTTTGATGAACGCGCCCTCCGGGTCGCAGCGGTCAACCGCCACCTGGCCGGGGTTGTAAATGCGGGTCCAGGTCTTGTCAACGCAGTGGGTCACCCCCGCCTGCATGGCCCACTGGTAGTGGTCGATGGGGCAGTCGCCGTCAATTAAATGGCGCATAAAATGCAGCGCCCCGTAGCGCCAGTCAAAACCACCCAGATTGCTCAAAAAACTGGCGTAGATGGCCCGAGTCCGAAAATTCAGCGCCAGGTAGCCGCCAGTGGCCAGCAGACAGCGAGCGGCGGCATCCACAATCGGGAAGCCGGTCTGCCCGGTCTGCCAGGCCTGGTAGAGGTCGGGGTCAAAGGCCCAGCCCTCCTCGTCAAAGGTGCGGTAGAGCGATCGCAGCTCCAGCTGGGGCAGGTAGCGAAACCGCTGGGTAAACCCCTGGCCCCAGCGCAGCCGCGCCATTAGCTGCTGGTGGCTGCGGCGCAGGCGATGGTCGCCGCCATCGGGGGCCTGGCGAATGGTCTGCACACATTCCCGCACCGAAATCACCCCAAACTTAATGTGGGGGCTGAGGCCGGTGGTGGCCTCAGCGCTGGGGTAAGACAGCTGCCAGTAGTAGCGATCGGCCTTGGCGGCCAAAAAATCCTGCAACAGGGCGCGGGCGTCGGCAGTGCTGGCGGGGGGAATGGGCTTGGCGTCGGCCCGGTGGCCCAGGGCGACTAGATCCGGCAGCGGATCGCTGGGCAGGTCTGGGGGCACCTGCACCTGGGCGGGCGTGGGCACCAGGGGCTGGCCCATGGCCTGGTACCACAGCTCGCGGTACTGGGGGTAAGGCACCAGGGCCTCAACGCTGGCGGCGGGCTCAAACCAGCGAATTTTCATGCCCCGCTGGGCCAGGGCTCGGTTGAGGCGGGCATCGCGCACCCGCCCGTAGATGCGCTCTACATCTGTATGGGCGTAGATACCGTCGGCCCCGGTGGCGCTGACCAACTCCGGCAGCACCGCCGCCGGGTCGCCCGATCGCACAATCAGCCGTCCGCCCAGGGCCTGGAGGTCGGCATCGAGGGCCTGGAGCGCCGCCAGCAAAAACGCCACCCGCGCCGACCCGGTTTCGGGGTGGTGCAGCAGGGCATTGTCGAACACAAACACGGGCACCACCAGGCCCCGCTGGGCGGCCCGCAGCAGCGGTTCGTGGTCGGCCACCCGCAGGTCGCGGCGAAACCAAACAAGGGTGCTGGTCATAGCGGTTTAGGCGTGGCCCCCTGGAATGGTGGACAAGATAACGGC
>DATIVG010000121.1:0-11390 GCA_035466075.1 Nodosilinea sp. | reverse complement strand
CATCGCCACCAACACCACCATTGCTCGGGCGGGGCTCAAAACCAAGGTGCTGCTGCAAACGGGCAATGCCCCCGACCAGGAGGCCGGCGGCATTAGCGGTGCCCCGCTCCGGCAGCGCTCAACGGCGGTGATTCGCCATATTTACCAGCGCACCGGTGGCAGGCTGCCCGTGGTGGGGGTGGGGGGCATCTTTACCGCCGCCGATGCCTGGGAGAAAATCACCGCCGGGGCCACCCTGCTTCAGATCTACACCGGCTGGATCTACGAAGGCCCCTGGATGATCCCGGAGATTTTGACCGGCCTGCTGGCTCGGCTGGAGCAGCACCAGCTCGCCAATCTGAGCGAAGCTGTCGGGCTCAGCCACCGCGGCTGATTGACCCCAGATGCTTATGCTCTCGTGAGGGTACCAGTTACTTGCCGCCAGGGGTGATCTTATCGATCAGGTCTTTGGCCTCTTCTACCAAACCGCCCTCGTCGGGGTTTTCCTGGCGGTATTGTTTGAGGTTTTCTTCGTAGGTCTTTTGCACGCCGTTGGGGTCATCAATGACTTCTACGGCCTCGTCGTAGGCTTGGTCGCGGGGTTCGGCGGCCATCACCTGGTCTACGGGCGGGGTAGCGGCGGGGCGATTGGCGGCGTGGGCCATCGAGGGGGCGACCATCAGGCCACCGGTCACGCTGGCCAGACAGACCAGGGTGATGGCTAGCGCGCGCAGACGGCTGAGGCAGAGAGCAGCAAGGGTGAGTAGGGGTTGCATAGGGGCTCCTTGAGGGACAGGTAAAAAATAGGTGCTGACCGACGCCAAGCCAGTCGGGGACTGGCGCAGACCTGTATGCTACGCAACCCGACGCCTGGGCCTGCTCTACCCCGAGGCACATCCTCTGGGCTGAGGTTGGCTGTCGTGGGGCTGCTGAGCCCGCTGGATGCGGTGCCCTGGCCACCGCTTAGCACAGGGGTTGAGCGGCGTGACGGCCCCGTGGCTCGGTTTTTACCGGGGCACCCTGCCTGTTTACGGCGGAGGAGCGGCTACTGTAGGATGGTTGCCTACGTAAAATTTCGGCCAGGTTCAGGCATCGGCGCTCGCTTTTGGCAGTGCTTAGGGCTGGGGCTTCCGGATTGCTTGGTCTGTTTCGCCATTGCCATGATTCCTCAATCCCAGTTGCAAAAGCTTGAGTCTTGCCCCGCTGGTCCGCTCCAGATTTTGCCGCTGACGACGGGCGAGCCAGATAGCGGTCTGGGGGTGACCGGCCCCACCCTGTCGCTGGCCATCCCCACCTACAACGAGGGAAGAAACATTGGCCCTCTGGTTGAACGTCTGACTGCCCTGCTCGATCGGGCTCTGCCCAACGACTATGAGCTGATTGTGGTCGATGACGACAGCCCCGACTGCACCTGGCAGCAGGCGCTGGCCCTGACCGCCACCTATCCGCAGCTGCGGGTGATGCGCCGCCAGACCGAGCGGGGGCTGTCGTCGGCGGTGATTCGCGGTTGGCAGGGGGCGCGGGGGCAAATTTTGGGCGTGATCGATGCCGATTTGCAGCATCCGCCCGAGGTGCTGACCGGCTTGCTAGAGGCGATTCAGCAGGGGGCCGATTTGGCTGTGGGCAGTCGCCATGTGGAGGGGGGCGGCGTCAGCGAGTGGAGCCTGGCCCGGCGGGTGCTGTCGCGGGGGGCGCAGACCGTGGGGCTGCTGCTGCTGCCCCGAGTGGTAGGGCGGGTGAGCGACCCGATGAGCGGCTATTTTATGGTGCGGCGGAGTGCGATCGCAGGCCCCCTGCTCAACCCCAAGGGCTACAAAATTTTGTTGGAGGTGCTGGGGCGCGGCGACATCGACACCATTGCCGAGGTGGGCTATGTGTTTCAGGAGCGCCAGGAGGGGGCCAGCAAGGTCACCTGGCGGCAGTACATCGACTACATTCACCACCTGCTGCGGCTGCGGGTGGGCGGGCGGCTGTCCCAGCTGCACCAGCGGTTTCCCACCCAGCGCTTTGTGCGCTTTGGGCTGGTGGGGCTGAGCGGCGTAGTGGTCGATATGGTGATTCTCTACCTGCTGCACAGCACCCTGGGCCTACCCCTCACCCGCAGCAAGATTTTCGCCGCTGAAGTGGCCATTCTCAACAATTTCATTTGGAACGACGCCTGGACCTTTGCCGATGTCAGCCTGCTGCAGCGGGGCTGGTCGGCCCGGCTCAAGCGGTTTCTCAAGTTCAACCTGGTGTGCCTGGCGGGGCTGGTGCTCAACGTGCTGGTGCTCAATGTGGTCTACAACCTGGTGTTTGGCCAGCGCTGGGCCTACCTGGCAAATTTAGTTGCGATCGCAATTGTCACCTTCTGGAATTTCTGGCTCAATCTCAAGCTCAGCTGGCGCGTCACCCAGATCAAATAACAGAATCAAATAACCCCGTCACCCCCTGGCTCAGCCCAGGCAATCTAGGGGCAGTCGAGGCTGGCAAACACCTGGTCGGCAGTGGCCTCGGGCGTATCGCCGTGGGCCAGCAGCCAGACAAACCGGGCGCTGTTGTCATGCTCCACAAAGGTGAGCAGGCTGGCGGCATCGTAGGTGGTCGCACCCTCTTCAAACCGCCCCGACTGCACCAGCACCGACACCGGCTGACCGCAGAGGCTGCGCTCTTCCACCCGCTGCTCCGCCAGCTGATAGTTACCCTCCACCGCCAGGCTCTCTTGAAACTGCTCCACAAAGGTCTCCTGGGCGTCGCGCCCCTGGAGGTAGCTGGGCAGTTGGCCCATGGTCAGCAGCACCGAGGGCGGGGAGTCGGTGCTTGCCACCTGAATCACCCGCATGCCCAGCACCCCCATGTTAAAAATGCCCCGGCTCTCCCCCGGCAAGGCGTAGGTAAACAGCTCCTGGTTGTCGGCCTCCACCTGCTCGGGGCCCACCCCAAACTGCACGCTGCGGCTCACCCATACCGCCAGCCCCACCACCGCCAATACCGTCAACCCCAGGCAGCCGCCGCAGCCCAAGGCGATCCACTTGAGGGGGCTGCCGCCGCTGGGGGGCGGGGACGGGGTGGGATCAGCCTGGGTCATGGTAGTCGTAGGGGCATAAATACTGTCCTGCCATCATAGTGCGGCGGCTCAGGCCCCCAGCCCAGATGTTGAGCAACAGTTAACGTTTACCCCCCTGGCCCCCTGGCGACTTCCCCCAGTCAGCGGGCCTCACCGGGAAGACCACCGGAGAGACCACAACGAAGGGGGCGCGGTTTGCTATTCTGGCAACCACACCCCTTTGCAGGCGCAGCCCATGGCCGTTAGCGTAAACCAAATTTTGCGGTGGAAGCAGGGCCCGTCGGCCCAGCCCCTGGCCGTCCTCACCGCCTGGGATGTGATGTCGGCGCAGATCGTAGACGGGGCCGGGGCCGACATTGTGCTGGTGGGCGATTCGCTGGCCATGGTGGCCCTGGGCTACGACACCACCCTGCCCCTCACCCTAGACGACATGCTGATCTGCGCCCGGGCGGTGCGGCGCGGGGTAAAGCAGGCCCTGCTGGTGGTCGATCTGCCCTTTCTCAGCTACCAGACCAGCTTTGAGGATGCTATACGGGCGGCGGGGTGCATGCTTAAGGAAGCCGGGGCCCAGGCGGTGAAGCTGGAGGGCGGCCACGCAGCCGTAGTTGAAACCGTGCGTCGTCTGGTGCAGTGGGGCATCCCGGTGATGGGCCATGTGGGGCTGACGCCCCAGTCGGTGAACCAGTTTGGCGGCTTTCGCAAGCAGGGCACCTCCGAAACCGAGGCCAGCCGTATTTTTGCTGAGGCCCAGGCTCTAGAGACAGCGGGGGCGTTTTCCGTGGTGCTAGAGCATATTCCGACTGATCTGGCCCGCGATATTACGAAGGCACTCAGCATTCCGACCATCGGCATTGGGGCCGGGCTGCACTGCGACGGGCAGGTGTTGGTCACCGCCGACGTGCTGGGGTTGTCGGCCTGGCAGCCGCCCTTTGCCAAGGTCTATGCCAACCTCAGGCAGCAGGCTGTGGAAGCCGCCCAGCAGTTTTGTGAGGAGGTGCGTTCGGGGCAGTACCCGGTGTGAAATTCCGTTAAGCTAGGTAAACTAGCCCCGAGACGGTTCCAAAGACGATTTATTACGGTTGATACCTAAAGCTTATGACCACAACCCTGCAATTTAAGTACGACGTCAAAGACATTGCCCTGGCAACCCAGGGGAAGCAGCGCATTGAGTGGGCCGGGCGCGAGATGCCCGTGCTCCGCCAAATTCAAAACCGCTTTGCCCAGGAAAAGCCCCTGGCCGGTATTCGTATTTCGGCCTGCTGCCACGTCACCACTGAGACCGCTCACCTGGCGATCGCGCTCAAAAATGGCGGTGCCGACGCCGTGCTGATTGCCAGCAACCCGCTGTCCACCCAAGACGATGTGGCCGCTAGCCTGGTAGCCGACTACGGCATTCCGGTCTTTGCCCTGCGCGGCGAAGACAACGCCACCTACCATCGCCACGTTGAGACCGCCCTCGACCACCGTCCCAACATCATCATTGACGATGGCAGCGACGTGGTTGCCACCCTGGTCCAAGAGCGCCAGGCCCAGCTAGCCGACATCATCGGCACCACCGAAGAAACGACCACCGGCATCGTGCGGCTCAAGGCCATGTTTAAAGATGGGATGCTCAGCTTCCCCGCCATGAACGTCAACGACGCCGACACCAAGCATTTCTTTGACAACCGCTACGGCACCGGCCAGTCCACCCTGGACGGCATCATTCGCGCCACCAACGTGCTGCTCGCCGGTAAAACCGTGGTCGTGGCTGGCTACGGCTGGTGTGGCAAAGGCACCGCCATGCGGGCCAGCGGCATGGGGGCCAACGTGATCATCACCGAGATCGACCCGGTGCGCGCCATTGAGGCTGTCATGGATGGTTTCCGGGTCATGCCCATGGCCAAAGCCGCCGCCGTCGGCGACCTGTTTATCACCGTGACCGGCAACAAGCACGTCATTCGCCGTGAGCACTTCGAGGCCATGAAAGACGGGGCCATGGTGTGCAACTCTGGCCACTTCGACATCGAGATCGACCTCGAATCCCTCGGTTCGATGGCCACCGAGGTCAAGCAGGTGCGCAACTTCACCCAGCAGTACATGCTGGGCAACGGCAAGTCGGTGATTGTGCTGGGCGAAGGCCGCCTGGTCAACCTGGCGGCCGCCGAAGGCCACCCCAGCGCCGTGATGGACATGAGCTTTGCCAACCAGGCGCTGGCCTGTGAATACCTGGTGAAGAACAAAGGCTCCCTCGAGCCCGGTCTGCACTCCATCCCCGAGGCCGTGGATAAGGAGATTGCCCGGCTGAAGCTGGTGGCTATGGGTATTGAGGTCGATAGCCTCACCCCCGAGCAGGAAATCTACATCAACTCCTGGACCGTGGGCACCTAGGCTAGGGAAATCGGGTTGTTTCCCGGAGGCTTTAGTCTAACTAGGGCAGAGGGGATGCAATCGGTTTTCTGGCAGCTTAGATGGCTAGGTCTTGTACCAGATGTCTAAGAAAATCACTGAAGAGGGGGGTAAAGGCGATGTCTTTATCCCCCTCTTAGGTTTGATGGCTATGGTCTACGTGTCAAGCATTCTGTAGGTCGATATCCATGATCAAACTATTCTCTAAACTGTGGGTCGCTGTTGCCTTGGGTGCAGCGCTAGGGGTGACTATTCTCAGCCTCTTTCAACCCGGCCCAGCGTTCTCGACCGTAGCCCAGGCTCCCCGTCTAGTGCCCGCCATCCTCAACGGCAATCCCGTTAGTGTGCTGTACGTAACCCGCAGCAACGATACGGTGCTGGTGCGCTGCTACCCGGGCTTTGAGCCGTCGATGACCCTACGCCCCGTGGTCGGCAACTCCCCGCAGGGGGAGGGAGTGTTGACCTGCATTAACAGCGAATCTGATCGACCGTAAGGGGTGGAGTGACAAGCTCCAGGAATGCTAAGCAATAACCCCCGGTGCCAAGGCACCGGGGGCTGCTTTTTTATAGAGGGTTAGGTATAGGTGAGGTCGCTGTATATGTACCTAGTTTGGCTCAAGCGGCGCGCCGGGGCAGCAATGTTGGCGCATCTTTACGGGAGGTTGGCTGAGGCGGGACGGTTTTCAAGGGTTTGGCAAAGTGTGACCAGGGTTACTGCCGCCGCCCAAAACGATCTTTAAGCCCAGTGGTTACAGCCCAGCGATCATCAAAAACCGTTGCTCAAGAACAACGCCGCCGAAAGAACTGTCTAAACTGTTTTCTAACCTGCTGCCTCGGCGCTGCCTCTAAACGAGGCTCGTCACCGCTCTCAGCTCGGCTCTGCCGGGGTTTCCCCTGTTCCCTTCTGGGGGGCGGACCCTAGCCACACGGAAGAGCGGGGCGGCGGCGGCAGGTTGCCTTAACCCATCGCTTTAAACTCCTGATTTACCATGAGCTATAGCTTTGACATCATTGGCATTGCCCCGGTGCTGCAATTTTTTACCCATCAGCAGCAGGTGGAGAGTAGGCGCGATCGCAGCCAGGCCTACCTGGGCAGCTACTGCTGTACCCTCGACGCCTTCATCGACGCCACCCAGGCCGTGCACCGCAAGCCCGACTGGGACTGGGATGCCATCGTCGGCACCATTGTCAACTTCTGGCTCAACCGAGAACCCGACGTCCGCCACTGGAAGCAGCAGTTTGCCGCCACCCAGAGCGACCCAAAACTCGGCGACCAAACCCTGATCGTGGCCCGCGTCGTCAACTACGACAGCCTGCGCCACGAGTTTGAAACCCTGTTTGACGAGTAGCAACAGGGCTAAGATGCGAAGAACATGCCAGAATGAAGGCTGAATATCGGCATTTGATAGGTTCAGTTGATTAGGCTCCTGGCTAAAATTCGCGAGATCTTGCTGCGCTGGTGGGGCGACTTCACCCTGCAAACTCGGCTGATGGCCGGGGCGACCCTGGTGGTGTCACTGATCACCAGCGCCCTCACCTTTTGGGCTGTCAACACCATTCAAATGGATGCCCGCCTCAACGACACCCGCTTTGCCCGCGACCTGGGCCTACTGCTGGCCGCCAACGTCGCCCCCATGGTCAACGAAGCCGACCGCACCGAGCTGGCTCGCTTCTCCTACAGCTTTTACCAGAGCACCTCCAGCGTGCGCTACATGCTCTACGCCGACGAAAACGGCGACATTTTCTTCGGCATTCCCTTCTCGGAGGCGTCGGTACAAAACTCGCTCACCCTGAGGCGACGCATGCAGCTGCCCGAGGGCTACGCCCAAAACACCGATCGCCCCCTGGTGCGCCAGCACCTCACCCCGGCGGGCGAAGTCACCGATGTGTTTGTGCCCCTCAACTACAACGGCACCCACCTGGGCGTGCTCGCCCTCGGCATCAACCCCAACCCCACCGTCGTCGCCTCCTCGCACCTCACCCGCGATGTCACCATTGCGGTGTTTGTCTCCATCTGGGTGATGGTGATTTTGGGCGCTGTGTTCAACGCCCTCACCATTACCCAACCCATCAAAGAACTGCTGCTGGGGGTAAAAAACATTGCCGCTGGCAACTTTCGGCAGCGCATCGACCTGCCCCTGGGCGGCGAACTGGGCGAGCTGATCTACAGCTTCAACGACATGGCCGAGCGCCTGGAGAGCTACGAAGAGCAAAACATCGAAGAGCTGACCGCCGAAAAGGCCAAGCTTGAAACCCTGGTCTCCACCATTGCCGACGGCGCGATTTTGCTCGACAGCGACATGCACGCCGTGCTGGTCAACCCCACTGCCCGCCGCATCTTTGGCTGGGACGATCAAATTTTAGACGGGCGCAATATCCTAGAGCATTTCCCCGGCCCGGTGCGGGTACAGCTGACCCGGCCCCTGTTTCAGGCGGTCAAGGGCGAGTCCGAGGCGATGGAGTTTCGGGTGCCGATTACCGAGCCCAGCCACCGCACCCTGCGCATCTTGCTCAACACCGTGCTCGATCAGGCCAAGGAAAACGTCAAGGGCCTGGCCATCACCGTGCAGGATATTACCCGCGAGGTCGCCCTCAACGAGGCCAAGGCCCAGTTCATTAGCAATGTCTCCCACGAGCTGCGTACGCCGCTGTTTAACATCAAGTCGTTTATCGAAACCCTGCACGAGTACGGCGAAGACCTCAGCGACGGCGAGCGCAAAGAATTTCTTGAAACCGCCAACCACGAGACCGACCGCCTCACCCGCCTGGTCAACGACGTGCTCGACCTGTCGCGCCTGGAGTCGAGCCGTCAGTACCAGCTAGAGCCGGTCGATATCATTCAGCCCATCGAGCAGACCCTGCGCACCCACCGCCTCAACGCCCGCGACAAACAGATCGAGCTGCGGCAAGAGGTGGAGCCCGGCCTGGCCCCGGTGATTGGCAACTACGACCTGCTCTTGCAGGTGTTTAGCAACCTGGTGGGCAATGCCCTCAAGTTTACCGAGTCGGGGGGCCAGGTGATGCTGCGCGCCCATCAGATTGTGCCTCCTGGCGATGGCCCCGACGAGGGCGGCTACATCCGCGTCGAAATTTCTGACACCGGCATTGGCATTGCCCCCGAAGACCAGCAGGCGATTTTTGACCGCTTCTTTCGGGTCGAAAACCGGGTTCACACCCTGGAGGGCACCGGTCTGGGCCTCTCGATTGTCAAAAACATCATCGAAAAGCACAGCAGCCAGGTGCATCTGGTCAGCGAAGTGGGCGTTGGCACCACCTTTTGGTTTGATGTCGCCGCCTGCCAACCCGATGCCGTGCATACCTCAGCGGAAGATAATACCCACGCTGCCCCCGGCAAAAAATTGGCTGTGGCCACGATCTCTGGCCCCCTAGAGCTGCCCGTCTTGAGCCCTCAAGCCGACCAAAACTGACTTTATTGAACAACCTTGGACTTTAGCCAGGGCTGTAGTTGGTCAAACAGGTGTTGCACCAGGGCCAGATCTTTGACGCCGGGCTGCTGTTCTACCCCGCTGGAGAGGTCAATGCCGTCAGGCTGGAGGGTCGAGAGGGCCGTGGGTACATTCTCGGGGGTGAGCCCGCCGGCCAGCATCCAGGGGCAGGGGGGGCGAAACGACCGCAGGGCCTGCCAATCGAGGGTTAGGCCCGTACCGCCGAGCTGGTGGGGATGGTAGGCGTCGAGCAGCAGGGCATCGACGTAGGGAGCATAGGTTTCGGCTTGTGCCAGGTCGGCGGCGGTGCGCACGCGAATCGCTTTGATGAGGTAAATACCGGGTAGCTCAGCGATCAGCTGCTGGCACTGCTCTAGGGTTTCTTGGCCGTGGAGCTGAAGGTGGCTGAGCTTGGCCTGGCGGGCCGTGTTAGCCATCTCTGATAGAGGGGCATCGGCAAAGACGCCGACGGTTTTAGTGACTACTCCGGCGGCGTCTAGGGCCTGGGTGAGGGCGGCCAGGGCCGCAGGGTCAATGTAGCGGGGCGACTGGGGCACGCAGATAAAGCCCAGGTGGGTGGCACCCTGAGCTGCGATCGCAACTGCCTGCTCTACCTGGGTAATGCCACAAATCTTGACCCGCATGTTAACTCTATTGAACATTCCGTTGGGGGGGTGGCGGCGGATTTTTATAATCCAACTAGGCTTAAATGCCCATGGCTAAGACCGTACTCAGCTGAGCATTTAGCGATCGCCGTTAAATTCTGCTTCTCAAGACCCAATTTTAGACCTCTAGCGGAGAAATAACATTGCTGTTTTCTACCCTGCTTGCCGCCTTTACCGTGCCCACCACCCCGGAGTGGTCGTTCAAAGTAGCGCTGATCATGATCACCTGCAACCTGTTTGTGCTGGCCATTGGCAAGTACGCCATTCAGCGGCCTGGGGTGGGCCCGGCCCTGCCGGTGAGCCTGCCCATGGTGTTTGAGGGCTTTGGCCTGCCCGAGCTGCTGGCGATCGCCAGTCTCGGCCACATTTTGGGGGCGGGCATGATTTTGGGCCTGGGCAACGCTGGCCTGCTCTAGCCTGGGGGGCTTTCCGCCCGGCGAGTTAATGGGGCGGTTGATAGAATAAAACGGTACCCAGACCTGAATGCTCTAGTTTTGCTAGGCGCTGTCGGGTCTGGGTTGCCATTTGATAGCGTTCTTGGGGACTAGGCAATGCAATCCAGCTGGCGTATTGGGGCGATTTTGGGCATTCCCCTGTTTGTCGATAGCTCCTGGTTTATTATTTTGCTGCTGGTAACGGTGTCCTACGGGCTGGAGCCCAGCTGGCACTCGGCCTGGGGCAACCTGGCCTGGGGCATGGGGTTCGCCCTGGCGCTGCTGCTGTTTGCCTCGGTGCTGCTCCACGAGCTGGGCCACAGTCTGGCCGCCAAGCGCCAGGGCATTGCGGTCAACTCCATTACGCTGTTTTTGTTTGGCGGCATCGCCTCCATCGATAAAGAGTCGAAAACGCCGGAGGAGGCGCTCAAGGTTGCGATCGCAGGTCCCCTGGTCAGCTTTGGCCTGTTTTTGCTGCTCACCGGCATAGCCCAGATTCCGGCCCTGCCCACCCCGGTGGCGGTGATTGTGGGCAGCGTCGCCCAGATCAACCTGGTGCTCACCCTGTTCAACATGATTCCCGGCCTGCCCCTCGACGGCGGCCAGGTGCTCAAGGCCCTGGTGTGGAAAGCCACCAATAGCCGTATCAAGGGCATCCGCTGGGCGGCGCGCTCCGGCCAGGCCCTGGGCTGGCTGGCGATTACCTTTGGTCTGGTCATGGCCCTGGCCTACCAGGCCTTCTCCGGCTTCTGGATTGCCGCCATCGGCTGGTTTGCCCTGCGCAACGCCGCCGCCTACAGCCAGGTCACCAACCTGCAAGAGGCCATGCTGGCCCTCACCACCGCCGACGCCATGGCCCGCGACTTTCGCGTGGTCGATGCCGATCTGTCGCTGCGGCAGTTTGCCGACACCTACCTGCTCGAAGAAAACCGCGCCCCGGTGTATTTCGCCGCCTCCGACGGTCGCTACCGGGGGCTGGTCAGCGTCGAAGACATGCGCGCCATCGAGCGCAGCCAGTGGGAAACCCTGCCCCTCAGCCACATTGCCAAGCCCCTGCTCAACATTCCCTCGGTGCGGGAGGGCACGCCGCTCACCGAAGCCATTGACCAGCTGGAGGCCCATCAGCTGCCGCGCCTGACCGTGCTCACCCCCGCCGATGCAGTGGCGGGCACCCTCGACCGGGGGGACGTGGTCCGCGCGATCGCAGATCGCCTGGGCCTGCGCGTATCCCCCGCCATGATCCAGCGCATCAAAGAAGAAGGGCAGTACCCACCGGGGTTACAGCTGCCCTCCATCGCCAAATCCGTGATCGAAGAGGCGCGGGCTTAGGGGTGAAAGGGCAGGGTGTGAGGCCTAGGGCTGCTCTTACACCCTATACCCCTCTAGCCCATCCCAAACTCGGCCACCAAAGGCTCATCCGAGTCGTCGGCAA
>DATIVG010000120.1:0-7696 GCA_035466075.1 Nodosilinea sp. | reverse complement strand
GGGGGCCTTTGAGCGTTTGCACCTTACCGACCACGTAATCACCGGTGGCCCAGTCGGCCTTGGGCAGGGGCTGCACGTCAAAGGGACGGCGGTCGAAGTCGGCAATGCGGGTGAGGGTGGAGAGGAAGTAGCGGGGGGGCATGGGAGTGGGGGAGTGGGGGAGTGGGGAGTGGGGGAGTGAGGGAGTGAGGGAGATGGGGAGATGGGGGAGATGGGGGAGAGGGGGTGGGTGGGTGAAATGTCAGGTTTGGGGGATGGGGGCGGCGGTGAGGAGTTTGGCGGTGAGGGCGGCGCGTTCGATCAGGGAGTCGAGGTAGACAAATTCACCGGGGGCGTGGGCGCCATCGCCGACGGCGCCGAGGCCGTCGAGGGTGGGGGTGTAGAGACTGGTGGTGTTGCCGTCGGAGCCGCCGCCGGCGGTTTCTTGGGTGAGGTCAAGGCCCAGGTCGGCGGCGGCGGTGTGGGCCAACTGCCAGAGGTGCTGGTTGCCGGGGGTGGCTTCCATGGGGGGCCGACCAATGCGGCCGGAAATCTCTAAGCGGGTGCCGGGGGTGGTGGGTTGCAGGCCATGAATAGTGGCTTCCAGGGTAGGAACATCCGCCCCGTGCAGCACCCGCACATCCACCACGGCGCGACTTTGGGGGGCGACGACGTTGGGGCGCAGGCCGCCGTCAATGGTGCCGACGTTGACGGTGATGCCTCGGTCGGGGTCGTTGAGGGCAAACAGCTGCTGGATGACGTGGGAGAGTTCCAGAATGGCGCTGGCCCCCTTGTCGGGATCGAGGCCAGCGTGGGCAGCCTGGCCAAAGACGGTGACGGTAAAGCGACCCACGCCTTTGCGGGCGGTTTTGAGGTGCCCCCGGGGGCCGAGGGAGGGCTCGAAGATGAAGGCGCGATCGCACACCTGCGCCAGCCGCCGAATCAGCCGGGTCGATTCACCGCTGCCGATTTCTTCGTCGGAGTTGATCACCACCGCTGGGGCGAGGGGCCAGTCAACCCCCAGGGCCTGCACCGCATCCAACGCAAACAGCAAAATCACCAGGCCCGCCTTCATGTCGTAGCTGCCAGGGCCGTAGAGTTTGCCCTGGCTAATTTTGAGGGGCATCTGGGCCAGGGTGCCGACCGGCCAGACGGTGTCGCAGTGGCCGATCAGCAGCTGGGCAGGCTGCTGGGGACGGCGGGGTGCGATCGCCACCAGATGGCCCCCGGTTTTACGACCGGAGAGCGATCGCACCCGGAACTGCCGCCGCCGCAGTTCTTGCGCCAGCAGGGCCAGCATCGGGGCCTGAGCCGTGGGCACAGTGGAGGGGGTTTCGATCTGCACCAGGGTTTCGAGCAGGGTCTGCATCTCGCCCCGGCGGCGGTGGAGATAATTCAGCAGTCGCGGCGTAGCCAGGGTGGGGATTTGCAGAGGGGTCATCGCTGAAATCCCTCGTGGAAGGGGAACGCCTGGCTGTGGTCAATGGTGGCGAAGCGCCCCGGTGACAGATAGGCCAGCAAAGGAGCTTGGCGCAGCAGGTCTTGATCATCCCGGGCGGAGAGGCGCAGAGCGGCTTCATCCACCTGGGCGGCGAGAATTTTGCCCGCAATCAGACTGTTTTCGCCAAACCCATCGACAATGCGATCGAGGGCACAGTCTAGGCAGAGGTAGGCGTCTTGTAGAAAGACCCCCTCCACCCCCTTGGCTTTGACCGTGGGTAGAGCTGCCAGAGCAGGTTTGTGGTCATCGTCGCAGCGGGGGGCGGCGGTCAGACTGGTCGCCAAAATCTGGCGCGGCTGGGGAAAGCTGACGGTGAACACCCCCGTGCGCTGAATATTTTGGTAGGTGTGGTGGCGGGGCGTGCAGACAAAGCCAAAGTAGTGACCCCAGCCCAGGGGCATGGCCATGTGTTTGGGAGCGAGGTCATAGGTGCCATCGGCCTCCTGGGTGCCGATCACCACCAGCGGGGCAACGGTAAAGACCCGCTCCCAAAGGGGTTGGCTCAGATCTAGGGAAATTTGGGTGCGGGGGGTGGCTTGAGACATGGCGCAACCGCTCCCGCCGCTGAGGTGCGATCGGCGAGAAGCCTCCTGTTATCTAGGCTACAAACTCTCGGGGGAGATGGCGGCGATCGCCAACAACTTTTAACGGGTCAACTGCCATTGGTTGCCGGATGGAGATATGCATTAAAAATTCAACGCTTTTCGTAGGGGAAAATAGCCGTTTGCCCCTGTTCAAATTCGTGCCCTGGTTCAGCAACGCGATCGCCGCGATCGAGCATTACGCTTCGTGACTTCTAAACACAGCGACCTCAAATTCAAAGGAGGATAAAAGTAGCGTTCTAACGCGATGGAGCCATGGCCTCTATGAACCAACAACGCTTGCAGAGCTACATTAGCTTGATTGAACAACTGCTGGCCTGCCCCAGTGGAGAAGAATGGATTTTGCTGCGCCAAAATGAAGGGCTGGTCACCCCAGAACTGGTGCAGGTGATGGAACAGGTGGCCGTTCAACTGATTCGTCAAGGCAGTACGAAGGAAGCCAAGTTTCTCCACAATTTGGCGGGGCAAATTCACCACCTGTTTGTGGCCCAAACCATTCCCCTTGCCCAGGAAGACGACCAGGCCCAGGCCTATCTGGAGTTCATCAAAGCCCTTCTAGACTGTCCTGAGGGCACTGAGGAAGATCTGCTCGTGGCCCATGAGGCGCTAATCGGCCCCGGTCTAGTTCACTACATGCAACAGGCCGCCGCTCAGCTGGCCGCCAATGGCGATTCAGACTCGGCTAACTACGTTTATACCTGGGCTACGGAGCTAAACCACCTGTGGCTGCAAAAACACGAATTTGAGCTCAGGCCCAAGCCTGGTCTGGCTGACCACCCCCCTGAGGCCATGCCTGTCACCGCTCCGCAGTCACCCGCGACTGGGCCACCTGCGCCGCTACCCTCAGACGATCCCTGGGTGGCGGCCCCCGAGCTTGCAGGTCTAGTCTCAGATTTGGCGTACTCCCCAACAGCCGAGCCGGATGGGGGCAGCCCTCAGACCCTGGCGGCGATCGCAACAGCCCTAAACCGCCTCAGCGAAACCCTGAGGGCTAGACCGCAGCCCCCGGTCAACCCGCTCTGGTATATGGAGGTACTAGAGCAGGCCTGCGCCAACGGCTGGATTTTGGCCACCGAGGAGATTCACCGGCTAATTGGGGTGCATCCAACCTGCCCCAAAGGCCACGACTCATTTCGGCGCGGCAGCTGGGTCTTTACCAAGGTGGGCAAGCTGGGGGGGCAGACCGCCTGGCGGGTGAGCAAAGATATTGCACAGCCCTAAGTTGCACAGCCCTGAAACCAAAGATAAATGCGAAAATATAGGTGTAGTCTCTACTCTGCATCGGGAGGACTTGTGATGAATACCCACAAACCATCCCCAGAAGAACACCCTCACAACCAGCCGTCTCCCAAAGCGGTTCAGCCGTCAGAAAAACGGTTTAGGCACCGCGATCGCGGCACCCATGTGGGGCGCACCAAAGGCGGATCGTAATTTGAAACAGCCTGGGTTGATTAGCCTTCAACGGGCGTGAGCGATCGCTGGCTGGGTCAGCTAATACCAAATCCGAGTCACATACCCCCGATTCCCAAAAGGCCAAACCGTAGGGGCAACCGGTTGTTTGACCTGCTGAATCGGGAGTGGCCAAGGAGGATTTGGTATAACTCCTTGCGCTACGGTGTCGTGGCGGCGCGGAGGGCGCTGCGGGCCATAGTGGCGATCGCCCCCTCCGTCGCCTTCGGCAGATAGTAGTAGTGGCCCCCGGCCTGCTCGGCCAGCTCCTGGGCAAAGCCAGAGGAGATGAACTTATTTTCGGTGTCGATCACCAGCAGCTGTAGATCCAGGCTGCGGATGGCGGCAGCAATCTGGATCAGTTCAGTCTTGATCGGGGTGGCCTCCAGGCCCAGGTCGGGTTGCCCCAGGGAATGGGCCAGGGGCACATTGGCCTTGCCGTCGGTGATTAAGACAATCACTACCTGGCCAATATCTTTCGACTTGCGGGCGTTTTCGCCCAGACGCACCGCCTGCGCCAGCCCGTGGGCGAGGGGCGAGCCGCCGCCACAGGGCAGGCGATCAAGGCGACGACGGGCAGCGGTAATGGAGCGGGTGGGGGGCAGCAGCACCTCCGCCTGCTGACCGCGAAAGACAATCAGGGCAATGTGGTCGCGGCTGCGGTAGGCTTCCCCCAGCAGTTGCAGCACAGCCCCCTTGGCGGCCTGCATGCGGTTGAGGGCCATCGACCCCGAGGCATCCACCACAAAAATAATCAAGGCCCCGGCCTTACGGGCCAGCCGCTTGACGCGCACGTCATCGGCTTCAATGAAAATGCGGCGGGGCAGGCCCGGCTGATCGGGGTGCGCTTGAGCATAGCGCTGTCGTCGGAATTTTTGATGAGGGGCCGCCGCCCGCAGGGTGGCATCGATCGCCACCCGCTGAATCGGCCCCTGGGGAAACATCGGTTTGACGTAGCGGCCCCGCTCCTGGGAGAAAATGACTCCCCGGCCCCCGGCTTTGCCGTGGCGGCGATGGGCCAGCTGCGCAAAGTAGAGCACCGAGGGGTCAAGCACCACCCCTTCAGGGCTAAACACAAACTCCTCGGGGATGCTGCCCCCTGCCGGAGGTTCCGGTGTCTCGGCCTCGGGTTCCTGGTCAGAGTCTGGATTGTCTTTGGGGGGGTCGGGCGGGAGATCGGGCGGCGGTTCGGGGGGCAGGGCAACGACCGTGGCCCGAGGCACAATCACCAGTTCCACCGCTCGATGCAGGTCTTCGGCCTCCACCGTCAGGCGGCCCTGGAGAGCGGCCTGGGCCTTGGCTACCCGTAGGGCAAACAGCTCGGCCCGGTGCCCCTCCACCTGCGCCCGCATCGCCTCATCCACCAGGTAGGCAATCTGCTCGGGCTGCACCTGCACCTGGGGCAACCAGGCCCGCGCCAGGGCAATCTGGGCCTTGAGATCCACCAGAGAGGAGGCGTACTGGGCTAAAAACGCCTGGGGAGAGGTGCTGTACTGGGTGGCCCGCTCCACTGCTTCGACCCGCTCCGCCAGGGTCAGGGGCTGGTCGGCGGAGAGGGCGATCGCAAAGCGGTCGATCAGGTGCGATCGCAGATCGCCCTCCGCCGGGTTGTAGGTGGCGATAAACAGCGGGCGGCAGGGATGCTGAATGCTAATCCCCTCGCGCTCAATGCGGTTATACCCCTGGGCCAAAATCGTCAGCAGCAGGTTGGTAATGTGGTCATCCAGCAGGTTGATCTCATCCACGTAGAGCACCCCCCGGTGGGCCTCCGCCAGCAGCCCCGGCTGAAAGATCGGCTCGCCGCGCTTGATCGACTGGGTGACATCCACCGAGCCCAGCAGGCGATCTTCCGTAACGCCGAGGGGGACTTGGATGAAGGGGGTGGGGATGAGGTGGGTGGGGAGCGGGTGGGTGGGGGAGATTGGGGAGGTGGGGGAGATTGGGACGATTGTTTCCCAGTCGTCGGGGTGGGTGGGGTCGCTGTTCCAGCGGGAGCCTTGCACCACTTCAATCGGGGGCAGCAGGGCGTGGAGGGCGCGGGCCATGACGGATTTGGCGGTGCCCCGCCGTCCGGCGATGATGACGCCGCCGAGGCCGGGATCGACGGCCAGCAGCAGCAGGGCCGATTTAATCGCATCTTGGCCAACAATGGCCGCCAGGGGAAAGGTGTCCGTGCGGGGGGCAGCAGCGACCATGGCTACCCCTTCACCCCTTCCAGGTCAGCGTCGGTGAGGTCGTAGAGCTGGCGCAGCTGGTCGAGCTGGTCGGCCTCGGGCTGCCAAAAGCCGCGCCCGTGGGCCTCTAGCATGCGCCCGACCAGGTTGCGAAAGGCTTCGGGGTTGGCCTGGCGCAGTTTTTCGGCCATGGCGGCATCGAGGGCGTAGGTGGCGGCGGCCTGGTCGTAGACCCAGGGGTCTTTGAAGTTGGCGGTGCCGGCCCAGCCCATCAGCGCCGTCATCCGTTGCGAAATTTCGTAGGCCCCGCCGGAGCCCTGGTTGGCCATGGCGTCGGCCCATTTCGGGTTCAGCAGCTTGGTGCGATACTCCATCCGCAGCAGGTCTTCCAGCTTGCGGGGGGTGGTGTCGTTGGAGAAGCTTTCCACAAAGCTGGCGGTGACGGCTTGACCCCGCTGCATTTCGGCGGCCCGCTTCAGCCCCCCGGTGTTGGCGTAGTACTCCTGAATGTCGGTGAGGCCATACTCTACCGAGTCGATCTGCTGCACCACCCGCTCCGTGCTCTTCAGCAGGGTGTGCAAAATCTCGGGGCGGGCCTGGCCTTTGTCCTGGCGACCGTAGCTGAAGGTGTTGCGATCGCGCCAGGTATCTCCCAGCTCATCGCCCGATTCCCAGTTGGCATCGGTGACGCGATCGTTCACCAGCGAGCCAAAATCCCCCGCCGGGTTGGAGAACAGGCGAGCGCTGGCATTGTCTACCCCCTGGGCTTGCAGGGCCAGAGCGTGTTTGCGAATGAAATTTTGCTCTTCGGGCTCATCCGCCGCCGCCGCCCGCTGAAACAGGTCATCCAGCAGCTCAATGATATTGACAAAGCTGTCGCGAAAAATCCCCGACAAATTCCCCAGCACATCCACCCGGGGGTGCCCCACCTCCGCCAGGGGCCGCAGCTCATAGCGCACAATCCGCCCGGTGCCCTCCTTCACCGGCTCGGCCCCCACCAGCTCCAGCACCATGGCGATCGACTCGCCCCGCGTCTTGATCGCATCCAGTCCCCACAGCATCACCGCCACGGTTTCGGGGTAGGTGCCGGTTTCCTGCTGGTGCTGGGCCAAAATCTTTTGGGCAATCTCCCGACCGCGCAGGTAGGCCGCCGGGGAGGGCATGCGGTAGGGGTCGAGGGCGTGGATGTTGCGCCCCGTGGGCAGCACCCCAGGGCCATCGCGCAGCAGGTCGCCGCCGGGGGCCGGGGGAATGTATTCGCCGTTGAGCCCCCGCAGCAGGTTGGTCAGCTCGTCGGTGGTTTGGGCCAGCAGGGTGCCGATGTCGAGGGCCTGTTGGATTTTGCTAGTGAGGTGGTCTAGGGCGGCGGGATTGGTTTCGGTGGGATAGTGGCGGTGGAGGAGGATGGTGGGGGAGTGGGGGAGTGAGGGAGTGGGGGCGTAGGGGGGAGGTAGGGGAGTTGGGGGAGGTGGGGAGGATGGGGGCAGCTGGCAGAGATCGGCTAACAGTTCGGCTTTGAGGGTGTCGCCGAAGTAGGCGGCGAGGTAGCTGTGCAATTCCTCGGCGGTGGGGGGCTGGCCGAGGATGTGGAGACCGCTGGAGAAGAGGCGGTTTTCCAGCACTTGCAGGTAGTCGTAGAGGGTGACCAGGTAGCGGTTAAAGACGGCGGCGCTGAACAAATTCACCGTCTCAGGGGTGAACTCAATGCCGAGTTTTTTGGCCTCAGGAAAGGGGCAGTCGGCGTCGAGGCCGGTGTCAAACAGCTTCTTGAGAATGGCCTCTTTGAGGGCGTAGTTTTTGGCGGGGTCTTCGCGGTATTCGGCAACTAGCTCCCGCAGGGCCAGCAGCTCTTTGTAGAGCCCGGCCCGACCGTAGGGCGGCACATTGTGGGAAATCAGCACCCCGTAGCCCCGCCGTTTGGCCAGCATTGACTCGCTGGGGTTGTTGGCGGCGTAGACGTAGAGGTGGGGCAGATCGCCCAGCAAAATGTC
>DATIVG010000119.1:0-17395 GCA_035466075.1 Nodosilinea sp. | reverse complement strand
TGTCGGGCGATAACACCCTGCTCACCCTGAAGGCGACCATGGACGGGCTAGCTGCGATCGCACTGACCGGCACCTATGGGGTGGGGGAATGGGGGAGTGTTTGGGTTGCTGATGTTTGGTGAGGAGTCGTTATGCTCAGCTTGTGGATGAAAACCAGTGGCACCTGGATCAACGTGGCCACCGTCGTGCTGGGCACAACTCTGGGCATTGTGCTGAGCAGTCGTCTGCCGAAGGCGATGCAGCAGATCATTACCCAGGCGGTGGGGCTGATGACCCTGGTGATCGGGGTGGCGATGGCGGGCAGCCTATCGGCGATTGAGGCTGGCCCCATCGACGGCATTATTTTGGCGCTGCTGGTGATGGTGGCTGGAGGGCTGCTAGGGGAATGGTGGCAGATCGAGGGTCGTCTGGCGGTGCTGGGCGACTGGCTCAAGGCCCGGGTGCGGGGCGGGGGCCGCTTTACGGAGGGGTTTGTGGCGGCCAGCTTGCTGTTTTGCATTGGCCCGATGGCGATTGTGGGCAGCCTCAACAACGGGCTGTCGGGCGATAACACCCTGCTCACCCTGAAGGCGACCATGGACGGGCTAGCTGCGATCGCACTGACCGGCACCTATGGGGTGGGGGTGGGTTTCTCAGCCCTCAGCGTGCTGGTGGTGCAGGGGGCGCTGTCGCTGCTGGCCAGCGTCTCCGGGGCGATTTTGCCCGACCCAACCAACAGCCCCCAGGTGCTGCTGATTACCGGCACCGGGGGGCTGATGATTTTGGGCATTGGCCTCAACCTGCTGGAAATTGCCCAGGTGCGGGTGGCCTCGTTTTTGCCGGCGCTGCTGCTCTGCCCGATTGCGATCGCCATTGCCCAGCGCCTCTAGGGGCTAGCAGCATCCGCCGCCGTCGTAGTGCCAGGTGGAGGCGGTCACTAGCACGTCGGGGTAGTGGCCCAGGTTTTTGGCGGTCTTGTCGCACACCGCCAACGGCACCCCCTTGGCCATGTAGTGCCCGGCTCCATCGTCAAAGGTAGACTCTGCCCCGGCGTACACAGCCGTTTTGCCGGTAAAAATACAGGCCCCATCGGCGGGAATCGGCACCTTAAACGACACCGTGTCGAGGCTTTCTAGCAGCAGGTGGTCGGTGAGGTTGTACTGGGCGGCATCGAGCACGCGGTAGGGGCGGCGGGCCCGCACCTCAATCTGGCCAAAGCCAGCGCCAATCAGCTGTTGGGTGTATTCATCGTAGGTGATCGCTCCCGACAGGCACAGGGCCCGCAGGCGGTCATCGGCCTGCAGGTGGGGGGGAATGGGGCGGGTGGCAATCGGGTCGCTCATGATCAGCCGCCCGCCGGGCTTCAGCACCCGGTAGGTTTCATCCAGGGCGCGCTTCAAATCGTCGGGCTCAAAGATGTTGAACAGGCAGTTTTGGGCCACCACATCCACCGACCCATCGGGCAGCGGCAGGTTAAAGGCATCGCCCTTGTGCAGGGTGACAAAGCTAGCCTCAAACCAGTCGTTGAGCGTCGCTGCCTCCACCAGATTTTCCGCCGCCGCCTGGCGCATTTCATCCACCGGGTCAATGGCGACCACGGCCCCAGGGCGGCGAGAAAAGTAGCTAAACTGGAGCGCCTCTAGGCCGCCGCCCACGCCCACGTAGGCCACGGTGGGCTGACCGGCTAGCTCCGCCGGGTGCACGGTGGTGCCGCAGCCGTAGTTCATGGCCTGCATGCGCTCCGGAATCACCAGCCCCGGCATCACCATGGGGCTGCTCTGCACACAGCACAGCCCGACTTCTGGGGTGGTGGCAACTTCAGCATAGAACTGGGCCGTGGAGTCGAGGTAGCTCATAGGTTCAAAGATTGTAGATAGACGTGGATAAGGTCAAAGGGCCCGCCGCAGATCAGGCGGCTCTAGGGTAAAAACCCAGGATTATGGCCCAGGATAAAAGGCCGCCTAGACCTTGGTTATCTTTGCAGAAAAATAAATAGCCCGGCTGAGAAATTCCTGAGACTGACGGCGCAGGGCAGCGGAAAAAGCCGCAACAGCCCTCAAACCAACAGCCCCCAAATCAACAGCCCCAGAACCAATTGGCTCCAGGGCTGCAATCGTGGTCAGAGTTCCGACGCTGCCTAGTCGCGGTTGATGGCGATCAGGAGGCGCAGAATGAACACAAACAGGTTGATGTAGGTGAGGTACATCGACAGCGCCGCCGACAGGTACTGGTCGTCCTTGTAGGTGCGAGGCAGGATGAAGAAATCGACTACCGAAGCGCCGCAGAACACCAGCACCCCAAAGGCCGAGATGGCAATGTCGAGAAACTGGGGAATGGGGCCGCCAAACAGGGCGAAGATGAACTGCCCCACCACCGCCAGCAGCACGGCTACGACGCCGATGCCGATGGTGCGGGTGAGGGCCAGGCCGTCTTCCTCGGAGAGGTTGGAGCCGATCTGGCGGGCGGCGATAAACACCACGCCGCAGGCCAGGGCCGCCGACCCAATGCCCATGGCGCCCACCCCAGAGGTGCCCAGCGCCAGGGCCAGCAGGCCGCTGAGGGTGTAGCCGGTCAGCAGGCTGTAGGTGGCAAGCAGCGGCAGGGCGGTGCTGTTGTTGCCCTTAGACGCGACATTCATGGCCACAAAAAACAGAGCAATCTGGGCAATGAACGCCACCCAAAAGGTGGGCATAAAGATGGCCGGGCTGCTGGCCATGACGGCAAGGCCGCCAAAGGAGCCCACGGCGGTTAAAATCAGGCCGCCGCCCACGTAGGGCAGGGCGTTTTTGATCACGTTGGGGCCGATTAAAGATTGACCCTTGGCCTTCTGAATGGCTTCCCGAAAGTTGCTGGAGTTACTCAAAGCCCTATCCTCTAAGACAAAATAGCGTTAGGTGCCCCAGGGGGGTGCGATCGCACCACTGCTCCCGCATCCAATGTCACCCGCATCCAATTTGGAGAGTGGCTCTGCGGTCAACCCTGGAGCAAAGAAATTTGCTTTCCTAGATTCTAGTCAACTTTACCCAATCGCGCGGCTCACCCCAGGTGTGGATATCTCCCGCCAGTTGGCCCCGAGAGATGTTCTAGAGTCGCTGATTTCTACGGATACCAGATCGGGGCAACTACCGCTAAGACAGAACTACAGCACTACAACCCATTCAAGCGGGAGCAAGAGACATGAACCAGTCGGGGAATAATGCCGGGCCAGGCGCTCAACCCAGGGCGTCCCAGCGCCCGCGGCCCTGGCGGTGGTCGCGGCGACTGGGGCTGAGTCTGCTGGCCGCGGCTCTGCTGGCCCCGCCGCTGGCGCAGGCCCAGCAGGGCCCCAGCCTGGAGTCAGACCGCATCCTGCGCTCCAACCAAATCATTCTGCGCCATCCCCCCATCATCGTGGTGCCCTACCCGGTGCCCGCCCCCGAGGCCGAGCGGGTGCGCATCGAGTTTGACGCCCGCGGCACCGACTGGGGCGCGGTCTACCTCAACAACCGCCTGATCTACCGACCCCAAAACTTTGACCGTCAGAAAACGGTGTACCTGCCGCCGGGGGGCTACCGGCTCGAAATCACCGGCGTGGTGCGCGCCGACCTCTGGGCCAGCGGCTACCTCGACCTGGGCCGCGACAGCTCGCGGCTGGTGGTGATCCGCTTTTCTAAGACCGGCGGGGTGACGGTCTCGGGCAGCCCCTACGTGTGGATTCCAGACTGAGGCCCTACCTGAGCGCCGCCACCCTGAGCGCATCGGGATGGCCTGGGTTGCCCTGGATCACCAGGCTGCGCTGGTTGGCGTGCAGGTGCCGCACAATGGCGTAAATGGTCTCCACCTGGTCGGCGGCCCCGGCCTCGGTGGCCAGTTCGCCCAGGCTGAGGGGGCGATCGCTTTGGGCCAGGGCGTTGACCACCGCCTGTTGCAGATCGAGCACTCCGGCGGCGGCCAGTTTGCCCGCCTCCACCCCCGGCTGGTGGTAGGCATTGATATTCACCAGCGAGGCATAGAAGCCCACCGCCCGCTCGTAGAGGGCAATCATGGCGCCTACGGTGTGGGCGTTGACCTCGGGAATGGTGAGGGTGATTGACTGGCGCTGGTTTTCGTACAGGGCCTTGCGGGTGCCCTGCAAAAAGCCAAAGAGAAAGTCGCCGCTAGTGGCACCGGGTTCCATCTCCACCGAGTCGCCAGCGCGATCTTTCAGCACTTCGATAAAGGTGACAAAGAAGCTGGCCACCCCTTCCCGCAGCTGCTGCACGTAGGCGTGCTGGTCGGTGGAGCCCTTGTTGCCGTAGACGGCAATGCCCTGATAGACCAGGTTGCCGTCCAGGTCTTTTTCTTTGCCCAGCGACTCCATCACCAGCTGTTGCAGGTAGCGGCTAAACAGCAGCAGGCTGTCTTTGTAGGGCAGCACCACCATGTCTTTTTCGCCCTTGCCGTTGCCCGCGTAGTACCAGGCCAGGGCGATCAGGGCGGCGGGGTTGCGGCGCAGGTCGGGCACGCGGGTGGCGGCATCCATCTCCTTGGCACCGCCCAAAATCGAGCGAATGCTGATGTTTTGCAGGGCGGCGGGCAGCAGCCCCACCGCCGACAGCTCGGAGGTGCGCCCCCCCACCCAGTCGCGCATGGGGAAGGTGGCTAGCCAGCCTTCGCTGAGGGCCTGGTTTTCGAGCTTGCTGCCCCGGCCGGTCACCGCCACCGCCTGTTTAGGAAAATTGAGCCCCCGCTGCTCAAACCGGGTGCGAACTTCGACCATGCCGTTGCGGGTCTCGGCGGTGCCCCCGGATTTTGAGGTGACAATCACCAGGGTGGTGGGCAGCTTGTCTTCGAGCCGGGCCAGCAGTCGGTCGATGCCCTCGGGGTCGGTGTTGTCGATGAAGTGAATATCTAGGGGTGGAAAATCGGGCCCCAGGGCCTGGGCGACAAACTGTGGCCCCAGGGCCGAGCCGCCGATGCCGATGGAGAGCACCTCGGTAAAGCGCTCCTGGCCGGGAGGACAAATGCCGCCGGTGCGCACCTGGCTGGCAAACTGCTCAATGCTGGTCAGGGTGTCGAGAATGTCCTGCTTGAGCTCGGGAGTGGGGGCCAGGTCGGCGTCGCGCAGCCAGTAGTGGCCCACCATGCGGTCTTCGTCGGGGTTTGCGATCGCACCCGCCTCCAGCGCCGCCATATCGGCAAACGCCTTGCCAAAACGGGGCTGCATCGCCGCTACAAAGGCGTCATCAAACCCCATGCGGCTGACATCCAGGTAAAAGCCCAGACCTTCGTGGTAGTAGAGCCAGTCTTTATAGCGTTGCCAGAGAGCGGCTGCATCCATCCTGTCACTCCTCGGTCTAACCGTATTCACTAACGTCCTGAGGTGCAGTTTAGGATAGGACGGCAACGACAACACAAAGGGTGGCTAAACATACCGCTTGGCCGCGGCAAGGAAAGATAAACAAGACCACCCGCCATTCCCCGCCATGGTGCCGGACATTGTGTCAGGTTCCCATTCTCAATCGCGAACTTATCGAACTTATCAATGGCGACCTCACCAATGGCGACCTCGCCATTGGCGACCTCACCCGGTGCCGACCCAGCCTAACCCCTCACACCGTCGCCTTCAGACTCCGCAGGCGGGTAGAGAGGCTGCGAATCACCTCAAGGGCAAACAGCGGCGTTTCCTGCACCAAAAACATAAAGTGGGCCTTGTCCACCGTGGCCAGCTTGCAGTCGGTCTTTGCCACCGCCGTAGAGGCCCGCAGCGCCGGTCTCTGCACCAGCGCCCCCTCGCCAAACACATCGCCCTTGGCAATATGTTCCACCGCGCGGCCATTGATCATCAGCTCCACATCCCCCTCAACCACGCCGTACATCACCTCGCCGGGCGTACCAATCTCAAAAATGGTCTCCCCAGCCTTCACCTCACGCAGCTCAGGCGTGGTCATAAACAGCTCAATTACCTGGGTGGGCTCTAACATGGCGCAGCAGTTCTCCATCTGGATGGTTGCAATCTTATAGCCCTCTTACCCCAGTCAGGGTTAACGACGTCTTAAGCCCGACCGCTGCGATCGCAATTTCCCTCGGGATGGCCCCCATCGGCGCTGAGTAGCTTCTTTTTGACTCCTGTATTACCCTGTTGCTGGTCTAGAAAAGTGAATGTTTTAAGGAGTCAAGTGCCATGGCCAACGGTGTAGGAGGGCGGCGCGCTCGCGTCCGAGCCCGCAGCTTCTGGAGCGATTTTCGCGAATTTGCGCTCAAAGGAAACGTGATCGATCTGGCCGTAGCGGTAATTATCGGCACCGCCTTTGGCTCGATCATCACATCGCTGGTTGAAGACATTTTGATGCCGGCCATCATCAACCCGCTGCTGGCCGGAGCTGGCACCGACTGGCGGGAGGCCGTGGTTGGCCCAGGCATTCGCTTGGGCAGCTTTTTGGGCGCAGCCATTGATTTCTTGGTGATTGCCCTAGTGCTGTACCTGATTATTCGCGCCTTCGAACGCCTGAAGCTCAAGGAAGCCGCCGCCGACCCCGAGCCCACCACCGACGAAAAGCTCAACGCCACCCTAACTCGACTGGCCGACTACCTCGAAAGTCGCCCCCAACCCTAGGCTCCCAGCCTGGTCAGAGGGCATACCGGCGGGCCTACCTTGTGGACAGGGGCAAAACTTAGCCAGAGCCGCTATAGTGATGGCTAATTCTTTGCATCTGCTCTGTCCCTATGCCCTCTCAGCGCCAACATCTGCTCATCGAGTTTTTGCAGACAGACATGGCTCTGTCGTCTGAGGCGATTGCCATGGGGCTGCGCAAGGCTGGCCAGGCCACCAACCTGCTGCCCATGGCCCTGTGGCAGTACGGCCTGGTCACCACTGAGCAGCTCAGCCAAATTTTTGACTGGCTAGAGGAGACAGGCCCCGCCGCCTCCTAGCGCGAGGTCAGACCTGAGTTTCTAGGGTGTGATCGGAGGCATACCGCTGAGTTGTCCACAGGTGTGGCTAAAACTCGTCGTCGCCACCGGCCATGGGTGCTTCATTGTCGCGGCGAGACCCCAGTAGATCGAGCTTGTCAACCCGCACCACCGGCTTGGAGCGGGCTGCCCCCGAGGAGCGGTCCTGCCAGTGGTCGAGCTTCAGAGCACCGCTAATGCCAATCAGGCTGCCTTTGCGCACGTAGTTGGCCGCCACCTCGGCATTTTTGCCCCACAGCTCCAGGTTAAACCAGTCGGGTTTGTCGTCGCGGCTCGAACGGCGGCGGACGGCCAGAGTGAGGTTGCACACCACCGTGCCCGACTCAAAATATTTCACCTCTGGGTCAGTGCCCACCCGGCCCACCAGGGTAACCACATTAATTGTCATCGTTAACTAGCCCAACGTCTCGTCCCCGCATTGTAGGCGAAACCCTGAACATTCAGCAGCGGCCCTGCGGCGGCGGGAACCTAACTGTGGGGTTTGTCGTCATGGGTCGAGCACAGACTAGCCATCTAGGGCCGCATCGGTGCCCCCGTCTCTACGCTCAAACCCGCCAGGGTGGTGCAATCGGGCATCCTTATATTTTCCTTATTTAAGGAATAGTCTGCTACTGGACGCATTGATACGAAACGTAATAGAATCCACCTCGGTATCAATGTGAGCCCTAAACGGTTTATTTTGACGTTGGTTCACTGTCTTTTCTGAATGTAGGGGCGTTATTGCCTGTGGCTTTCTTCGATAGATTTTCCCGCGACATGGGTATTGACCTGGGTACGGCCAATACTCTGGTGTACGTCTCAGGCAAAGGGGTGGTGCTGCAAGAGCCCTCCGTGGTCGCCATTGACCAGATAGAAAAGAAGCCTCTGGCCGTTGGCGAAGAAGCCAAGCGCATGCTGGGCCGTACCCCTGGCAACGTGCTGGCCCTGCGCCCGCTGCGCGACGGTGTAATTGCTGACTTTGATACCGCTGAGCTCATGCTCAAGCACTTCATTCGTCAGGTGCACGAGGGGCGTACCCTGGTGTCGCCCCGCATTGTGATTGGTATTCCCAGCGGCGTTACCGGTGTGGAGCGCCGCGCGGTGATGGATGCGGCCCAGCAGGCCGGCGCCCGCACCGTCTACCTCATCGATGAGCCGGGGGCGGCGGCCATTGGCGCGGGTCTACCGGTGGCTGAACCCACCGGCAACATGATTGTCGATATTGGCGGCGGCACCACCGAGGTGGCGGTGCTGAGCTTGCAGGGCACGGTGCTGAGTGAGTCGGTGCGGGTGGCTGGTGACGAGCTCAGCGAAGCCATCTCTAGCTACATGAAAAAGGTGCACAACCTGGTGGTGGGGGAGCGCACTGCCGAGGAGATCAAAATTTCCATTGGTTCGGCTTACCCCAGCCCCAACGACCACGAGATCGCCATGGATGTGCGAGGTTTGCACCTGCTGTCGGGCCTGCCCCGCACGGTGACCGTCAAGAGTGCCGAAATTCGCGAAAGCATGGCCGAGCCGCTCTCGGTGATTGTGGAGGCGGTGAAGCGCACCCTGGAGCGCACCCCCCCTGAACTGGCCGCCGACATCATTGACCGCGGCATTATGCTGGCCGGGGGTGGGGCGCTGCTGAAGGGGCTCGACACCTTGATTAGCCACGAAACTGGCATTTTGGTGCATGTGGCGGCTGACCCGCTGAGCTGCGTGGTGCTGGGTACTGGCCGAGTGCTGGAGAACTTCAGTCAGATGGGGCGGGTCTTTAGCGGGCGCTCTAGCCTGTAGATTTCTCCCTGAGTTGTCATCTACCCAGAAAGTATGTTTGCTCTACGCCGCTGGTGGACACGTCATGCCCTCAAGGCGGGAATGGTTACCCTGGCCGTTTCCTCGGCCTGGCTGCTGCGCGCTAGCGACGGGGCGATGCTCTATGAGGCCTATCACTGGGTGACGCGCCCTTTGCAGCCGGGCATTAGCCGGGAGCAGCAGTTTGAAAATAGCTACATTCTGGAGCTACAGCAGCGCATTGTGGAGCTGGAAAACCAGAACCGCTCGCTGCAAGAGCTGTCTGACTACGAGGCGGTGCTCACCACCGAGGGGCTGCGGGCGACGGTGATTGGTCGCGGGGCCGACCACTGGTGGCAGCATGTGGTGCTCAACCGGGGCAGCCGCAGCGGGGTGGCGGTGGGCCATGTGGTGACGGGCCCGGGCGGCCTGGTGGGGCGAGTGGTGGCGGTGTCGCCCAGTACATCTAGGGTGCTGCTGATTAGCGATCCGACCAGTCGGGTGGGCGCTAAGGTGAGCCGCAGCCGAGCGATGGGGGTGGTGCGCGGCCAGTCGAACAACCGGGTGGTGATGGAATTTTTTGAGAAGGTGCCCGACGTGAAGGCAGGGGATGTAATTGTGACGTCTTCCTACAGTCGTCTGTTTCCTCGGGATGTGCCGGTGGGGCGGATTGAGTCGATCGATCTGACCAAGAGCCCGGCACCGGAAGCGGTGATTCAACTGTCGTCGCCGCTGTCGATTTTGGAGTGGGCTATCATTCACCCCTTTGAGCCCCAGGAGACGGTGGATATGCCGGTGCTGCCCGGCGGCGAGGCGGAGCAACTGGCGGTGCCCGGCTCTGTAAACTCCGGGGCTCAGCCATGACCGTGGGGTCGAGGGTATCGTCGCTGCCCCTGTGGCGGCGGCCTTGGGTGCTCAACAGTGCGGTGACGGCGGCCTCGGTGCTGGCCTGTTTGGTGCTGCTGCCCAGCCGCATACCGGGGATGGAGTTGTTGGGGGTGTCGCCCCACTGGCTGCTGATTTGGGTGGTGGCCTGGAGTATCAAGCGCACCCAGTGGGAGGGCGCGATCGCAGGTTTGGTGCTGGGCCTGCTCCAGGATGCCATGACCTCCCCTGACCCCACCCACACCCTCAGCCTGATTGTGGTGGGAGTGCTGACGGCGCGGTTGCAGAAACAGCGCTACCTCCAGGAAGACATTGTCTCGGTGGCGCTGATTGTGTTTGCCATGGCGGTAATCGCCGAGACAGTGCTGGCGTTGCAGATCAGCCTCAACCAGCTGCTGTCTGCCGAGTCGCTCTACCCGCCCCTGGGCAAAATTTGGCTTTACCACCAGCGGGTGGCGCTGAGCTCGGCGATTTTGAGCAGCCTGTGGGCCCCGGCCCTCTACTACCCCCTCAACCGCTGGTGGGATCGGTATGTGACGGAGCCCTAGGCCTGATGCCCTAGATTTGCTGTGCCCTAGATTTGCTGCGCCCTAGACTTGCCGATCTGGGCCCGTTGCCCTAGGCGCGCCGCCCCAGGGTGGAGCGCTGCTGAATTTTTTGGCAGGCGGCCCACAGGTCGGGCAGCAGGTGGGTGGGGCGAAACCCCTGGAGGTAGCTGCCGCTGCGAATGCCGCAGGTGACCGCCACGGTGTCGATGCCGTGGGCCTGCCCGGCCATGATGTCGGCCTCGGTGTCGCCCACCATCCAGGCCTGGCTGAGGTCGTAGCCCTGGCGCTGCTGGGTTGCGATCGCGGCTTCTAGGCGCTCAACCTTGTGGTTGGCCTGATTTTTGTAGGCGGCATCGGCCCTGGGCATGCCGTACAGGTCGCTGATCGCCCAGCAGAGGTCATGCTGGTCTAAGAACTGCATCACCTGGTCGGGGGGCCGCAGCGTCACCAGCACCACCCGCACCCCGCACTGGCGCAAAAGGTCGAGCCCCTCGCGGGCCTGGGGCTGCACCTGGTCGTACTCCAGCAGGGCGGGATGGTTGACCCGGTGGCTCACCCAGGCCAAAAATTCGTCGATCACCGCCCCCTCCAGGCCCGACCAATGGGCGATCTGCCGGTCGGGCACCCGGTTTTGCTTGAAGGTCCAAAACTGCGCTTTGGAGAGATAGCGCACGCCGAGGGATTTGCCCTGGGCCTGGGCCATGGTTTTAACCCAGTCTAGGCCCTGGCAGTAGGTGGCGTAGTAGCGCTCGGAGACATCGGCGATGGGACCGTCGAAGTCACAGAAGATGGTCGGTGCAGGTGTGGGCGCAGACATAGGCGGCGGAAACTCCCCAGGGGATAAGAGCGGTTTGGCTAGCAGCCACGACACGCCACTTTTACTAACTTTTTTAACGTTTTCTTTACAAACCGCAAAGCTTCCTTACTTTAGCAACCTAAATTCAAAACGACCACTGCATAAACCCCAGGCTGCCGGGGGCGGATTGATACCGGCTGGGACTCTATTCCTTTATTAAGAAGGGTCTCATGCAATGTTCACGGAGTTTTTAGACAGAGCGGTCATGGTGAAGGATAGCCGCCCCAGGACTATTTTGAAAAAGCCTGAATTTGGCCAAAAATAAGAAATTTAGGAACTTTAGTGGGCTAATTCTGTCTTTAATGTCAGCTTAACCCGTTGTTCCTTCCCTCAGCTTCAGGAGGCTATTTTGCACTCACCCGATCGACCGTCTATGTCGTCATCTTCCTCGCCAGCGGTGACCTGCCTGGTGTCGGCGGCCCAGGGGGCGGGGGCGAGATCGCAGCGGCGGGGGCGACCCCGGGCGCAGGCGGCGGCGCGGCCTCGCATTGTGCTCTATTCCCACGACACCATGGGGCTGGGGCACAAGCGCCGCAACCTGCTGCTGGCCGAGGCCCTGGGCAACTCTGGGCTGAATGCCGATATTTTGCTGATCAGCGGCATGGGCGATGCCAATGCCCTGCCCAATGTCCCTGGCCTCGACAGTCTGACCCTGCCCGCCCTGCACAAAACCGCCGATGGCCAGTACCAGGCCCGGCGGCTGGGGCTGGGGCTGAAGGAAATTGTGGCGCTGCGATCGCAGCTCATTCTCAGCGCCATCAAAGGCTTTCGCCCCGACCTGCTGATTGTCGATAACGTGCCGCGGGGAGCTCTGCGGGAGCTGGACGCCAGCCTGGCCTACATTCACCGCCACCTGCCCACCCGCTGCGTTCTGGGCCTGCGCGACGTGCTCGACAGCCCTGCGGCGGTGCGCCGCGATTGGCAACGGGCCGACAACCTGGCCGCCCTGCGCCGCCACTACGACACCGTGTGGATCTACGGCGACCCCGCCATCTATGACCCCCGGCGCGAGTATCGCTTCCCCGCCGATATCACGGCCAAAATGCGCCCCCTGGGCTACCTCAACCGGCGGCCCCGGCGACCCCAGCAAAATGCCGCCCTGCTCGCCCAAATTCAGCAGCTGGCCCTGCCCCCCGAGGGGGAACTGGTGCTCTGTCAGGTGGGCGGTGGGCAGGATGGCGCGGCCCTGGCCCTGGCCTTTGCCCAGGCCCCGGTGCCGGTGGGCACCACGGCGGTGCTGCTGACCGGCCCCTTTATGCCCGCTGAGGTGCAGCAGCAGCTGCGGGCCCTGGCCCTGGGCAATCCTCGCCTGCGCCTGGTGGACTACCTGGCGGAGCCCACCCTGCTGCTGGAGCGGGCCAGTCGGGTGGTGGCGATGGCGGGCTACAACACCACCTGCGAAATTTTGGCCTACCGCACCCCGGCTCTGCTGGTGCCGCGCACCAGCCCCCGCCAGGAGCAGTGGATTCGTGCGGAGCGCCTCCATCGCCTGGGGCTAGTCGATCTGCTGCACCCCCGCGATCTCAGCGCCGCCGCCCTGGGCGATTGGCTGCATCGGCCGCTGGCCCCGCCGCCCTCCGGCCCCGCCGTCGATCTCAGCGGGTTAGACAACCTGCTGCTCGATCTGCAACGGCTGCTGGCTCCGGCCCCCCTGACGGCCTCCCAGGCTTCCTAGGGGCTGCCCGCAACGGTTGCTGCCTGTGCTGTGGCTCCCTGGATTGTGTTTCCCTGTTTGCTGGCTGACTCCCCAATATCTTCTGCGCTCCATGTCTCGCATTGCCTACGTTGTCAAACGCTACCCCCGCTACTCGGAGACGTTTATCGTCAACGAAATTTTGGCCCACGAGGCGGCGGGGGCCGAGGTTCACATTTTTGCCCTGCGCCCCCCGGTGGATACCCACTTTCAAGACCAGATTGCCCGGGTGCGGGCCCCGGTGACCTACCTGCAAAAACCGGCCCAGGGGCGGCGCAATCCGTCGATTGAAACGCTGTCGCCCAACTCGGCCACCTATTTTTGGTCAGAGCTGCGGGAGGCGGCTAAGGTCTTCCCTGACCTGTGGGGCAAGCTCAGCGCCGCCGCTGAAGAGTCGTCGAGCGTGGTCTACCAGGCGGCCTGGCTGGCCCAGGAGCTGCGCCAGCGCCAAATTACCCACCTGCATGCCCACTTTGGCAGCCTGGCCGCCAGCGTGGCCCGGCTGGCGGGCTGCTTTGCCGAGGTGCCCTACAGCTTTACCGCCCACGCCAAGGATATTTTCCATGAGTCGGTGGACCCGGAGGATTTGCGGCGCAAGCTGCGGGATGCGGCGGCGGTGGTGACGGTGAGCGACTACAACCTGGCCTACCTGCGCCAGCAGTTTGGCGACGATGCCCGGCGGGTGCGGCGGATCTACAACGGCATGGATTTGGCCGGGCTGGACTACCGGTCGCCCACCGGTCGGCCGCCCACCATTCTCTCGGTGTGCCGCCTGGTGGAAAAGAAGGGCCTCACCCACCTGATCGACGCCTGCGCCCTGCTGCGCCAGCGGGGGGTGGAGTTTAGCTGCCAGATTGTGGGTACTGGGCCCTTAGAGGGGGAGCTGCGATCGCAGATTCAGCGCCAGCACCTCGACGACTGGGTCAACCTGCTGGGGCCGCGGCCCCAGCGAGAGGTGTTTGAGCTGATGCAGCAGGCCGCCGTGTTTGCCGCCCCCTACGTGGTGGGCACCGACGGCAACCGCGACGGCCTGCCCACCGCCCTGCTGGAGGCCATGGCCCTGGGCACCCCCTGTGTGGCCTCCGCCGTCACCGGCATTCCCGAAATCATTCACGATGGCCGCACCGGGCTGCTGGTAGATCAGCACGACAGCCTGGGGCTGGCCCGCGGCCTCCAGCGGCTGCTGGGGGAGCCCGAGCTGCGGCAAAGCCTGGCCACGGCAGCGCGATCGCTGATCGAAGCTCAGTTCGACATTGTCCAGAGCGCCGCCGCTCTGCGGGCGGTGTTTCAGCCCCCGGTCAAGCCCCAGCTCCAGGAGGTGTAGCGGTGCGGATTGCCTACGTCTGTGCCGATCCGGGCATTCCCGTGTTTGGTCAAAAGGGTGGCTCCATCCATGTGCAGGAGGTGATTCGCGCCCTGCGCCGCCAGGGGGCCACGGTGGAGCTGTTTGCGGTACGGTTTGACGGTGCGCCCCCGGCCGATCTGGCCGATCTACGCTGCCATGCGCTGCCCAAATTGCCCAAGGGCGATCTGGCCTGGCGCGAACAGGCGGCGCTCGCCAATAACTCCACTCTGCTGGCCGATCTGGCGGCGGCTGGGCCCTTCGATGCCATCTACGAGCGCTACTCGCTGTGGAGCTACAGCGCCCTGGAATTTGCCCAGACCCAGGGCCTGCCCGGGCTGCTGGAGGTGAACGCACCGCTGATCGACGAGCAGGCCCGCCACCGGGGCCTGGTGCACCGCGACCTGGCCGAGCAGGTGGCCCGCCGCGCCTTTGGGGCCGCCAGCCAGCTGATCGCGGTCTCGGCGGAGGTGAAGCAATACCTCGCCGACTGGGTCAGCGCTGAGCGGGTGGCGGTGATTCCCAACGGGGTCAACCACCACCGGTTTACGGCGGCCGCCCTGCCCCCCAGCCCTCCGGACGACTTTACGGTGGGGTTTGTGGGCTCGCTCAAGCCCTGGCACGGGCTGTCGGTGCTGGTGGGGGCGTTTGATCGCCTGCGCCAGCGGGTGCCCCAGGCCCGCCTGCTGATCGTCGGGGACGGTCCGGAGCGCTCGGCCCTGGCGGCGGAGCTGGCCCAGCGGCAGCTCCAGGCGGTGACCCAGCTGACCGGGGCGGTGCCCCCCGAGCGCATTCCCCAGCTGCTGAGCCAGATGACGGTGGCGGTAGCCCCCTACCCCGCCACCGCCGACTTCTACTTTTCGCCGCTCAAGGTGGTGGAGTACATGGCGGCGGGGCTGCCGGTGGTGGTCAGCGACCTGGGCCAGCTGCGCCATCTGGTCAGCGACAATGTCACCGGCCTGCGGCGACCCCCCGGCGACGAACAGGCCCTGGCCACCGCCCTGGAGCAGCTCTGGCGGCGGCCCGACTGGCGGCGTTCCCTGGGGCAAGCGGCCCGCCAGCACATTTTGACCCACCACACCTGGGACGCGGTGGCCGGGCGCATTCTGGCCCTGGCCCGCCCGGTCTCGCGGCTGTAGCTGCTCAACCCCATTTCTATTGGCCTGACCATGAATCGTTCTGCTTCGTTTTCCCAAGCTGTGCCCGGTCTGTGGCAGTTTGGCCGCTACTTTTGGCCGCTGATTCGGCCCCAGTGGCCGCTGCTGACGGTTTCTGGGGTGGCCCTGGTGGCCGACGTGGGCCTGCGGGTGCTCGAACCCTGGCCGATGAAGGTGATTTTTGACTACGTGCTGGTGCCGGCGCGCAGCGCCGAGGCGGCCCCGCTGGCCGATTGGGACCCGGCGGTGCTGCTGCTGGTGGCCGTGGTGGGCAGCGTGGCCCTGACCGGGCTGCGGGCCGTGGCCACCTACTGGAATACGGTGAGCTTGGCGATCGCCAGCAGCCGGGTGCTGGCCCAGGTGCGCAACCAGCTCTACCGACACCTCCAGCGGCTGTCCCTGGGCTACCACACCCAGGCCCGCAGCGGCGACTTGATCGTGCGGGTCAGCGGCGACGCCAGCCGCATGCAGGAGGTGCTGATTACCGCCGCCCTACCCCTGGTGTCGAGCCTGCTGACCCTGGTGGGCATGGTGGTGGTGATGGTGTGGCTGGACTGGCGGCTGGCGCTGCTATCGACGGTGACCCTGCCGCTGTTTTGGCTGGCGGCGACCCGATTTAGCCAGCGCATTCGCCGGGCCTCGCTGCAGCAGCGCCAGCGGGAGGGGGCGGTGGCGGCCACGGCGGCGGAGTCGCTGGCGGCGATTAAGCTGGTGCAGGCGCTGTCGCTGGAGAATGCCTTTGCCGATGTCTTTGCGGAGCAAAATCAGCGCAGCCTGAACGACGTGGTTGAGACCAAGCGCCTGGCGGCCCACCTAGAGCGCACCGTCGATGTGGTAATTGCCCTGGGCACGGCGCTGGTGCTGTGGTTTGGGGCGCGGCTGGTGATTCAAGATGCCCTGTCACCCGGCGATGTGCTGGTGTTTTTGACCTACCTGAAAAACGCCTTCAAGCCGGTGCAGAATTTTGCCAAGTACACGGGCCGGTTGGCCAAGGCCGCGGCGTCGGGCGAGCGCATTTTGAATGTGATGGAGACTGAGCCGGAGGTGTGCGATCGCACCCATGCCCGCCCGGCCCCGATCTTTGGCGGCGCTGTGCGCCTCGAAGACCTGTGGTTTGCCTACGAGCCCGGCCAGCCGGTGCTGAAGGGGCTAAATCTGGCGGTGCAGCCGGGGCAGCAGGTGGCCATCGTCGGCCCCTCCGGCAGCGGCAAATCGACCCTGATGAGCCTGCTGCTGCGCCTCTACGACCCCACCGCAGGCCGTATTTTGATCGACGGCCAGGACCTGCGCGACTACACCCTCGACAGCCTGCGCCCGCAGATTAGCGTGGTGTTGCAGGAGAGCCTGCTGTTTGCCGCCACCCTGCGGGAGAACATTGCCTACGGCGTGGCCGGGGTGAGCGACGCCGAGATTGAGGCCGCCGCCCGGCTGGCCAATGCCCACGACTTTATTGCCGCGCTGCCCCAGGGCTACGACACCCCGGTGGGTGAGCGGGGGGCCACCCTGTCGGGGGGGCAGCGGCAGCGAGTTGCGATCGCGCGGGCCGCCATTCGCCAGACCCCAATTTTGATTTTGGATGAGCCGACCACCGGCCTTGACAGCGCCAACGAGCAGGCGGTCGTGGCCGCCCTCCGGCGGCTCTCTCAGGGGCGCACCACGTTTTTAATTACCCACGATCTGGCCCTGGCCACCCAGGCCGACCAGATTATCTACCTGGAGCAGGGGCGCATCGTTGAGCAGGGTAGCCACAGCGATCTGCTGGCCCAAAACGGCCCCTATGCCACCCTGTTTCGCATGCAGTCGGCCCTGCGGGGTGGGGCATCCATGGTGTCGAGGTAGGCCCGATCATGCTCAATCCAACTGGGCCCGAACCAACTGAGCCCGAACCAACTGAGCCCGAACCAACTGAGCCCGAACCAACTGAACCCGAACCAGCTGGGCCCGAACCAGCTGGGCTAGATCCAGCCATGCCGTTTTTAGCCCAGGCCCTCGACCCGGCGCTGGCCCAGGCTCAGCTCCAGCGGGTGCTGCCGCAGCTGGGCCCGGTGACGGTGGCCACCCTGGTGCGCCACAAGCTGGGCCGCCGGGCCCTGGTAGCCTACAGCGCCGCCACCCCCACCGGCCCCACGGTGCTGCTGGGCAAGCTGCGGGCCAAGGGCACCGACCTGGCCAGCTACCGGGTGCAGTACACCCTGTGGGAGGCGGGCTGGGCCGCCGATAGTCCGGACGGTGTCTCGGTGCCAGAGC
>DATIVG010000118.1:0-5453 GCA_035466075.1 Nodosilinea sp. | reverse complement strand
CTGGCCCAGTCCCAGATACCCAGGCCCTTGGTGCAGTGGGTCACCGCCTGCTCCATGGTCAGGTACTGGGGGTGGTGCTGCTTGTCAGAGACAATCACGTTGATGTAGTCAACGCTGCGAAAACAGTGGTCGGCCACCGATAGCAGGCAGTTGGCGTCGGGGGGAAAGTAGACCCGCACCACGTCGGGGCTCTTGTTGGTGACCAGATCGATATAGCCAGGGTCCTGGTGGCTAAAGCCGTTGTGGTCTTGCCGCCACACCAGCGACGACAGCAAAATATTCAGCGACGACACCGAGCGCCGCCAGGGCACGTGGTTTTTGCAGATATCCAGCCATTTGGCATGCTGGTTAAACATCGAGCTGACCACGTGGGCAAAGGCCTCATAGCTGTGGAACAGTCCGTGGCGACCGGTCAGCAGGTAGGCTTCCAGCCAGCCCTGGAGGGTGTGCTCGCTGAGCATCTCCATCACCCGGCCATCACGGGACAGCTCGCCGCCGTCGAGGTCCTCGGGCAGCAGGTCGGCCATCCAGACCTTCTGAGTCACCTCGTAGACCGGGTGCAGGCGGTTGGAGTGGGTTTCGTCGGGCCCCATCAGGCGAAAGTTGTGGGGGTTGTCGCGCATAATTTCGCGCATCAAAATACCCAGGGCCTTGGTGTTCTCAAACTCAACCTGGCCCGGCCGGGGTACATCGATGGCATAGCTGCGAAAGTCGGGCATTTTGAGGGCCTTGCGCACCATGCCGCCGTTGGCGTGGGGGTTGGCGCCCATGCGGCGGTGGCCCACCGGGGCAAGGGCTTGCAGCTCGGGGATCAGGGTGCCGTTTTCGTCAAACAGCTGGTCGGGCCCGTAGCTGCGCATCCATTCCTCTAGCAGGCGCAGGTGTTCGGGGTTGGTCTGCATGCCGCCCATGGGCACCTGGTGCGATCGCCAAAAGCCTTCTACTTTGTGGCCATCGACCGTTTTGGGGCCGGTCCACCCCTTGGGGGTGCGCAGCACAATCATCGGCCAGCGGGGGCGGTAGACATTGCCATTGACCCGAGCATCGCGCTGAATTTCTTTGATCTTGAGCACGCACTCTTCCATCACCGCCGCCATCTTTTGGTGCATCTCGGCGGGGTCTTCGCCTTCGACAAAGTAGGGGGTGTAGCCGTAGCCCACAAACAGCGCCTCCAGCTCCTCAGGGGAAATGCGGGAGAGGATGGTGGGGTTGGCGATCTTGTAGCCGTTGAGGTTGAGAATGGGCAGCACCGCGCCGTCGCGGGCGGGGTTGATAAATTTGTTGGAGTGCCAGGAGGTGGCCAGGGGGCCGGTTTCGGCCTCACCGTCGCCCGCGACGCAGGTGACGATCAAGTCGGGGTTGTCGAGGACGGCGCCGTAGGCGTGGGCGATGCTGTAGCCCAACTCGCCCCCCTCGTGGATGGAGCCGGGGGTCTCAGGGGTGACGTGGCTGCCGATGTGCCCCGGAAAGGAGAACTGCTTAAAGAAGCGGCCCAGGCCGTCTTCATCCATGCTTTTGTCGGGGTAGATCTCGGAGTAGGTGCCCTCCAGATACACCGGCCCCAGCACGCCGGGGGCACCGTGACCCGGCCCGGCGATAAAGATCATGTCGAGGTCGTACTTTTTGATCAGCCGGTTGCAGTGGATGTAGGTAAAGCTGAGGGCTGGGGACGCGCCCCAGTGGCCCAGCAGGCGATGTTTGATGTGCTCAGGGAGCAGTTTTTCTTTGAGCAGGGGGTTTTGGCGCAGGTAAATCATGCCCACGGCGAGGTAGTTGCAGGCCCGCCAGTAGGCGTGCATCTTGCGCAACTCTTCGTCAGATAGGGGCTTGGTTTGGGGCGGGGAGGCTACTACCATGACGCTGACTCCAGCAAAAAGGACTTGTAGAGGTCGGGTTTGAAAGCGGGCTTGTTGGTTGCAGGAATGATTTCAGAACTTGATGTCGGGCTCGTCGATTTTAGGGGACAACCCAGATAAGTCGATCGACTCAGGGGTTTCGGTTCAGTTGCTACCGTTCTAAGGCATTTTCGTTGGTTTGAACGATACTCCGACGAAATTAAGCTCTGGTTATGCCCTCGGGCCCAGCCCCAGCGGGGATGACCCGGCGGCGCTGGTCAAACGTTAGGCTCGCAGGTAGTACATCAGGGTTTGCACCAGGTCGCCCGCCAGCCCCAGCCGGCGCTGGAGGTCGGCCAGATCGCGGTAGGGGCCCCGGCGCGATCGCTCCGTTACAATTGCCGCGGCCAGCGCCTGGGGCAGCCCAGGAATGGCGCTCAGCTGCTGCACCGAAGCCTGGTTGAGCCCCAGGCTGGGGAACGCGCCCACCGCCTCGTCGTAGTAGCAAAATGACAGCACCGGGGCCAGCGGTTTGAGGTGGGCCGCCGTGATGCCCAGCGCGGCGGCCAGGTCGTCTAGGCAGTGGAACTGCACCCCGGCCTCGCGCAGCCGCACCAGCGCCTGGGCCTGGCGAATCGACAGCCCCGGCAGCCGCAGCCAGTCATCCACCGTGGCCCGGTTGACGTCCAGCGAGAACCCCAGCTGGGCGGCCTGGGCAACTTCTTGGTGCGATCGCAGCCGATAGCCCGGCTCCGCCGCCAACCGGCCCGCCAGGGGATGAAGCTGCGCCCTCAGGGCCTGCCATTGCTTTAGCACCGCCAACTCCACCCCACACCAATCCGCTCTACATCAATCGGTCTAAAATCAATCGGTCTAAAAGCTCGCGCCGAGGGTGCTGCGCCAAAAGTCATTCGCTTGGTGCCCCCCTCATCCTCCGACCACAGGGCCCCAAACCCACCCCTGATCCCCCTAGGCTACCTGGTCCAGCAGCCGACGGCGCTTTTGCTCAAACTCCAGCTCCGAAATCAGCCCCTCCTGGCGCAGGCTATCGAGCTCTCGCAAAGCCGCTCCCAACGCATTGATCTGGGTCGGGTCCAGGCTTACCACCGGGGCATCCACCGTGCCCACCCCGTCCCGCCAGCGCCGCTCAAACTCATCCGGCGACTGGCGCAGCAGCATCACCCCTTCCACCGCACAGGCTACCCGCGGAATCTGGGTGATTTGCAACAGCAGATATACAATGCCCCAGCCATGCTGCCCCAAATAAAACTTGTGCAGCCCCGACAGAGGCGTGAACACCCCTAACCAAGCCAAGATCACAGCTGTCCGGCGAGTTCGCTGTGCCATCACCTCTGCCTCCCCTGCCCCTATCGCTAGTTTCCCGCCCCATCCAAGGCTTCCTGACCAGAAGCCCCCAACCCGAGGCTTTTGAACTTAGTATGATTCTTGTGAACCCAGTATAAGACGGTCATAAAGAATCGACATTACTGTCCGGATTGGTCATTCCACGCCGCCCGTCATCCGTAACAATAGAGAAAATCCCCCGCTGCCTCTGAATGGCCCACCCCGCATTCTCCTCCCAATGGCTCAACCGCTTCACTGACCCCTACGCGCTGCTGGGTGTATCTGTGGCCGCCGACGATCGCCGCATTCTCAAGCGCTATCGCACCGTGGCCAAGCAGCTCCACCCCGATGCCCAGCTGGACGTACCCGCTGAGCTGCGGCAGTTTGCCGACCAGGTGCTGCCCAAGCTGGTCAACCCCGCCTACCAGCGCCTCAAGCAAGACAAAGGGCGCAACGAAGTCCTCGCCGCCCTGCGCTTCAAAGTGCGCCGCCTCAGCCGCGACGAGCAGCTCAAGCCCGCCAGCGAGCAGAGTCGATACCTCATGGCGGCAGCCGAAGCCGAAGTCGAGGTGTTCTACGAGCAGGCAGTCGATCAGATCTGCGATCGCCAGTACGCATCCCTGGCCGAGTTTGAGACCCGCACCCAGCAGCTAGGGGAACTCAACCTGGTCTATCTGCGCCGCAAAATGGGGGCCCCCATCATCCGCGAAAAGCGCACCGGGCTGGTGGCCGCCGCCGCCGTGCCCAACTCGCCCGTCGCCGCCGCCGACCCACCCGCCGACGGCAAATCCTCGTCGGGGCAGATGTACGCCGAAAAACACTACAGCCGCGCCCAGGACTACCTCAAGGCCAAAAATCCAGCCGCCGCCATTCAAGAGCTCAAAGACGCCCTGAGAATCACCCCCCAAAACAGCAGCTATCACTGCCTCATCGGTCAGGCCTACCTGCTGCAAAGCCTGGTCGGCATGGCCAAGGTTCACTTCAAGCAGGCCCTCCGCCTCAACCCCAACAATGCCGTGGCTCTCAAGTATGCCCGGCAGCTGGGGATCGACCTGTCAGCTCCCTCCGTCGCCCACAGCGCCGCTGCCGCCAACGACAAAAAATCCCTCTTCGGCAATCTGTTTTCCAAGGGGCCCGCCCGCTAGTCTCCGGGGCGACCCGATTGGCAACACAGCCTACAGCGCAGCAGGGCGGCGAATGTAATAAAATCGCAACGCTATAGGACTGTCGCGATCGGAGAGCCCACCGCCTGTGAATAGCTTTAACGCCAAGACCCAACTCACCGTAGCCAATTCCACCTACACCATTTACAGCCTGCCCGCCGCCGCGGCCACCCTGGGCGACATCAGCCGCTTGCCCTTCAGCCTCAAGGTGCTACTCGAGAATTTGCTGCGCCACGAAGACGGGCGATCGGTGACCGCCGCCGATGTCCAGGCCGTAGCCGACTGGCTCCAAGCCAAAACCTCCAGCCGCGAAATTGCCTACCGTCCGGCCCGCGTGCTCATGCAGGACTTCACCGGGGTGCCCGCCGTGGTCGATCTGGCCGCCATGCGCGACGCCATGGTTAACCTGGGTGGCGATCCCGACAAAATTAACCCCCTCTCCCCCGTCGATCTGGTGATCGACCACTCGGTCATGGTCGACGCCTTTGGCAGCGCCGCCGCCTTTGGCGAAAACGTCGAAAAAGAGTTTCAGCGCAACTTTGAACGCTACGCCTTTTTGCGCTGGGGCCAGAGCGCCTTCGACAACTTCCGGGTGGTGCCGCCGGGCACCGGCATCTGCCACCAGGTCAACCTCGAATACCTGGCCCAGGTGGTGTGGACCAAAACCGAAAATGGTGAAACCATCGCCTACCCCGACACCCTGGTGGGCACCGACAGCCACACCACCATGATCAACGGCCTCTCGGTACTGGGCTGGGGCGTGGGCGGCATTGAGGCGGAGGCCGCCATGCTGGGCCAGCCGATCTCGATGCTGATCCCAGAGGTGGTGGGCTTTAGGCTCACCGGGTCGCTGCCTGAGGGGGCTACTGCCACCGACCTGGTACTCACCGTGGTGCAAATGCTGCGGGCCAAGGGCGTGGTGGGTAAGTTTGTCGAGTTCTATGGCGACGGCCTCGACCACCTCACCCTGGCCGACCGCGCCACCATTGCCAACATGGCCCCCGAGTACGGGGCCACCTGCGGCTTCTTCCCCATCGACGGCGAAACCATTCGCTACCTGGAGTTTTCGGGCCGTGACCCCGAGCGCGTGGCCCTGGTCGAAGCCTACGCC
>DATIVG010000117.1:0-18961 GCA_035466075.1 Nodosilinea sp. | reverse complement strand
TGGCGGTCACCCTCACTGGCGGAGCTACTCTCCCAGCGGCTCCCGCCACCCTACAGCTCACCGGGCCGGGGTATACCGCCACCGTGGCGGGCCTCAGCCTCGCCCCCCGGCAAACCCTGACCCTCTACCTGGTGCCCAACCCCACCGGGCCGGAGATCACCTTTGTGGCCAGCCGCGCTGCGGCTATTCCCCGCCTGGCCATTGACCTCGACGCCGACACCCGCACCTACCAGTTTGACTCGTCTACCCCCGCGACCGGGTTTTCGCTCACTACCCGCCAGGTGTCGAAAAGCTCCGGGTTTGAGCTGAGCGGCCTGAAGCTGCCCGCCGGTCAGCGGGTGGCCCTCACCGCCAACACCGCCCTCAAACGCCTCACCTTTGCCGACGACGACCCGGCCCGCAGCCAGTATGCCCTCACCGTCAAACATCGCCTGGTGATCAAAGACCGCATTCAGCTGGGGGAAAGCCAGCCCGATATAGTCAACTACAGCCTCGCCTACGACGAAGACCTGCGGGCCGAGGGGGTGCAGGTCGAGGCCGCCACCCAGGCCGTGTTTGACTACGATCCGGCCTTTATCGACCCGGCTGAGCTGCCCCGCCAGGCCCTGCTCGACGCCGTGGAACAGCGCGATTTCCCCATTGCCATTGCCTACGAGCCGCTGGTGGTCAGCGGCGCTGGCCCGCTGCGGCTGGTGCCCTCGGGGCAAGCGCCGGTGGGCCGACAGGTGTTTGGGGGCGTGCTGAGGAAGGCGGAGAAGGGCGGCTGACTCGGGCGCAAGGCTGGGGTGGGCAGAGGGGCCGGGGCTAGTCGAAGTCGGGCGGCAGGGCGGGGTTTTGCCGGTAGGCAAAGAAGCGCTCCAGGTGGCCGGGGCTGGTGCGACCCGGGGAAAGGGGCGGAATCTCGCTGGGGCCAAAGAAGTCGATGGCGGTGGTTTCGTAGCTGGGGGTGGGCTGCCCGCCGGTGATCTCGCAGAGAAAGAAGAGTTTGTAGCTGTGGTAGGGGGCGGCGGGGTGGCCGTGGCGGGGGTTGGCGCGGTCGTAGACGGCCAGCAGCTGGGTGGCCTTGGTGGTGTAGCCCGCCTCTTCAAAAATTTCTCGCTCCACGGCCTGACTGGGGGAGTCGCCAATGTCGGCCCAGCCGCCCGGGAGGGCCCATTTGCCGTCGGAGCTCTCCTGCACCAGCAAAATTTTGTCGTCGCGAAACACGACGCCCCTGACTTCAACCTTGGGGGTGGCGTGGCCAATATCCTGCTGAAAGAGGCCAGCAATGGGTTTGGGGTCGTCCTCAGCCTGGGCCAGCAGCATGGCGCTGGCGATCTCCTGCACCTGCTCGTAGCGTTTGACGTCGAAGGGGTGATTTTGGTAGTGCAGGCCGGTTTGGGCGATGCCCTGGAGCTGTTGAATCCAGCTGAGCCACGGTGAGGTCATAGGAATAGCAATAGAAAGTAGGACATAGAAATAACGTTCCAAATTTTATCCCCAGGATGGGGCGGCGGCTGTGAAGAGACGGCGTGGCTCGGGGGCAATGCTTAAAGCTGTGGCGATGGGGTGAGCGGCAACCCGAAATAGACGACCGAGGGCGGTGGTCAACGATCAAAACTGTCTCTGGGTCAAGAACATTGATAAATGAAGATCGCCTGGCCACAACCCGGCGGGGATCAAGGGATAACCCGATGGAATTGGGAGAAACCCCAAAATAGGTGGGTGAGTATTTTTACCGGTTTGCCCAAAAAATAGGCCAACTCATAGAGTATTTACAAAACTTAGGTAAAGCTTCCCTCGATGGAAGAAAAAATGTGTCGCAGGCGTCAATAAACGGAAAAACAGGGGGCAGAGGTGAGGATGAGGGGTGCGATCGCACCCCCATCCCTCCACCTACCGCCTACCCCGCAATAAAGCCTTAGATTACTTAATAAACTTCTCATGAAGGCAATGATAGGATTTCCTCAATTAAGCCATAAGCTTTTTTCATCATTGCTGGTCTTTGTACTCTGGAGAGCCCTAGTCATGTCTGCAAACCCCGTTGGCGTCAAGCCCGAAACTCGTAACCACAAAGGATTCTTTGTGCAAGATACCGCCTACGAACTGGTCAGCATCGAAGCCTCAGGCTGGGCCCTGATCTGTGTAGACGATGCGGTTTGCCACTACGTCGACCCCGACAACCTGCTCATGTCCGGGTTAGATGCCTAGATTTCGACGCCCATCCTCTGCCAGGCCAGCTGCCTGACCCATCTCAGGCAAATTTTGTGTCAATGCGTTAATAGCTTTAGTCTTTATTGATAGGCTGCTCTCACCCAGAGCGGCCTATTTTTTGGCCTCTTCCCCTCCCCATGCCTGGCCATCCCCACTTTTCATAGCTATAGTCACCCAAGTTAGGACACCAAAAACCTTAGAAACCTCCCAACCTGCCAGCCTGCCAGCACTTGAGGGAAAATACCCTAACCAGACCGGCTACCGCTATATTTCCCATCCCCTATTTGCCCCTGTGCCCATGAAACCAACCCCCATCACCCAAACCATCGCCAGCGTCATCAGCTGGGTCTTAGTCGCCGACCTGGGCCTGGTGCTGCTCAGCCTGGGCTGGTTTTTAGTGGCGGTGCTCGGCCGCAGCATGAACCTCGACCTGGGCCTCGATCTCTGGTACTCCCTCTGGAATCCGCTGATTTTGCCCGCCCTCAGCGTGCTCATGGCCGGGGCCATCGCCAGCGGCATCGTCGGCTGGATTGGCCGCCGGTTCAATACCGATCCCTCCTAGCCTGTCCCTGCTGGGCTTGCTACCACAGGCGCTGGGTGCGGGTATACCAGCGCAGCAGCACCCGCGCCAGCCGCTCGCTGTGGTGGCGCACCGTCAGGTCGTCGCGCTCTTCCATCACGTTGGCGGCAATAATGCGGCGGCCCGAGTCGAGAATCGCGGCCCGATCGAGCAGCACCGGGCCCACCCCCGCCTTGGCGTAGTGGGTGATCACCGCGTCGGAGGGCATCGCCTTCTGCACCAGCACCGCATCAAACAGGTAGCAGCCGCAGGCCGAATCGATCGCCCGAATGTGGTCAGACACCGAAAACCCGTCGGTTTCCCCCGGCTCGGTCATCACGTTGCACACGTAAATGCGGGGCACCTGCCGGGCCGCAATCGCCTTCACCAGGTCGGGCACCAGCAGGTTAGGAATGATGCTGGTGTAGAGGCTGCCCGGGCCAATCACGATGTAGTCGGCCTCCTCGATGGCTTTGATGGCCTTGGGTAGGGCGGGGGGGTTGGGCGGCAGACAGCCCAGGTGTACAATCCGGCCCCGCGCCTCGGCAATTTTCGACTCGCCCACAATGCGGCGACCGTCGCTGAGTTCGGCCCACAGCTGCACATCGGTGGCGGTGGCGGGCAGCACCTGGCCGCGCACCGCCAACACCTTAGAGCTGGCGGCAATCGCCTGCTCCAGGTCGCCGGTGATCTCATTCATCACGGTCAAAAACAGGTTGCCAAAGCTGTGGCCCGCCAGGCCGCTACCCGCCTCAAACCGGTACTGAAACAGCTCGGTCATCAGTTTTTCTTCGTCGGCCAGGGCCGCCAGGCAGTTGCGAATATCTCCCGGGGGCAGCACCCCCATCTCGCGCCGCAGCCGCCCCGAGGAGCCGCCGTCGTCGGCCACGGTGACGATGGCGGTAATGTTGGCGCTGTACTGCTTCAGGCCCCGCAGCAGGTTGGAGAGGCCGGTGCCGCCCCCCACCACCACAATTTTGGGCCCCCGCGACAGCCGCCGCTGGTTGAGCAGCGCATCGAGCAAGTCCTCCTCGTTACCGGGAATCAGCACGTCGGTAATCGCGCCCACGGTGCGGGTTTGGCCCCAGAAGATCAGCCCCAGCCCCAGCAAAATGCCCAGGGGGCCGCTGACGTAGTTGGGCACGTGGGTGGTAAAGGCCCGCAGGGCCGCCCCCAGCAGCCGCCCGGTATAAAAGACCGGCGTCAGCTTCAGCCAGATCATGCCCCCCAGCCCCACCAGCAGTACGCCGGCCATGCTCAAAAATAACCACCGTTTCAACAGCAGCCCAGGGGCCAGCCACCAGACCAATCGGTTCACCCGCCGCGATGGCGTGAACCCCCAGGGCCTCTGTTTGACTTGGCGCAACAGTCTAGCCAGAGCCGTGTGAAAGGGTTTTAAAAACATGGGGGGAGGTCGATAGGAATCTCACCAACCTGATAGGATTGAGCACCAGCGCCTTCGATTTTAGCGGCTATTTGATAGAGTCAAGGCATGGATATGCCACCTGCATCCCGCCTGCATCAATTTGGGGGGCCAGGGTTTACCCAGCCCTGGGGTCGGCCACGGGGGCTGGCCAAGACCGGCAATTGTTTTACTGGGGTAGCGGCCTATGTCTACTTCCTACGACCACAGCGCAGCGCAGGCAGGGCTGATTCCCGCTCTGGCGGGGGACTCTGGGGCCACCGGCGACTGCGAGGGCGAGGTGCTGCTGGAGCTGCGGGGCATCTCTAAGCGCTTTGGCAGCAATCTGGTGCTCGACAATGTCGATCTGACGGTGCGGCGCGGCGAAGCGGTGGCCATTATTGGCCCCTCTGGCACCGGCAAATCGACCATTTTGAGAATTATTGCGGGGCTGCTCTCCCCCGATGCCGGTGAGATCTACGTGGCCGGGCACCGGCGGGAGGGATTGATCGAGGATTCGCCCGACCCGGTGGGCATTGGCATGGTGTTTCAGCAGGCGGCGCTGTTTGACTCGCTGACGGTGAATGAAAATGTCGGGTTTTTGCTGTATCAGCATTCCAGCCTGCCCACTGGCCAGATTCGCCAGCTGGTGGATGAGGTGCTGGAGATGGTGGGCCTGCCGGGCACCGGCAGCCGCTACCCGGCGGAGCTCTCGGGCGGCATGCGCAAGCGGGTGAGCTTTGCCCGCGCCATTGTCTCGAACCCCGACAATCCCCAAGACCGTCCGGCCCTGCTGCTCTACGATGAGCCGACGGCGGGCCTCGACCCGATTGCCTCGACGGTGATTGAAGATCTGATTCGCAGCATTCAGCAGGGCAATGGCTGTAGCTCCTACCTGATTGTCACCCACCAGGACAGCACCATTCGCCGCACCGCCGACCGGGTGATTTTTCTCCATCGCGGCAAGATTCAGTGGGCGGGCCCGGTGGCAGCAGTCGATGAGACGGACAACCCCTTTGTGCGGCAGTTCTTTAGCGGTCGGGTGGAGGGACCAATTCAGATGGTGCCGTGAGGGTGCGATCGCACCTCCGCCCCCCTGGGCCGTTGACCCAGGGGGGCGAAGCTGCTTGAGTAGAGACTTGGGCTGTTAGACAAACCACACGTGAAGCTGTTGGGGCAGAGATCACCATGCGGGCAAGGGCAATACGAGAAGGGTCAGTGGGGCTGTTGATCCTGATTGCGGTGGGGTTGTTTGGCGGGTTGGTGCTGTGGCTGAGAGGGCTCAACCCCGGCAGTCGCAGCTACCGCGCCATCTTTGTGTTTGACAATACCCTGGGCATGCAGGAGGGCAGCAATGTCCGCTACCGGGGCGTCCCCGTGGGGCGCGTGCTCAGCATCATGCCCGGCGCCAACGAAGTGGACGTGGCCGTGGAAATTGGCCGCAACGACCTGCGCATTCCCCGAGATGCCTCGATTTTGGTCAACCAGTCGGGGCTAATTGGCGATACCACCATCGATATCACCCCCCGGCGCGACCTCACCCCCCAGGAAATGGCCCTCAACCCCACCGGCACCGACTGCCCCGGCAGCGCCATCATCTGCGATGGCGATCGGCTCTCAGGCAGCGTGGGGGCCAGCTACGAGTCGCTGATTCGCTCCGCCGAGGGGCTGGCCAATGCCTTTGCCGACCCCGAGATCATCGCCGACCTCAAAGCTACCCTCAACAACGCCACCACCCTCACCGACAGCGCCACGCTGCTCACCGCCGAGCTCACCACCCTGTCGCGCCAGCTGCAAATCGACCTGGGGCCGCTGCTGGCCTCCGCCAACCGCGCCACCGACAACATCGGCAACGCCGCCGCCGAGTTTGAGGTGACGGGCAGTGAAGTCAACCAGCTGGTATTGGCCAACCGCGGCACCATCAGCACCACCCTCGACAACATCAGCCGCAGCGCCGCCAACCTGGAGGGCATTACCACCACCCTCAGCCCCGCCATTCAGCAGAGCGATTTTATCGCCAACCTCGATCGCCTCTCCGCCGATGCCGCCGTCGCCGCCGCCGACATTCGCGCCATTACCGGCACCTTCAACAATCCCGAAAACCTGGTCATGCTCCAGCAGACCCTCGACTCGGCCCGCAGCGTGTTTCAGAGCGCCCACAAGGTGCTGGCCGATGTGGATGAGCTCACCGGCGACCCCGCCCTGCGGCGCAGCATTCGCGACTTGATCAACGGCCTCAGCGGGCTGGTGTCGCTCACCAACCAGCTCGAGCAGGCGGGCCAGGTGGCCCAGGTGCTCACCCCCGTCCAGGGAGCGCCAGTGGACCGGGTGACGTTTACCCCGGTCTCATCCCCCGCCACCGGGCTGGGGGCAGACCCCGGCGCGGCTGCCAACGCAAATCCTGGCTCGGTGATTGTCACCCACCAGGGCCAAACCTACCGCCTCCACGTGCACTCTATGCAGCCCCGCTAGGTCAGCTATGCCCTCTTTCTCCCCCGCGGGCGATCGCGCCCCCGCCCAAGACTTTTTTCAGTTTGAGGCCGACTTCGTGGAGTCGCTGCGCTGCATTCCCATGCAGGTGCGCCTCAAGCTCGACACCTGCGGCGTCAAACTCAAGCTTGAGCACTGGCACCAGTTTCGGGCCGAAGACCGCGAGCGCCTGACTCTGCTGCCCTGTACCGATGCGGCCTCGACCGTGGCCTACACCGCCTACGTGCAGGCGCTGGTACACCGGGTGCAGGGCCGCCCGGCCTCTACCCTGGCGGTAGACCCCCAGCCCCCCTGGCACAATGGCGCTACCCTACCCGCCGAGGTGCAGGCCCAGGCCCAGGCCCTGGGAGCCACCCTGACCGCCGCCCAGTGGCAGGGGCTCAGCCCCCTGCAGCGGTTTGCCCTGATCAAACTCAGCCGCCCCGGCCACGAAAACCGCAATTTCTACCCTGCCCTAGGGGAGTTTGGGCTGATCTAGGGGCACCCCGGCCCCGCCTGAGAGAGTGGCGGCTGAGGCCCTAGCTGGTGGGATCGCTCAATCTTGCCCCCGGCTGCCCAGGCGAGGGCGCTTCGGCTTTGGGACGGGGGACTCTAACCCCAAATAGTTGGACAGCCAAAACACGCCCAGGTAGAAGGGGCCAGTGTCGAGCAGCGCCGCGACCAGCTTAAACACATAGCCGTAGCCGATAAACCGAATCAGCTGGGGCCAGAGTTCCTGATCGGCTGCGATGGGCAGGGCCCCGGCCAAAAAATGGGTGATCAGCACCACGGCGGTGGTGTCCACCAGCTGGCTGACCAGGGTAGAGCCGTTGTTGCGCAGCCACAGGTGCTTGCCGTTGGTCAGCTCTTTCCAAAAGTGAAACAGGTAGACATCGACAAACTGAGCCGTCATGTAGGCCAGCATGGAGGCGGTGACGGCCCCAAAGGTGAGGTTGCGAATCTCGAAAAACACCGGCAGCCGCCCGGCGGCATCGCGGATGATTTCGCCGGTGGCGGGGTCGGTGGCCTCAAACCCCGGCAGCACGCCCCCGGCCCAGACGATGAAGATGACCCAAAAATTGAGCAGCAGGCCCACCCACACCACCTGGTTGGCGCGCTGTTTGCCGTAGAGCTCTGAGATCAGATCGGTGCAGAGGAAGGTGAGGGGGTAGGGCAGCACGCCGACGGCCACGGTGACGGCAAAATCACCCCAGGTAAAGATGTTGACAAAGCGGCTGATGCCGAGGATGTTGAGCATGCCCAGGGTGCCGAGAAACAGCCCCGACAACACCAAAAACACTACCTCACGCCGGGTTTGCAGATGCTCGGGAACCGGGCCGTAGACCGCCGTTGTCGCTAAAGACTCTGTTTGCATCGGTGAATGTTCTCTCTGCGGCAGGAATAACCACTGTAGCCAGCTTATCAACCCCCAGCTTACCAACCCCGAGCTGATCTACGGCGGCTGGGGCACCGTCTAACCCAGGGTTTCGCCCAGCTGGAGGCGGCTGCCGTTGACAAAGTCGGCCCCAGCCTGGGCCCCTTTGCCGCTGGGCTTAACCTGACGCAGCAGCAGCAGCCCGTCGCCCGTTTGCACCACGGGCCCCTGCCCCTTGAGCAGGCCGACAATGCTGCCCGGGGCGGCTCGATCGGCCTCGGCGGTGGCGGCGATGGCCGCTATGGTTGGCTGCAAAGCGCTGAGCTCGGAGGGCAGATCGGCCCAGTAGGCCGCCCCCAAGGGGGCCGTGGCCATGACCTTGAGGGGCTGGCCCCTCAGGGTGGTGACGCAGCTAGGGTAGAAGCCGCGAACTTGATTGTGAAGTGCGATCGCACCTCTACCCCAGTCCAGCTCAAAATCCTCCTTTTGAATCAGCGGCGCGTAGGTGGCCAGGGCCTCATCCTGGGGCTTAGGGGTCAGCGCCCCCGTCTGCAAGCCAGTCAGGGTTTCCACCAGCAGGGTGGCGCACTGCTGGGCCAGGGCCACCGCCACCTCGCCAGCGGTGTCAAACAGACCAATGGGCAATGACGACTGGAGCAGCATATCGCCCGTATCCATGCCCAGGTTCATCTGCATCGTGGTCATGCCGGTCACTCGCTCACCGTTGGCAATGCACCACTGAATCGGTGCCGCTCCCCGGTAGGCCGGCAGTAGCGAGCCGTGGCCGTTGATGCAGCCCAGCCGCGGCATATCGAGCAGCCGTTGGGAGAGCAGCTGCCCGTAGGCCACCACCACAAAGGCATCGGCCCCCAGCGCCTCAAGCGCCGCCAGGGTGTCCTCGTCCTTTTTAATGCGGGTCGGCTGCAGCACCAGGCACCCTGCCTCTGCCGCCACCCGCTTTACCGGCGAGGCATCGACCTGGCTGCCCCGGCCCCGCCGCCGGTCGGGCTGGGTCACCACCGCTGCCACCTCAAAGCCCGGCTCAACCAGCAGTCGCTGGAGACTCGGTACGGCAAACTGCGGCGTTCCAAAAAAAACAAGACGCATCGTTTAGCTACCCGACACAATGCCAATCTCAACCCGCTGGTTGCGCTGCTGGTCAGCGGCAGTCGTCCCTACAGTGCGGGGGCGAGTTTGCCCGTAGCCCACCGTCACCCACCGGCTGCCCTCGGCCTCTAGCTGGGGGGCCAGGTGCTGCTGCACCGCCAGCGACTGCTGAAACGTCAGCTGGCTGGCCTCACCCGGCGGCGCTCCCACCGTATGGCTACCCACCAGCAGCGTCGCCGCGCCGTAGCGCCGCAGGTCAGGCACAACGCTGTCCAACAGCTGCCGCCCCGGCTCCGTCAGAATGGCCGTGTTGGGCTCAAACAGCAGAGCACTGGGCAGCACCACCCGATCGCTCACCAGCGGGAAGGGCGGTTCCTGATACAGCCCCACCGCCCCCGAGTCCGGACCGTCACCCGCGCCCCCATTTGAACCGTCACTGGGGATGTCACCGGCGGCGGTGCTGGGCGCGTCCCTGGGAATATCCCCGGAACTATCCCTGGGGGCGTCCTCGGCGGAGGCACTGGCCTCACCCGCCGCCAGCCGATCGAGCCGCTGTAGGCGATCCTCCATCGAACCGACTGGAGCTTCACCCACAGCGGTCTCCAGCTCACCCAACCGGGCATTGAATCCGGCCATATCCTGCCGCAGCTCAGTCAGGTCATCGCGCAGCCGCAGCCGCTCGTCCGCCGTCAGCGCTGGGGCCTCAGGGTCAGCGCCGGCTGGGGCTGCCGACTCTGACCCTGGCACTGCCGAATCCGGCACCTCTGGATCAGCGGTGCCAGGCTCAGACGCCGCTGGCGTCAGGCCGTTGCCATCACCCCGCCACCAGGCGGGCAGCTGCTCTAGCTTGCGTAAGGTTTGACTACTGCGGCGCAGAGCCACCTCCGCCAGCGGCGGCTCGGGGTTGCGAGCGGGTAGCACCTGGGCCACCACCATGCCCACCAACCAGCCCAGGCCGATCCCCCCGCCCAAAATAGTCAGCCGCACTGCCCAGGTCCACAGACTCTGGAGCCCCGCCACCATGCCGGAGCGAGGTCTAGGCTTTGACCCTGAGCCGACCGGGCTCGGCCCAACCGCAACTGGCGCTACAGGAGCAGGAGACTGCGGTGGCTGGGGCGGCAGGTCGGGCGAATCAGACATGACGCGGCGGGGCGATCGGTGGGGCAATTAGCGGGGTGATTACCATGGGGCAGCATTCCTAGACAGGGGCACTGGCGGGGGCAGACTATTGGGGCCAGCCATCCCAGGGGCTCACCTCAAGCACGCCGCTCTCGGTAAACACCACCTGAAAATCGACCTGGGTTAAGCTGCTGTCGGGTGCTTCAACCAGGCTGGGTAACGGGGTCTCCGCTGCTAGCAGGCCCGCGGCCGCATTGACAGCCTCGTAGCCCACCACCTCGCCCGATTCGGCCAGCCGTACCCGAAACCGCAGCGCTTCGTTGGCCGACAAAGGTTCTAGATCGGCAAGTATGGCGTCGTACAGAGTGCTGTTAAGCTCCCGAATGCGATCGCCATCGGTCAGCTTTTCCTCCAGGGTAGGCAGCCCTGCCGCCGCTACCTCAGCTGAGTCAGCGGCCACGGGCACCAGCGCCACTTCCCCCGCCGGGGTAAAGGTCGCGTCAAACTCGGCCACGGGCTCCTGCCCTGGCTCTGCCCCAGCGACAGGCACAAAGGTCAGCTCCGGCAAGGGGGTATTATCGACCTCCTCCAGGGCCAGATCATTCTGGTAGCGATAGCCCAAAATGTCGCCATTCTCAGAGACTACCAGCCGGTAGGCCAGCTCGCCACTGGGGCGGGGCGCATCGGCCCAGGCCTCCTGTAAGCGGCTGGCCACATCGCCCTGCAGCAGGGCCAGGGTGGCAGCGTCAGTGATCGCCGGAGCATTCTCCAGCTGCCCCAGGCCCGCCGAAGCCTCATCCGCCGGTTCAATCACCCCCCCGTCGGGTGGATTGGCATCGCCGCTGGGCCCACTACCGGTCTCGCCACCGGTCTCCGCCGGGGCCACCGCCTCGGTCTCGGCCTCGGAGCGGGTGGGCTCAAACTCAGGGGGGGGAACAAAGAACAGGGCCAGTCCAGCCGCCGCCAAGGCCGCCGCCCCCAGCGCCGCTGGCGCGGCCCGTTTGGCTATGGGCTCAGTGGGCTGCACCAGCCGCCGCGACACCGCCTGAAACTGGGCCGTCAGATCGGGCAAGGTCTGGCGGTCAGCCAGCAGCTGATCCACCGCCTCCATCAGGTCGTAAAACTGCACCGTGCTGAGCTTGACATCTAGCGGAGCCTGGGCATTGATATCGCTGAGGGGCTCTCCCCCCACCGGCTGCTGATGCACCAGCAGGTGATGGTAGAGTCCTACCCCCGGCTTGACCTCAACCATGGGCCGCTCGCCCCCGGCCAGGTGGGGGTAGGGTATGCCACTGAGCAACTGCTGCCCGTAGCGGCTCACCGCCGCGACCAGGCTGTCTAAAAACTCTCGCCCCCCGGTGAGGGTGGCGTCAGTGGTACCGGGAAAGTGACATTCGGCATTCATCAGTACCGACAACGGCGACAGGGGGTCGTTGGCATCGGCGCTCAACCCCTCTAAAACCAGGTTGCAGTGGGGCAGGGTGTAGCGACGCTGAACGGTCATGATACTTCTCCGTCAAACAGGCTGCTCCACAACCGCTGGGGGCCCAGTACCCCAGAACACAGCAGCAGCTGTTGCAGGAGCTGAATCGCCAACTCGTCAAGCTTTTCGTCGGTGCTGTAGGCAATCACGCCGGCCCGACGGGGGTTCATGCGGGCGCGAAAGTGGCTGCGAAAGCGGGCCAGATAATCGGCCAGGCGAAAGTGGTGCTCAGGGGAAAGCTGCTTGTCGGTGAGCTGTTGGTAGCCCAACAGCAGCTGGCGCACCAGCACCGTCAGCCGTCGGGCCAGACTGCAAATAATGATTACCAGGGCCTTGGCCTCCTCGAGCTGAAGCGGGCGACGCTGACTGTAGCGGCGCATGGGGTTGGTACCCCGCAGTAGCCACAGGTGTACCCGGCCTTTGACCAACCCTTCTAGGGCCAGTTCTCGGGCCGTGGCCAGCATCGCTTCGCTGCCCCCCAGGTCGAGGGCCTCAATGGCTAGCAGCAGCAGGTCAAGCTGAATGCGCGCCCGGCGGGGGCACTCGTCGCCAGACAGCCCTGGGTTGGCCAGGGTGTCTAAAATCAGCGGCGGCTGGGAAACGGGCGGGCTATCTACTGGCATTCAGCTCTGAGGTTAGTACAAGCAGCATTCTATCAAAACACAGTTTTAGCCCACCAATCCGGAGAGATTGCCGAACCCGACGGTGTTAAAACCCAGGAAACTCTAGTTGACATCCTCTAGTTTGGTCATGCCCTGGATGTACCAGGTGCCCTCCTGGCGCACTAGGTCGTACTGCATTCTGAGGGTGTCGTTGTACGACGCACTGGTGTTTTCCACATCAAACTCGAACAGCCGGGCCTGCTCAGAAACCACGGCGACCGCCTGGAGTCGGTCAGCGGTAGGGTCGTCGGGGGTGACCGACTCAACCTCTACGGTGTGTTCATAGTCCCAGTACCAGCTTTCCTGGGCGGCGGCATCGGCACGGCGGCGCCACTGGGTCAGCACCGGCTCGAGCAAAATTTCTTCCAGCCGATTGGCTTGGTAGTCTTTGCCCAGGGCTGAGCGCTTAGTCTCTAGCCACTGGTTAATCACCCGACTGGCCATGTCGTTGACGCCAATTTCGGTCGGGGCGGCTGGGGCCTCAGGAATTTCAAAGGCGGGCTGGTCAACGCGTATCGCTAGGGGTTGGCCGGAAATTCTAGGGCCGCTGAAGGCGCCGGTCACCCAGCCCAGGGCGCGCATGGTGCCAAAGCCCAAAATGCCCACCCCCAAAATACCGGCGGTGCCGACAATGGCCAACCGCCCCCAGCGGGGAGAGGCACTGCGGGACCGTCGCCCGGCTCCCATTTCGGTGGGGAACACCTGCCCTGGAGCCAGGCTGATGGGCTCTGGCGGTGGAGAGCGGCGCTCAGCTGGCGGGCTAGCGCTGCCGGCGGCGGTCATTTTGCCCTCGGGAGACAGCTGGGCCACCCGCTCGGCCACAGAGAGATCGTCGAGCGGGCTGGCACCATTGCGCCGGTCGGTGGGGGTGAGGTTGAGATCGGCGAGGCCCGGGGCGGCGGCCCAGGGGGCTGGCTGGGCGGGGTAGCCGTTGCGGCCATTGGTGCCAGCGGAGTTGCCATTGCTGCTGGGGGGCGCTGGGCGCGGTGGTGTCGGGGGCTCAGCGCGGCGGGCGGTGGCGACGGCGCTGGGCATGGTGGGCGCGCCGATGGGGAGCGAGCCCTCAATGGTGGGGAAGGGGTTGGCGGCTGCCACCGATGACTGGGATGAGGCGGCAGAGCGCTGGGGCGGCCCTTCCCCGGGGCTGGCGGGCATGGTTTCCAGGTAGGCCTGTACCTGGGCATCGGCGAAGTAGTCTTTGAGGGTGGCGGCTTGATCTTTGAAGTCGCGGAAGTGGGGAAACAGCTCGTCCTTGAGCCAGCGCTCGGCGTAGAGGCACAGCCCCGGTAGCAGGTCAGGACTGTGGCGGGAGTGCTCGCGGATGTAGGCCAGGGGCTCGTACTCTTGGCTGAGCTCAAGGGCGCGGTTGGCCTCTTCGGTCTGGCCCAGCAGCAGCGCGCACACCGCCTGCTCGAGGTGGACATCCTGCTGGGCACCCAGGCGGAGTAAGAGCTGTTTGGCCCGGCGCACCAGGGCGGGCTGGTGGCGGGCAAACCCCCGCGCCAGCAGGGCGTAGACGGTGAGGTAGGTGGCTACGGGGGAGGGGCGGCGGGCCTCGTGCTCAAATAGCTCCTGCTGTTCAGAGGCGGTGAGGTAGTCGCGCAGCTGCTGAATGAACCGCAAAAAGTCGTCGATGGCCAGGCCGGAGAGATCGTCTTCGGTGCCCTCGATGCCGCCCCGGTCTTCGAGCATGGCCTTGAGCAGCTTGAGCCCCTGCCGCCGTTCGCGGGTCTGGTCGAGGGGGCGGGCCAGCAGCTCTAGCACCCGATAGGGCCGGAGCTTGTAGAGCTCGGTTTGAATTTCGGCCCGCAGGGCGGAGAAGTGGTTGCCCCGAGCCAGCAGCTCATGGCCGGTTTGCAGGGACTCGGCAGCAATTTCGTACTGGCGCTGCTGCCATTGCTCGCGGCCTAGCTCAAGGCAGGCGAGGGCCAGGGTGAGGACGACGTCCTCCTGGGCGGCGTCGGCGGGAGCCAGGCCGCCGTTGGCGTAGGGGTTGCTGAGCTGGGGCTGGGCCAGCTGTAGCACCTGCTCGTACTCCCCCAGCTCCAGCAAAATCAGCAGCGCGCCGACCAGCTGGTCGGCCTCGATCTCAATTTTTGAGCTTTGGGCTTCGCTGCCCCCGGGCTCGGTGGCCAGCGATCGCAGGGCGGCTTCGCCGACATCGGCGCTCACCTCAAGGCCGGGAATGCGCCCGTCGGGCAGGGGCTCTGGGGCCATGTCAACGGTGTAGGCGCTGGCTAAAAACTTGCTGTCGTAGTCGCGGCGGCGATCGGGGTCGGACAGAATCGCGTAGGCTTCGTCGATCAGCTGTTTGCGGGCCTCAATGGCGGCGGGGGAGAATTCGCGGCGGGGTAGCTGCAGGCCGCGATCGCGGTGGGCCTGCCGAAGCTGGTCAGCGGTCGCCTGGATCGGCAACCCCAGAATTCGGTAGTAATCTAACGGAATTTGCACAGCTCACGTCCCCAACAGCGAATTCACTCGAAATAGTATCCAAAAAGATTTATTGCGGACGGCCTCAGCCAGCAATTTTGCCCCCTAAGCCAGAACGGCTGTGCCGCCGCCGCTAGAGTCTACAGCTCAGCCGCACAGCTCAAAACCGCCGCTTAGTGCCCCGCTGTCGAGCCCCACGACCCCACCCCCTGAGCCCTAGCTACACCCTATCGTGTTTGCTCAGAAAGCAGCATAAAGGTGAAGTTTATAACACAGGACCGCTGCGATCACCAGGGGCGGGGCCCAGGCTAGCCAGCCGCTGGCCCCGGTGCTAGCCAGCTACCACCCATCAACGCTGACATCGCCAGCCTCGGCCAGCATGCCCCTGCGCACTCAACGCTTGGCTCCCCTTAACGCTCAGATTAAAAAGTGCCGATTAAAGATTAAATAAAGATCCGCCTGGTCCCGCGGGCGGCGGGTCTGGGTTCCGCAGTAGGAACTATCCCCGGTCGGGTGGCCCGGTATGATGGGGGGCAGATTTCACCCTGGGTAGCCCTGGCCGGTCTCTGCGGCTGGGGCTGCCCAGGGAGGGTGACTTTTCGGTATATTCAGGTGTCGGACATCGCGGCGTAGGACTCAGCAGACCCATGGTTCAAGAACGGACATTACCCCAATTTCAGGCATCCTCGGCCCAGATTTCGACGGCGGAGGGGCTGAGGCTGTACGAAGACATGATCCTGGGGCGCTTCTTTGAGGACAAGTGCGCCGAGATGTACTACCGGGGCAAAATGTTTGGCTTCGTGCACCTCTACAACGGTCAGGAAGCAGTCTCCACCGGCGTGATTAAGGCCCTGCGCTCCGACGACTACGTGTGCAGCACCTACCGTGACCACGTCCACGCCCTCAGCGCCGGGGTGCCTGCCAAAAACGTCATGGCCGAGCTGTTTGGTAAGGAGACCGGCTGCAGCCGGGGCCGGGGCGGCTCCATGCACCTGTTTTCCAGCGAGCACAACCTGCTGGGCGGCTTTGCCTTCATTGGCGAGGGTATTCCGGTGGCGCTGGGGGCGGCCTTTCAGTCGCGCTACCGCCGCGACGCCCTGGGGGATCCCGGTGCCGACCAGGTGACCGCCTGCTTCTTTGGGGACGGCACCAGCAACAACGGCCAATTTTTTGAGTGCCTCAACATGGCGGCCCTGTGGAAGCTGCCGATTTTGTTTGTGGTGGAAAACAACAAGTGGGCAATCGGCATGGCCCACGAGCGGGCCACCTCCCAGCCGGAGATCTATAAGAAGGCCTCGGTGTTTGGCATGCCCGGCGTAGAGGTGGACGGCATGGATGTGATGGCGGTGCGCGCCGTCGCCGAAGAGGCCGTGGCTCGCGCCCGAGCGGGGGAAGGCCCGACTCTGATCGAAGCGCTCACCTACCGTTTTCGAGGCCATTCTCTGGCCGACCCCGACGAACTGCGCTCGAAGGCTGAGAAGGAAGCCTGGCTGGCCCGCGACCCGATCAAGCGGTTTGAGGCCTACCTGCTGGAGCACGGCCTGACCGACGAGGCGGCGCTGAAGGGGGTGCGCGATCGCATCCAAACCACCATCGACGACGCCCTCACCTTTGCCGAGGACAGCCCCGAGCCCAGCCCCGACGACCTCTACAAATATATTTTTGCCGACCAGTAGCGCTGTCGCATAGTTCTGACGAATCATTCCAGGGCTGGTTGCCAGGGCTCCTGCCCATCGATCGGCTTGCCCCCCTACCCACCTACATTCCCCTAACGCATCCAAAGCAATGGCAGAAACTCTTTTATTTAACGCCCTGCGCGAGGCCATCGACGAAGAGATGGGCCGCGACGACACCGTCTTTGTGCTGGGCGAAGATGTCGGCGTCTACGGTGGCTCCTACAAGGTCACCAAGGACCTCTACGAGAAGTACGGCGAGCTGCGCGTGCTGGACACCCCGATTGCCGAAAACAGCTTTACCGGCATGGCCGTGGGGGCGGCGATGACCGGCCTGCGGCCGATCATCGAGGGCATGAACATGGGCTTTTTGCTGCTGGCCTTCAACCAAATTGCCAACAACGCCGGCATGCTGCGCTACACCTCCGGCGGCAACTACAAAATTCCGATGGTGATTCGCGGCCCCGGCGGGGTGGGTCGGCAGCTGGGGGCCGAGCACTCCCAGCGGCTGGAGGCCTACTTTCAGGCGGTGCCGGGGCTGAAGATTGTGGCTTGCTCTACCCCCTACAACGCCAAGGGGCTGCTGAAATCAGCGATTCGCGACGACAACCCGGTGCTGTTTTTTGAGCATGTGCTGCTCTACAACCTGAAAGAAGACCTGCCCAACCACGAGTACCTGGTGCCCCTCGACAAGGCTGAGATCGTGCGGCCCGGCAAGGATGTCACCATCCTCACCTATTCCCGCATGCGCCACCACGTCATGCAGGCGGTCAAGGGCCTGGAGAAGAAGGGTCTGGACCCCGAGGTGATTGACTTGATTTCCCTGAAGCCGCTGGACTTTGACACCATTGGCGCCTCCATTAAGAAGACCCACCGGGTGATTATTGTGGAAGAGTGCATGCGCACGGGCGGCATTGGGGCCGAAATCATTGCCTCTATCAACGACCGCTTTTTTGACGAGCTCGATGCGCCGGTGGTGCGACTGTCTTCCCAGGACATTCCTACCCCCTACAACGGTAAGCTAGAGACATTGACGATCGTGCAGCCCAAGCAAATTGAGGCTGCCGTTGAGAACATGGTGGCCCTAAAGGTCTAGGGCCGGTTGTTTTGGTCGGCACCGCCGCCGGGGGCATGCCTGCGCCCTTGGCCGCTGCTGTCGCTTTGCTAGGTCCTGTCGGGTGGGCGCTGCCCACCGAGCGCTTGGCGCCAGGGCTGGCTATTTCTCGCTCACCCACACCGCAGCAAACCGCAATGGCAAAATATCGAGCTTGGCTAGGGGTTATTTTGGCGCTCACCATCGCCGCCGTGGTGGTGATTAGCCAGCTGCCTACCCGTCTGGGGCTAGACCTGCGGGGGGGCTCCCAACTCACCCTCCAGGTGCAGCCCACGGAGGCGATTCCCACCATTACTGAGCGGGAGATGGAGGCGGTGCAAACCGTGGTTGAGGGCCGGGTCAACGGCCTAGGCGTGTCGGAGGCGGTGGTGCAGCAGCTGGGCAACAACCAGCTGCTGGTGCAGCTGCCCGGCGTCAGCGATCCCCAGCAGGCGGAGCGGGTGCTGGGGGGCACGGCCCAGCTGGAGTTTCGCGCCCAGCGGTCGGGCACCGAGCAGCAGCTGGCGATTGAGAATCAGGTGTTGCAGGGCCATTTGGGCGAGCTGGCGGCGCTCCAGGCGACTCTGCCCGCCGATGGCGCGGTTGCCGCTGACACCCAGGCCCGCATCGACAAGCTCCAGGCTGACATTGTGGCCAGTGAAGCTGCGATCGCGGCTCTGTTTGAGCCCAGCACCCTCAAGGGCGACCAGCTCACCGATGCCATTGCCCGGCCCACCAGCGGCACCCAGTGGGTGGTTGCCATTCAGTTCAACAACGCCGGGGGCAACGCCTTTGCCGAACTCAGCAAGGCGATCGCCGGTACCGGCCGCAGCATCGGCATTTTTCTAGACAACCGCCTGCTCAGCGCCCCCACCGTCAACGTGCAGTACGCCGAGACCGGCATCACCGGCGGCGGGGCCGAAATCTCGGGCAACTTTACGGCCCAGTCGGCTCGCGACCTCGAAATTCAGCTGCGCGGCGGCGCCCTGCCCCTGCCCGTGGAGGTGGTGGAAAACCGCACCGTGGGCCCCACCCTGGGGCGCGACAGCATTCAGCGCAGCCTCTACGCTGGCATCGCTGGGCTGGTGCTGGTGCTGGTGTTTATGGCTATTTACTACCGTCTGCCTGGTGTTCTAGCCGATATCGCCCTGATCATCTACGCCTTGCTCACTTGGGCAGTCTTTAACCTGCTGGGGGTGACCCTCACGCTGCCGGGCATTGCCGGGTTTATTCTCAGCATCGGCATGGCAGTCGATGCTAACGTGCTGATCTTTGAGCGCACCCGCGAAGAGCTTCAAGCGGGCAAAACCCTCTACCGCTCGGTTGAGTCGGGTTTTTACCGAGCCTTTTCCAGCATTTTAGACGGCAACGTTACGACCTTGATTTCCTGTCTGGC
>DATIVG010000116.1:0-7511 GCA_035466075.1 Nodosilinea sp. | reverse complement strand
GGTGGTGGCGGGCTGCCTGGGCACCGGCAGTCGGCTAGAGTTTACGGTGATTGGCGACACGGTGAATGTGGCGGCCCGGCTGGAAGCTCTCACCAAGTCCTTGGGGCACCCCCTGCTGGTGAGCGCGACCACCCAGCAGCGGCTGGGGCAATGGCCACTCAAATCGGTGGGCGAGCAGCCCATTCGCGGCCGCATTCAGACCTTAGAGTTATTTACCCTGCCCTAGGTGGAGCCGGGGCCGAAGCGGAGCAGCGGGCCGTGGATGGCTGAGCTATAAGGCGAAAAGGGGATGGATTGGGGACTGGGGAATGACTAGGTTAATCGACTTATGCCCTGGGATAGAGGCTGTTTCCCCGGGGCCGTGTCATCAGTGAAGTGGGCTCTTGAACCTTTTTTGAGGGCGACTATGCTAATAGAGCACCGCGATCGTAGCCTTGAACCTGTAATGCCTCCGGATCCTTCCCATGATTGCTATAGCATCCTCGCTGTAGACGACTCTCCCGACAATTTGTTCCTCATCGAAGCCATTCTCGATGACCCCGACTACCACGTCACCTGCGTGGGCAGCGGTCAGGAGGCGCTAACCATGGTGCACCGGGCACCACCCGACCTGATTTTGCTGGATGTGATGATGCCGGGGCTGGATGGCTACGCCGTTACTCAGAAGATTCGCTACGACGCGACCCAGGACGCTACCCTGCCCTACATTCCCATTTTGCTAATTACGGCCCATGACCAGTCGAGCCTGGTGCAGGGGCTAGATGCTGGTGCCGACGATTTTATTCGCAAGCCGGTGGATGTCAATGAGCTCCGGGCGAGGGTGCGATCGCTACTTCGCCTCAAGCGCAGCATGGACGCCCAATCCGCCATGATTCGCCAGCGCGACGACTTTGTTGCCCGCCTCACCCACGACCTGCGCACCCCGCTGGTGGCCGCCAACCGCATGCTTAAGCTGTGCCAGGGCGACGCCTTTGGCGAGGTGGCCGAGGAGGCCAAGCAGGCCATGGCCACCATCGTGGAGAGCAATCGCCACCTGCTCAGCATGGTCAATACCCTGCTAGAGGTCTACCGCCACGAGGCGGGTCACAAAGCCCTCACCCTGTCGCCGGTTGACCTGCTGGCCCTGACCGAAACCGTGGTCATGGAGCTCGCCCCCATCGCCGCCGAGAAGCACCTCACCTGTCTATTTCGCCGCGCCGAGCAGGTTTCCCCCACCCTACCGGGCAGCAACGGCCACGCGGGGCGCAGGGCGGAGGCCAATGGCAGTACCCGCCCCTCGCCCCATCAGGCTGCTCAGGCGGGCGGCGGGCGGCTAGCCTTAGATCAGCCCTGGGCCGAGACCGCCCTGACCGTGCTGGGCGACCACCTGGAGCTGCGCCGGGTAATCACCAACCTGGTGGGCAACGCCATCAAATTTACCGACGCAGGCGGGGTCACGGTGACGGTGGGCAGTAGTCCCGAGCTGCCCCCTGGGGTCTCCGAGCCCAGGGGGCGGAGTTCGCCCCCGGCCTGGATCTGGGTGTCGGTGGCCGACACCGGCATTGGCATTCCCGGCGATGAGCAAACGGCGGTGTTTGAATGGTTTCGCCAGGGCAATCAGGCGCGGGCGGGCCACGGCCTGGGCTTGCACCTGTCGCAGCGCATTGCCCACCTGCACAACGGCACCATTGGGCTGGCTTCAGAGGCGGGCCAGGGCAGCTGTTTTACCCTCTATCTCCCCATGGCACCGGCGTAACTCCCAGTAGTCGCCCTGGAGCTGCCCCCCTAGGTTTAGCTAGGATGGGGAGGTATCGCCATTCATGCAGGGTCAGACTCTATGCGCATTGGGCTGCCGACGGAAATCAAAGATCAGGAGTTTCGCGTGGGTTTGACCCCAGCAGCGGTGCAGAGCCTCTGCCAGCAGGGGCACCAGGTGGTGGTGCAGGCTGGGGCCGGGGCTGGCTCTGGCTTTGGGGATGACGACTATCAGCGGGCCGGGGCCACCCTGGCGGCGGAGGCCGCCACCGCCTGGGCCCAGGAGATGGTGGTGAAGGTAAAAGAGCCCCAGCCGTCTGAATACGGCTTCTTTCGCCCCGATCTGATTTTATTTACCTACCTGCACCTGGCCGCAGAGCGGACCTTGACCGAGGCCCTGCTGCACAGCGGCATTGAAGCCATCGCCTACGAAACCGTGGTCACCCCCGACGGTCGGCTGCCGCTGCTGACGCCCATGAGCATTATTGCCGGTCGCCTGTCGGTGCAGTTTGGAGCCCGCTACCTGGAGCGGCAGCAGGGTGGGCGCGGCGTGCTGCTGGGCGGCATGCCGGGCGTGGCACCGGGGACGGTGGTGATTTTGGGCGGCGGTGTGGTGGGTACCGAAGCAGCCAAAATGGCTGTCGGGCTGGGGGCCAGGGTGCAAATTATCGATCTCAATGTCGACCGGCTGGCCTACCTGGAAACCCTGTTTGGCTCTCGGGTAGAGCTGCTCTACAGCAGCTCCGCGCAGATTGAAGCCTCGGTGCCCCAGGCCGACCTGCTGATTGGGGCGGTGCTGGTGCCTGGCCGCAAAGCCCCCACCCTGGTTGGTAAGGAGCTGGTCGGTGCCATGCGCCCTGGTTCGGTGATTATCGATGTGGCGGTCGATCAGGGGGGCTGTATCGAGACCCTGCGCCCGACCTCCCACAGCCAGCCCACCTACGTCGAGCAGGGGGTGGTGCACTTTGGCGTGCCCAACATGCCCGGTGCCGTTCCCTGGACGGCCACCCAGGCCTTAAACAACGCTACCCTGCCCTACGTGCTCAAGCTGGCGCGCCAGGGCCGGGCCGCCGTGGCCCAGGATGAAGCCCTGCGCGGCGGGCTGAGCGTGTCGGGGGGGCAGCTGGTGCACCCGGCGGTGCGGGAGGTGTTTCCTGACCTGGCGGCCCAGCCGCTCAAAACCCTGGCGGAGCTCTAGGGCGCCGCCAGGGCTGAAGCAAGCAATTGAAGCTCTAAAGCTCAGAACTCTAAAGCTTAGATTTTTGTAGGTTGAGTGAAACCCAGCGCCAGAGCTAGTTTTGTTGGGTTCTGCTATCGCGCCACCCAGCCTACAAATTTAGGCTTGACAGACCACTAGACTCTGAAATCTAGAGGGCCGGAGGGGCAACGGGGGCGTTGAGCCAGCCAGCGCTGAGCACCACCGTGAGGCCCATAAACAGCACCGTCAAGGTCCAGGTGACGCGGTTGAGGGTGGTTTCTGCGCTCTTGGTGCTGGTAAACAGCTGGGCTTGGCCGCCCAAACCGCCTAACCCGTCGCCCTTGGGGCTGTGGAGCAGCACCAGGGCTGTGAGGCCCACAGCGGCAACCATCCAGATAACCTTCAAAATTGTGGTAACTATCATCGCGTTCTCAAACTAGCCTGCTTGACGTGGGCAAAGGGCGGCGGGCGCTATGGCCTGGGTGTCGGTTACACCACAAATTTCACTATACCCCAAGGGTAAGGGCGTGAGGAGGTGCGATCGCACCCCCCGCCTAAATCGACAGCTTCACCGGCGTCCGATTGCTGCGAATCTCCACATCGGCGGGCAAAAACATCGATCGCCCGGTCATTTCCTGGGGCTGGGGCAGACCCAAAATTTGCAGAATAGTGGGGGCAATGTCAGACAGACGGCCATCCTCACGCAGATTGACATCGCCACCGTAGGCCGGAATCTTCAGCTTTTCCCCCTCCACCAAAATAAAGGGCACCGGGTTGGTGGTGTGGGCCGTCCAGGGCTTATGGTTTTCGTCCCACATCAGCTCGGCATTGCCGTGGTCGGCAATGATGATGGCGGTGCCTCCCGCCTTGCCAATGCTCTCAATCAAACGGCCCAGATGGCGATCCACCGACTGTAGGGCCGTCACCGTGGCCTCCATCTGGCCGGTGTGCCCCACCATGTCAGGGTTGGCGTAGTTGATCACCACCAGCGAATAAATTCCCTTCTCCACCGCCGCAATGGCGGTATCGGTCACCGCTGCCGCCGACATCTCCGGTGCCTTATCGTAGGTGGCCACCATCGGGCTCGACACCAGCTCCCGATCTTCGCCAGCCAGCGGCTCTTCCAGGCCGCCGTTAAAGAAATAGGTGACGTGGGCGTACTTTTCGGTTTCGGCGGTGCGAAACTGCTTGAGCCCGTGGTTGGCCACTACCTCGCCCAAAATATTGCTCAGGTTTTGGGGCTGAAAGGCCACCTTGACCGGCATCTCCGGGTCGTACTGGGTCATGGTGACAAAGCTCAGGGGGGCAATCAGCTGCCGCTCAAAGCCCTTAAAGTGGGGGTCTACCAGCGCCTGGGTCAGCTGGCGAGCCCGGTCGGGGCGAAAGTTGAAGAAAATTACCCCGTCGTCGGGGGCAACGGCCCCGGCGGCCAGCCGCACCGGCTCCACAAACTCATCGTTGATCTCTCGCTCATAGGAGGCCAGCAGCGCCTCCATGGCACTTTGCCCCGTGCCCGCGCCCGGGTCGGCCAGCACCCGGTAGGCTTTCTCCACGCGATCCCAGCGGTTATCGCGATCCATGGCGTAGTAGCGCCCGCTCAGGGTCACCAGCCGCCCCAGCCCCAGCTGATCGACGTAGTCCTGAATTTTTTGCACCGCCACCTGCCCTTCGGTGGGCTTGGTGTCGCGGCCATCGGTGATGACGTGAATACAGACATCGTCAATGTCCTGGGCTTTGGCCATCTCCAGCAGGCCAAACAGGTGCGACAGGTGAGAATGCACCCCACCCTCAGAGCACAGCCCAATCAGGTGCAGCTTGCTGTTGCGGTAGCGAACCGCTTGGCACACCTCCAGCAGCGCTTCGTTTTCCTGAATGGTGCCGTCGTCCACGGCATCGGAAATCCGCACCAGCTCCTGGGGCACAATGCGACCCGCCCCAATGTTGAGGTGGCCGACCTCGGAGTTCCCCATTTGACCCTCGGGCAGCCCCACATCCTTTCCTGAAGTGCGGATCAAGGTGCGGGGATAGGCCGCCCACAGACTGTCCATCACCGGGGTTTTGGCGGCGGCAATGGCGTTGCCGTCTGTATTTTCCCGATATCCCCAGCCGTCGAGGATAATCAGCACCATCGGCGGGATTGACGCTTGACTCATGGGTTACGAATCCTTGGGACTTGGACGAACGTCTCAGCAATCATATCATCCAGAAATGGGCCCCGAAGCGGAGTCGGAGCGCAGCTGGATGGCTCTAGCAAAGGCGTTTAGCCGGGCGCTAAGCACTAGTAAAAAACCTGAGAACTCGCTAGCGCTGCCCTGGGCAAAACAGCTAGCGAACCGTGACGACATGACTGTGACGATATAGCTGATATTTAACCGGCCTGTCAGCGCTGAGGCTGAGGCAGACCGTTAACTTTTGAAAAAATTTTTATAAAAGGCATATTACTCTACAACCGCCTTATTTTGTAAACCGCTTTACTTGGCGGCCCCCGCTTTGCGCTTGGCCTGCTGTTGCTGCCGCTTGGCGTCGGCCTTGGCTTTTTTCTCCGCCGCCAGGGCCGCCTGCTGAGCCTGCTGAGCTTCTTCGGCTACCTTGTCGAGGTAGTAGTGGTAGTCACCCCGGTAGAGCCGCAGTTCGCCATCGCGAATTTCGACAATCTTGGTGGCCACCCGCGAAATAAAGTACCGGTCGTGGGAGACCAGCAGCACCGTGCCGTCGTAGTGCTGAAGCGCTTCCTCCAGCATTTCCTTGGCGGGAATATCGAGGTGGTTGGTGGGCTCGTCGAGCATCATCAGGTTGGCGGGGCGCAGCAGCATTTTGGCTAGAGCAAGGCGGGCCTTTTCGCCACCGCTGAGGGCCTTGACCTGCTTGAAGGCCATGTCGCCGGTAAACAAAAAGCGCCCCAGCAGGGTGCGAACTTCTTCGTTGGTCCAGTCGGGTACTTCGTCGTGAATGGTGGCAATCACGGTTTTCTCCAGGTCGAGGGCCTCGGCCTGGTTTTGCTCAAAATAGCTGGGGATCACGTTGTGGTTGCCCACTTCGACCTGGCCGTCGGCGGGGGTTTCGAGCCCGGCGATCATGCGCAGTAGAGTCGATTTGCCCGCGCCGTTGTGGCCGAGGAAGGCAATGCGATCGCCCCGCTCAATCAATAAATTTGCCCCGAGAAACAAAATTTTCTCGTCGTAGTTGTGGGTGAGATCGCTAATGGTGACCACCTCGCGCCCGCTGCGGGGGGCGGGGGGAAAGCGAAAGTGCAGGGTGCGCACGCTGCCGGTGGGGGCCTCAATGCGCTCCACCTTGTCGAGCTGTTTTTCGCGGCTTTTGGCCTGGGTGCTGCGGGTGGCGCTGGCTCGAAAGCGATCGACAAAGGCCTGCTGTTTGGCAATCTCCTTTTGCTGGCGCTCAAAGGTGCTGAGCTGGGCGGCCAGGTTTTCTTCTTTTTGGGTGAGGTAGGCGGTGTAGTTGCCCAGGTAGGTGGTCGAAACGCCCCGCTCGGTCTCGACGATCTGGGTGCAGAGGCGATCGAGAAATTCTCGGTCGTGGGAGACGATCACCATGGGGGTGGTGAGCTTTTTGAGGTAGCCCTCAAGCCACTCGATGGTGTCGAGGTCGAGGTGGTTGGTGGGCTCGTCGAGCAGCAGCACATCGGGGGCTTGCAGCAAGATTTTGCCCAGGCCCATGCGCATCTGCCAGCCGCCGCTAAACTCGCTGACGTAGCGATCGCCGTCGCTGGCCTCAAAGCCCATCTCGGGCAAGATCTTCTCAATCTGCGACTCCAGGCCGTAGCCGCCGAGGGCGTCAAAGCGGCGCTGGAGCTTGTCGAGCTCGTGGATGAGGCGATCGAGCTCGTCGGGGTCGGCGGTCTCCATCAGCGTGGGGATGTGGTGCAGTTTGGACTGCACCTCGTTGGCCTCTTTAAATACGGTCCAAAACTCGTCGCGCACGGTGTGGCTGGGGTCAACCTCAAACTCCTGGGAGAGGTAGGCGATTTTGAGGTCGGCGGGGCGAATGATGGTGCCGGTGGTGGGCTCGATTTTGCCGGTGATAATTTTGAGCTGGGTCGATTTGCCCGCGCCGTTGACGCCGACAAGCCCGATGCGATCGCCGGGTTTGACTTCCCAGTTGACGTCTTTGAGAACTTCCCCGGTGGGATAGATCTTGCTGATGTGCTCTAGACGCAGCATGGGAAAGCTCCAAAGGCGGGGAGAAAAGAATCTTTACCAAAGGTAACGAAAAAAGGGGGCAGGTTGTTGATTCTTGCCAACTCTGGTCAATTCATTTGCGAGAGAAAAATATTCAAAATAAAGGGGCGCTGCTCAGCAGCGCCCCCAGGTATTCATTGGCAAGGGATGTGGGGCCCCAGCTGGGGCCGGATGGACTACTTTTTCATGTCCTTAGCCATTTGGCGGAACATGTCCAGGTTGGTGTCTACTTTACGGCGCTCAAAGCTGGGCTCTTTTTTGGCGACGGGGGCGGAGAAGGTCTCAGCCTGGACGGTCTTTTGCTGAGGCAGGCCGTTTTCTTGCAGCTTGATCGCTTCCATGGCGGAGATTTGGCGAATGCTCTCCCGCTCTTCGGTCTC
>DATIVG010000115.1:0-3022 GCA_035466075.1 Nodosilinea sp. | reverse complement strand
GATGAACGATTTATCTCTATGTCTGTATAGTACGCTACGGTTTCTCTGGAATAGCAGCCTTTGACAAATCGATACAGATCTGGCGAAGCACCCCGGAACAGCTAGTGGTCTGTCAAGCCGGTGGTAGGTCAGGTGGTGCGATCGCAGCACCCCACAACACTGGCTCTGACGTTGGGATGCCTGCGTTTTACCCAACCCCCAGGCATCCCAATTTTGATGGCTGACGCTGCACTAGACGCCCCGCAGAGCCCCGTCTTGGCCATGAAAGTTTTTCATACTAGCCATGACCGAAAGCTTTTGTACTTTTAGCTACAGAAATCTATTGTTAGGTTGTGGGTGAAAAACCCCCTCAACGCAACAGGAGATCTAAATCATGAACAGCAGCTATTGGCCGATCCACACCGCCAGCCCGTCCCTCCGTCTGGGCACTAAGTTCGGCAACCTCTGGTCGGCTCTGCTAGCCCGCCTGGAAACCACCAGCGAACCCCGCGTCTGGCCCGCCAACGACGCCTCTGGGCAACCCCTGTGGAATGCCTACGACCCGATTACCCAGCTGGCCATCGACCACGCCTCCGCCGACGAGCTGCGCACCTGGCTGGAAGAGCTGCACTATCGCAACTAGGGGTTTGGGGGTTACGGCGCAAGGTTCACGGTGCAAGGTTCACGATGGATCCTTGTACCCTAAACCCTGAACCATTCCCCCTACAACTGCACATTTATTTAATGGGCGAATTTTGGGTCGCTCACTATAGTCATAGCAACGCTGCGCTCCCCCGCGAGGGATAGGTAGCTGGGCCAACCGGCCAGCCGTTTCGCTTCAGTTTTGCTTCAACGGGGCTTGCTATGACATCGGTATTGATCCAGGGTGGTCGCATTGTCACTGCGGTAGACGACTACCAGGCTGACATTCTCATTCAAGATGGCCGCATTGAGGCGATTGGTCGCCAGCTCTCAGTCGAGAATGCGGTTTGCCACAATGCCGCCGGGCTGATCGTGCTGCCCGGCGGCATTGACGCCCATGTGCACATGGAAACCCCCATGGGCAACGATGTCTACACCTGCGACACCTTTGAAACAGGCACCAAGTCGGCGGCCTTTGGCGGTACCACCACGATCATTGACTTTGCCCAGCAGTTTCACCGCGACAGCCCCAAGGCGGCGTTGGATAGACGCCTGGCGGCGGCCGAGCCCCAGTGCTGCGTTGACTACGCCTTTCACGTCATTCTCACCGACATCAATGCGGAGTCGCTGGCCGAGCTGCCCGACTTGATCAACCACGACGGCGTGTCTAGCTTTAAGCTCTACATGGCCTACCCCGGCGTGCTGATGGTTGACGACGCCGACATTTTTAGAACCATGCGCCGCACCGGCGACCACGGCGGCATGGTCAACCTCCACGCCGAAAATGGCGTTGTCATTCAGGCGCTGATCGAAGAAGCGCTGGAGCAGGGCAACACTTCGCCCAAGTACCACCAGCTCACCCGCCCCAGCCTGATGGAGGGCGAGGCCGCCCACCGGGTAATTCGCATTGCCGAGCTGGCGGAGGTGCCGGTGTACATTGTGCACCTGTCGGCCAAGGAGGCGTTGGAAGCGGTGGTAGAGGCCCGCGATCGCGGCATCCACGCCTTTGCCGAAACCTGCCCCCACTACCTGTTTTTGGATGAGTCGGAGTACGACGCCCCCGGCTTTGAGGCGGCGAAATACGTGATGACCCCACCCCTGCGCAACCACGACTGCCAGCACGCCCTGTGGCGGGGGCTTCAGTTTGACGACTTGCAGCTGGTGGCCACCGACCACTGCCCCTTCTGCATGAATGAGAACCCCCTGGGCATCCTCAAATCTAAGCAGTTTGGCCGCGACAACTTCAACCGCATCCCCAACGGCGCCCCGGGGGTAGAGCTGCGGCTCACCCTGCTCTACGACGGCGGCGTGAGGGCGGGGCGCATCAACCTCAACCGCTTTGTGCAGCTCACCGCCACCGCCCCGGCCAAAATGTTTGGCCTGTTTCCCCGCAAGGGCACGATTGCCGTCGGCAGCGACGCCGACCTGGTGCTGTTTGACCCCAACGAAACCCACACCCTCAGCGCCAGCACCCACCACTCGCTGGTGGACTACTCGCTGTTTGAGGGGCGCGAGGTCACCGGCAAGGTGAAGAAGGTGTTTCTGCGCGGCCAGTGCATTGTCGATGGCGATCAGTGGCTGGGGCAGGCGGGCATGGGTGAGTACCTGCCGCGCGGGGCATCGGGGCGGGTGCTGTAGGAACAGTCCGCCTGTTCATTCTTGGGAGGGGCGGGGCGAGGCCAGTCTATCGGCGACTCTGCACCGGCCTGGGCAACCCCGGTTGCTAACTGTTTTATGCTGGAAACATGCAAAAGCTCACCCTGACTCGACCCGATGACTGGCACCTGCACCTACGGGATGGCGCTGCCCTAAAAGCCGTTTTGCCCCACACGGCGCGTCAGTTTGCCCGCGCCATCGTCATGCCCAACCTGAAACCCCCCGTGCGCTCTGTGGCCGATGCGGCGGCCTACCGCGATCGCATCTTGGCGGCGCTTCCGGCGGGGAGCTCGTTTGAGCCCCTGATGACCCTCTACCTGACAGACAACACCAGCCCCGAGGAGATTGTCGCGGCCAAGGCATCTCAGTTTATCAAGGCGGTAAAGTACTACCCGGCGGGGGCAACCACCAACTCAGACTTAGGTGTAACGGATATTCGCAGGTGCGATCGCGTCTTCGCAGCCATGCAGCAGGTAGACCTGCCGCTACTGCTCCACGGAGAGGTGACTGACGGCGATATCGATATCTTCGATCGCGAGAAAGTGTTCATCGAGAGATACCTGATCCCCCTGGCCTCGCAATTTCCCAAACTGCGCGTGGTGCTTGAGCACATCACCACCTCAGATGCGGTGCAGTTTGTCCTATCTGCCGACCAGGTCGCCGCCACGATTACGCCCCAGCATTTGCTCTTTAGCCGCAATAGTCTCTTCAAAGGCGGCATTCGCCCCCACTTTTATTGCCTGCC
>DATIVG010000114.1:0-5684 GCA_035466075.1 Nodosilinea sp. | reverse complement strand
AATGTCGCAGGGGGTTTGGAGAATGGGGAGCAGCCGCAGGTTTTGGTTGGCGGGGTCGTCGGTTTGCAGCAGCAGGGTTTCAAACTTTGTCCATTCGCTGGCGAGGTAGCTGGGGGTGAGCACCACCAGAGTGCGGCGGCTAGCTTCCATGAGCCGCTCGATTTCGGTGACACTCGGTGCCCCTGGGCGAAAGTCGCGACAGTCGATGCAGACCGTGAGACCAGCGTTTTCAAGAGTTTGCAGCAGCTCGCCCCGTACCCAGGCTTTGTCTTGGGTGCTGTAGGAGATAAACACGTCGTAGCCAGCAGCGGAGGCAGATAGATCTGTCACAGGGCTCGGGGAAGATTGGGAGTAAGAAATGCTTTGCCACTAATATACTTCGTTGGCAGAAAGCAGGTTTCTGAGCAAATTTGCCGTTCTAAAATTCAAAATTAAGAATTTTTCCTCTGGAGACGCTTCGTGTAGGCAGAGCCAGTCCGAAGGACTTACAAAATTCAGAACTGCACCATCACCCTAATCCTGCGGAAAGCCGCTCCGCGCCTACACTCCATTACTCTGTCACCCCTACCTCCCTCACCTCCCCTACCTCCCCATCACACCATTACTCCCTCACCCCTACCCTGCGGGAAGCCGCTCCGCATCTACACCCCACATCCCCCTCACCGCCGCCGCACATAGCCCAAATCATCAATCTCCAACGGCGTGTCGGGAAAATCGCGCTGGGTGAACTGGCGAACCAGCACCACGCCGCCGAAGTGGTCGTCGAGGTAGGGCACACCGTTGTTGTCGAGGGCGACGGGGATGATGCGGCCACCGACGAAATTGCCCTGGGCATCGAGGTCGGTTTGCAAAATCAGCGAGGTGCCCAGGGGGCCGACGGTGGAGAGGCTGCGGTAGCCGAGGAAATTGCCCAGGGAGTAGGCGATCAGCTTGTTGTTGTAAAGCTCCAGGGCGCGGGGCACGTGGGGGCCGTGGCCCAGCACCAGGTCGGCCCCGTGGTCGATGACGGCGCGGGAGAAGCGCACCACATTGCCGCGATTTTCGGAGAAAAATAGCTCGTCCTGGTCGCGGGTGACGGTGGCCCCGGTGCCTTCTTTGCCCGCGTGGAAGGAGACCACGACGATATCGGCCTGGGCGCTGGCGGTTTGCACCAGTGCGATCGCACCCTCTACATCCTGCACGCGGTTGTGCTCGGCGTAGTTGCTAAAGGCGATAAAGGCCACCGTTTGGCCCCCGGCCTCGACGTAGAGAATGGTGTCTTTGCGGCCCACGGCTTTCATCCCGGCGGCTTCGATGTGGGCGATGGTGTCGGCAAAGCCCTGCTCAAAAAAATCCATCGAGTGGTTGTTGGCTACGCTCAGCACGTCAAACCCGGCTTCCTTGAGCACGCTGGCGTACCAGGGCGGGGTGCGAAAGGCAAAGGTATTGGCGCTGCGGGTGTCTTTGGCGCTGTGGGGCACCTCGGTGAGGGTGCTTTCAAAATTGCCAAAGGTGATGTCGGCCTCGCCCAGGTGGTACTGAATGCTGCGAAACAGGTATTGCCAATCGTCGGGCAGACGGTAGCGCTGGTAGTCGGTACCGGGGATGATGTCGCCCACCGCCTTGATGGTGAGGGCGACCGGGGGCTCAGGGGCTGGGGGTTCAGGGTCTAGGGGGACGGCCTGGGCCTCAGCCGGTGGGGGTGCAGGGAGCGGGGGCAGGGCGAGACCCGCCGTTGCTGGGGTAGCGGGGGCGTCAGCACCGCGTTGGTCGTAGCGCCAGTGGGTGACGCCTGCGGCCAGGCCAAACGCCAGGGACACCACCAGAGGCAGCGCGGCCCACCGCCGGGGGCCCCCGACTGGCTGGGGACGGCGATCGGGGGCTGGGGCAGCGGGTTCTATTGCCTGGAGCGGGCTCGGCAGCGGGGCAACGGGAGCTAAGACCTCTGGCGGCGAGGGGGCCTGGAGATCAAAGTCGTGCTGCCAGCGATCAACTAGGCGGCGGTTAGTGCCGTCGAGCACCTTGAGGTGGGTGATGTCCGCTGGGGCCAGGGTCTTGATCAGGCCGTAAACCTCGGCTGGGGAGCCCTCGGGCAGGGGCGTTGTGCCAGCGGTGAGAAAAACATAGAGGGTGCGATCGCGCCTCGACACCTCTACCTTCACCCCCAAATTGTCCAGGGCGGTCGTCAGCAGATTTGCTATCGCCGCCACACTGCCTTGCTGGGCCTGCGACCAGCTCTCCAGACGAGTCAAGTCAGACCTATCCACCCCAGGCCTATTTACCAAGGCAACCACACCCCATCGCTCCACGGCTAAGGCAAATCATAGCGCCAGGGCATGGCTGTCGGGCAAAAAAAGCCCCATTAGCAATTTGCTAATGGGGCAACGACGGGTTTATCGGAACGCTATATGGAACACGTGTTGCAACAGGTTTACCCCTGCCCTACCGGGACGACTTGATGTCGCGGTAGAGGCCCTTGCGGCGCGAGCGCCCGCGGGCGGGCAACCCAATGCCGACCAGGCCCAGCAGGCCCACAGCCGCCTTGGCACTGGGCCGCTGCGCCACCACCTGGGGCTGGGCCTCAGCGGCCTGGCTGGGCTCGGCGGTGGGGCGATACTCGGCCCCGACCAGAGACAGCAACCCGGCCACAATAAAGGCGCTCAGGTGGTTCAGCGACTTGTCCACGGTGGGCACATCGTAGTGGGTGGTAAAGGTGCGCAGCAAAAACCAGAGGAAAATGCCAACGCTGAGCAGCAGCGCAATGGTGTTGATAGCAGGGCTGCCCGCAAAGGTGTAAATTGCCCCCCCGGTGGGGCCATCGATGGCCCCCTGAAATTCTTCAAAGGTGGAAAATGGGCTTGACATAGTTCCGCAATCCTCAAAATACAGCGATGAAGGCTAACGCTAGCCGCCAAACTACAGCCTGATCAAGACTTGGGTACTACCTCCGTCATGGGCATCGCTGGCATGGTGCTGTGGCCATTTTGCTCAGGCAAAATTGAGTACTCGGGGTAGCCCTCAATGCCAAAGTCAGCCAGATCGAGACCCGCGATTTCTTCAGCCTCAGAAACGCGCAGCATGCCCATTTTTTTGAGCACGTAGCTGACCCCATAGCCGGGCAAAAAGCCGAGCATAATGGCACACAGCGCGGCCCCCAACAGCTGGGCTCCAAAGTTAATCGCGGGCACGCCCTCGGGGTTGGGGAAACCTGCGGCAAAGATGCCCACAAACAGGGCCCCTAAAATGCCGCAGTAGCCGTGTACCGCAAAGGCCCCCACCGCATCGTCAATCCCGGCTTTCTCAATGGCGTTACCCACAAAAGGCATGGAGTAGGCCCCGATAAAGGCCAGCAGAATGACGATGGCGGGGCTGTAAATATCGAGCCCACCCCCGACCGAAATAATGCCCGCCAGACCACCAGAAATGGTGTAGAACGGGTCGGCCTTGGAGCCCATGTAGGCCCCCACCAGACCGGCAGACAGGGCCAGGGTGGTGTTGACCCCCACCGAGGCCAGGGTCATGGGCGTACCGTAGATAGTGGTCTCCACGGTTTGGCCCGGCACGAAGATCACGCAGGCGGCCAGGAACGCGTAGAAGCCCACGAAGATCAGCATCAGCCCCACCATGGTGAGGGGCAGGTTGTGGGGCATAATCACCCGGGGGTTGCCCTGGGCGTCAAACTTGCCGATGCGGGGGCCGAGGTTGATCAGCACCCCCAGGGCGAAGAAGCCCGCCACCGCGTGCAGCAGACCGGCACAGCCAAAGTCGTGGTAGCCCAGCTGGGTAAACAGCCAACCGTAGGGATTCCAGCCCCAGGCGGCGGCTACCACCCAGGTGAAGGAGCCCAGCACAATCGCCAAAATCGAATAGGCCCCAATCTTGATGCGCTCAATCACAGCCCCCGACAAAATGGAGGCGGTGGTCATGGCAAACAGGGCAAAGGCAAACCAGAACACGCCGGTGAGGTTGTCGGCGATGTTGGGCCCCAGGGCGGGCGACCAGGGGTAGGAGGCCTGCACCAGACCCAGCACATCGCCCACAGCGCCCTCGGCGGCGGGGTCAGTCCAGGGGCCGACGACGCCGCCCTGGAGGGGAAACAGCGGAAAGGCGTTGTACACCCACCAGCCAAAGAAAAAGAAGGTGAGACCCACCAGCGCCAGGGTCATCAGGTTTTTGACCATGGTGGCCAACACGTTTTTGGAGCGGGCCGCGCCACCCTCGTACGCTAAAAAGCCCACGTGAATTAGCAACATGAGTACAGAGGCCCAGTAGTAGTAAGACTCTGATACAAAGGTCGCCAAAAATTCTTGCGATTCAGGAGACATAGATCACTCCTAGCTGTCCATTGAGTTGTACGAAAGAAATTGCGCCCATAGAACGACCGACTTGCTAAAACACAAGTGGGCTAACAAGTTATGAAACTGACTTGTTAAGACCGTCGAGTCGGGCCAAAAAAACAGATCTCGCAGTCCCAAATCACTTGGATTTAAGACCTTAGGTAGACCACTTTTCTTGGCTAACTTGTTATGTCAAGAGTGTGCAACGCAATTTAGGGATGGGCTGTAGTCAGCGATACTGAACCATCAGGGATGGATTGAATCCATTGTCTGAATGGTTCTATTTGGGTGTGGGCCAGGTGCAGCTCCAGAGCGGGCTGGGCTCCGATCGGGTGGTGCCACAGCAAAACGGGAATAGTGCCGAGGGTCGCGGGCACCGCCCGGTGCAGCGGCAGCCCCTCCAGCCGGTGGGGGGCGCGCACAGTGGCCCGCGCCGCCAGATGCGGTAATACCTGGGCCGGTAGGGCCACCGCCCCCATCCAGGGCAGCTGTTTGAGCCAGACCTGCCGCTGGAGCGGTGTGACCAGCTGATCGAGGGGGCCAGGGTAGGTGAGCCGAAAGGCGCGATCGCACATCCGCAGCACCGCACAGCTCTCCCCCGCCAGCACTGTCTCCATCGACTGAAACGGGGCCAGGTGATCCACCGTCTCGCCCACCAGGGCCCTGGCCACCTCCAGCCCGTCCGGCCCGGCCAGATCCCAGGGCTGGGCGATTTTTACCATACCCATGCCTATTAAATTCAGGCCCGCAGCCCCACTCATGCCCGCACCCGGCTCTTGGTGGGGTCAAAGGCCGCCAGCGGCCCCACCGTCGCCTTCACCCGGCGTTTGAAGCCGTCCAGCAGCCCCACCTCCACCGCCGTGCCCGGCTCGCCATACTCCGGCACCACCTGGGCCATGGCAATGCTGGCCTGGAGCACCGGCGAAAACGTGGCGCTGGTAATCTGCCCCACCCGCCACCGTTGCCCGGCAGCAAACACCGGCTGCCCGTGGGCCGCCACCTCTGGCCCTGCCAGCACCAGCCCCACCGCCACCCGCGGCGGCTGGCGGCGGATCTCCGCCAGCGCCGCCTTGCCGATAAAGTCAGGCTTTTTCATCGCCACGGCCCAGCCAATCCCCGCCTGGTAGGGCGAAATCAAATCGTCAAACTCGGAGCCCCTGGCCAGCAGCCCCGCCTCAATCCGGGCTCGCTCCAGTGCCCTCATGCCCAGGGGCAGCAGGCCCGCAGGCCCGCCCGCCTCCATCAGCAGGTGCCACAGCTGCGCGCCATCGCCCGGTGCCACAAACAGCTCGTAGCCCAGCTCCCCCGTGTAGCCGGTGCGGGAAACCAGCACCGCCATGCCCTGCACCTGGGTTTCTAAAAATTGAA
>DATIVG010000113.1:0-5763 GCA_035466075.1 Nodosilinea sp. | reverse complement strand
AGCCGATGTAGCGATGATTTGAATGAAGTTACCGTCAACGCCGCAGAAGAAGCGGTTGGCTTTTACCAAAAAGTGGGGTTTAGACAAAGCGGCGATCGCTTTTTTAAGCATGGAATATGGGGAACACCGATGAAATGGATTAACCCTTCACCCGAAGTCATGGAGTAGTCCGATGGAGAACCGATCCCTGCTAGCTACACTGCGCGAGTTAGAGTGCGAGCTTCATCGCCCTGAGTGCCGTAGGAATCGAGAGCGCTTGGCACAGTTGCTTGCGCCTGACTTCAAGGAGTTTGGTCGTTCCGGAGCTGCCTATGGGCGCGATGACACGCTGATGTCGTTGCCATTAGATCCAGACCCACCGCAGATTCATGCCCAGGATTTTGTCGTTAAATCGCTTTCCGACTCGATAGCGTTACTGACCTATCGAGATGCCCATGGGAACCCGGCGGGGGAGTTGTTTCGATACACCAACCGATCGTCAATTTGGCGCTTAGATACATCGGGGTGGCAAATGGTGTTTCATCAGGGCACGCCCACAGATCCTTTTGAGCGATCTGAAGCCTAGGCAGGGTAAACCCAAGCGGTGGGCAGCTGCCCGTCACCTGCGGGCAGTGGTCGCCCAGAACGTTTAACGGCGGCGGGAGAAGCGGTTTCAATTCTGGAAACATCGCGGGCAAACCGCTGGCTACTCGGCAGACTGGGAGTTAGCCGACAGCGTCGGGAATCTCCCGCTTTGGCGCTGAAGTACCGTGATGGCCCTATTTCCTACTGTGCCTGGGCGCTTGCCCCAGGGCGGGGAAGACCGGCTGTCGATATCCTCGGTTTTGGCAGGGTTGCTCGGATCGGTTACGGCAAAACCCCCAAAGCCTTTTTTGCCCCCAACGCTATGAAACGTATTTCTCAACTTCCGGCGGTGGCCGGTATGGTTTTGCTCTGTACGGTGTTGCCCGCCTGCACGGGGGCACCGCCGCCCGCGCCGATGACTGAAGAGGCCGCTGGGGCCGATGGTGCGATCGCAGGGTGGGCCGATCTGCTGGGGCCCGTCTCGGCCCCCGACGGCTGGCAGGTAGAGCCCTGCCAAAACCCCGTGCTGCTCTGCCTGCGAGCCGAGGGTGAAATTTTGGGCACCGTGGAGCGCTTTGGCTATCCCCTCAGCGAGGTGAGCTTGCAGGGGGGCGCGCCAAAAACGCCCGAGGCCCAGCGGCAGTTTCTCGAAGCCTGGGTGGCGGAGCATTACGCCACCATGCAAAGCGATCGGGCCGGGGCCGACCCCGATCTCCAGTTTGCCGCCGAACCCCCGGCCCCGGCCAGGGTCGGCAGTTTGCCCGGTCTGCGCTACGGCTACACCATCACCCACCCCAACGGCGTGGTGTTTGACCGCACCGTGGGCTACGTGGCCACCGATGGCGAGCAGGTCTATGTTTTTGTCACCGGCGTCATCAGCGGCGACCCCAGCGGCTCCTTTGGGAATGAAGCGGATCTAGCCGTCTTTGAACCCTACCTGGCCCCCATCATGGCGGGTCTGCGGCTATGAGAGCACAGTCTGAGATCGCCCCCTCAGCCAGCACCCCTCGGTTCCTCGGCCTCTGGGTGGGCGCAAATTTGGTTGGTGGCTTTGTCATTGGCCTGCTGGAAAGCAACGGCCTGCAATTTATGGCCACCCTGGTGCTGACCGGGGCCGTGGTCGGTACAGCCCAGTGGTTGGTATTAAAACCCCAGGGTGGCTTTCGCTGGTGGCCCCTGGCCAGTGCCCTGGGCTGGATCGTGAGCACCCTGGCGGTGGCCTCGCTGGGTGGGGTCTACCAGCCAGTGGCAAACCTGCTGTGGCAGACCTTTGGCCTCTGGGAAGTCTTCTGGCTCAACCTGGTGCGGGCACCTCTGGCCGTGGTAGGCATGGCCCTGGCCCAGGGCTGGCTATTGCAGCGGCACGGGCGATTTGCCGCTGGGCAGGCGGCGCCAACCCTCTGGGGCTGGCTGGGGGTGAGTGTGCTGGGCGCGGCCTTGCAGGGAGCGGTCAGTGCAACCCTCTGTGCCCTGCTGTGCGCAGTTTTGCCCAGTCTGCTGGTGGGGCTGGTGAATGGTTTGGGCTGGGCCGCCTATGGCCTGGTCACGGGAATTTGGTTAATCCGGCAGCGGGCCGGACGTGAGGAGTCGCTATGACAGCATGGAACCGGAAAACGTTGAACAGAATTAGTTTAGGCCTGGCCTTGAGCGCGGCTCTGGCCCATCCCCTGGGGGTCACCATCGCCCAGGCCCAGGTAGACCCCACGGTGCAGCAGACCAACTGGGCCCAGGCCCAGCCGGTGGATGTGACGGCGCTGCGATCGCACCTCGCCGCCCAAAACTGGGCGGCCGCCGATGCCGAAACCCGCCGCATCCTCGACCCGTGGATTCACCCCGGCGGCAATATTTTGGGGCCGGGCCTGGCCACCAACATTCCCCCGGAGGTGCTGCAAACCCTCGATCAGCTCTGGGTGGAGGCCAGCGACGGGCGGTTTGGCTTTAGCGTGCAGCAGCGGATCTGGGCGGAGGTGCGATCGCAGCATCCCGTAGACTCGGCGGTGGCGGCCAAGGCCTTCGGCGATCGCGTCGGCTGGACCCGCCCCCCCGGCCGGGAAGACCCCACCCTCATCGCCGGAGACTGGCTCACCGAGATGGAACTCAACCCCTCCCTCGATGCCCCCGTGGGCCACCTGCCCTGGGCCGGGGTGAGCTGGGCGCAGATTGCCCGCCTGTTCCAGGCGGAGAGCTGCGGCAGCTGCACCATCGACGCCATGTCCGTCCAGGGCGAGCGGTTCAACCAGTACATCCCCATTCTCTACAGCTGGGTAGAGACAGCCCTCGAACTGACGGTGCCGGAGCTGGGATCGTGGCAGCAGCCCCAGCTGGCCCGCACGATCGATCTCAAACCCCTCTACCCCGAGGCCCAGTGCCCGATTACCCCGGTGTCTTCGGCGATTAGCCCCAACGGGGGCGTGATTGCCATCGGCAGCCACAGCTACGTCGCGGGCTGCCCCTCACCGGGAGAAAGCACCCTGGCCCTGTGGAATGCCCAGCGGGGCACCCGCATCATTACCCTGCACCGGGGGCCAGCGCTGGCGGCCTCGGCCCAGGGCAACCCACCCCAGGAACCCGCCGGGCAGAATGACCGCATCGTCGGGGATGTGGCCAATGCGGTGGCCTTTACCCCCGACAGTCAGCTGGTGGCGGCGGGCCTGTCCTACGGGGTGGTGCGGCTGTGGTCGGCCACCACGGGCGAGCCCGTGCGCACCTTCGAGGGGCATCGCTACGCGGTGCGGGCGATCGCCATTGGCCCCACCGGCCAAACCCTGGCCAGCGCCAGCGCCGACGGCACCGTCAAACTGTGGGAACTGCAAACCGGGCGGCTGTTGCAGACCATTGCCCTCCCCGCCAGCAGCGGCATCGTTCACACCCTGCGCTTTAGCCCCGACGGCCAGCGCCTGGCCACCGCCACCGACCAAAACACCCTCCAGCTCTGGGAGGTGCCCACCGGTCGGCTGGTGCGCACCCTGGTGGAGCGGGCGGGCAGCGACATCGCCCCCCTGCCCCTGGCCTTTAGCCCCGACGGCACCACCCTGGCCACCGGCGACGCCGACAACAGCCTCAAGCTCTGGAATGCCGCCACCGGTGCGCGCCAGCTCACCCTGACGGTGCACGAACCCCTGCGCCACCTGGCCTACAGCCCGGATGGCACCACCCTGGTCACTAGCGACGGCACCACCGCCCGCCTGTGGAACCTGGCCAGCCGCGAGACCGTGCATTTCATCCCCCTCAACCAGACCGCCGGGCACCCCATTCAGCCCACGAATCTGGGGGCGGTGGCCTTCAGCCCCGACGGCCAAACCCTGGCCACCAGCAGCCTGCTGCTGCCCCTGCTCGGAGGCGAGCCCATTCCCCGCCAGGGCATCACCCTGTGGTCGGTGGCAACGGGGCTACCGCTGGCCCAGCTGCACGAGGTTGGCCCCTTTCAGTTCAGCCCGGCGGGCGGCTTTCTAATGGCCCAGGGGCAGAAGGTGCAGCTCTGGCAGCCCTACAGCGGCCTGGTGCGATAGCCGCTGAACCCAGCCGTCACCATTTCTGTAACCGCGCCCTGGCCGCCGCCCCTGGCTGGCTAGGGTAGACAGAGATCCACGCTCTGCCGTTCTGGCGACCGAACCGTCCCTGGTCGCTCAGAAAATTCAAAATTTCTCCTTCGGAGACGCTACGCGTAGGCATGGCCAGTCCGAAGGACCTACAAAACTCAAAACTCAAAATTGCTGTTGTCCTATGTCTCCCTTTACCCTTTCCACCAAAGCCCTGATTACCCTGCTGGCCCTGGGCACCATGACCGCCAGCGCCCTGGCCTGCGCCCCCATGCCCGATACCGGCACCACCTCCTCCCCTGGGGAAGCCGTGGTCGCTGACCCCGCCACTGAGGCGTTTCCCGACAATTGGGAAGAGGCTGATATCGAAGCGGTGCTGACCCCAGCGGTGCGCGATCGCATCCTCCAAACCGTCGCCACCGATCTCGATCGCCCCGCTGCTGACCTCCGCATTGCCGCGGCCGAAACCGCCACCTTTGATGGCTGCATGGGCATCTATGTGCCCGATCAAATGTGTACTGCGATCGCACTCTTTGGGCTGCGGGTGGTGGTCACCGATGGCGACCACAGCTGGGTCTACCACACCCGCCAGGCCGGTGAGGGAGCCGTGCAAAACCCCACCGCCAGCGGCAGCCGCAACGGCCTGATTCCCGACTTTATCCCACGCCCCGTGGCCGAGGCGGAGCCCGAGCCCGAAGACCACATCTTTCGCTCGGTGGAGTCGGGCAGCCTGGCGGGCTACTCTAAAGAAATCGTGCTGCTCGCCGACGGGCGACTGCTCCAGCGGGAAAGCGGCCGGGTGATGGCCGAAGCCCGCCTGTCGGCGGATCAAGTCGCCGCCTTCGAGCAGGTGCTAGCGGATCAGCGCTTCCCCAACCTGCACCGCCTGCGCTACATCACCGATGCCGCCTTTGCCGACTATCCCACCGTGCGCCTGTCGGCCCGGTACCTGGAAACGGAATACATCGATCTGGCCCTTGACGATGCCCCGACCGCGCTGCAGGCGATTGTGCAAGCCTGGGCCGCTCTGGTGGCTGAGGCGGGGCTGAAATAGCAGTAACAACAGGAGGCACTATGCGTAAGGTGGCTGTATTTGGCAATGCTGGCGGCGGCAAGTCTACGCTCAGCAAACGGTTGGCCCACATCACCGGCTTGCCCCTGATCGCGCTCGATCTGGTTAAGTACAAACCCGGCGGCGGCGAAGTGCCCTACGCGGACTACAAAGCCGCCCACGACCAGATCCTTCAACAAGACTGCTGGATCATTGACGGCTACGGATCGTTGGACACGGTGTGGGAACGGCTAGAGGTCGCAGACACGCTGATCTACATAGACATGCCAGTTTTTCTGCACTACTGGTGGGTTACCAAGCGCTTCTTGAAGGGGTTTCGAGTTCCGCCCGAGGGCTGGCCTGAGCGCAGCCCCCTCTGGCGTGGAACCCTGAATAGCTACTACACCGTGGGGCTCTGCCACCGCAAGCTCACCCCCAAGTACCGAGACTACGTGAACCAGGCTAAGGCCACTAAGCGGGTCTATCACCTGCAATCCCCCCGGCATGTGCAGGCGTTCTACCAGAGCATGGCGCAAGAATTCACCCGGTAGGAGGGCAGGCCAGCGCTCTCAGCCGATATACCCTCTAACTGCGAGCCCCTCGATTTAT
>DATIVG010000112.1:0-5495 GCA_035466075.1 Nodosilinea sp. | reverse complement strand
GCAGCTGCCCACCGACCTCCAGCGGCAGCTTTCCGACGAAATTCTCACCGCCATCGCCCTCGGCCTGCTGATGCTGTTGCTGGCCCTGTGGAACCCCCTGGGGGCCAGGTCAGGGGAGCGGCTGGTGGCCCCTGAGCCCCTGCCCGAGCCCCTGCCGCGGATTACGGCGGCGGCCCCCGAGCTGGCCCCCGAGTCAGCGCCGGAGCCCACCCCGGCCGCCCTCCCCGAGCCCACCCCCGAGCAGAGCCTGATTGCCGACATTCAGGACCGGGTCAGCCGCATCAGCCAGTCCTACGGGGTGGGGCTGATTCAGTCGGTGGAGGTCAACCTGCCCGCCAGCACCCTGGGGGTCAACGTGGCCGAGGCCTGGTACGGTCTGCTGGCCAGCCAGCAGGAGGCCGTCGCCCAGGACATCTACAGCCAGGCCCAGGGGCTCACCTTTGGCACCCTGCAACTGCGCGACCCGGCGGGCCGGGTGGTGGCCCGCAACCCGGTGGTGGGGCCCACCATGGTGATTTTGCACCGGCTGCGCTCGCCCGACCTGCCCGAGCTGCCTTGACGGTCAACGATTTATTTTGGAGTAGCGCCATGTGCCCACAGCCCAGGGAATTGCGACGGCGGCGGCCTCTGGCCCTGGCGATGGGCGGGCTGGCCCTGGGGGCGACCCTGCTGGGCGGGGCACCGGGGCAGGCCGCCGAGGAAATTTTCTTTCGCTACGGCCCCCTGGAGCGCTCGGTGCGCACTAGCTCGCTGGCAGATCTGGCCGCCACCGGCACCGTCAGCGACGATCTGGCGTTTTACTTCAATCTGGCCCAGCTGAGCCCCGCCCAAATCGAGGAGCTGCGCCAAAATCTCGACCGCCCGCTGGCCGTCGATGGGGTGCTGCTGTCGCGGTTTCTCTACACCGGCCTGGGCGAAGACCTGCTCGGCCAGGTGGGGGGGGTGCTCAAGACCCGCGCTGGCGGCAACGGCAAGCTGGCCCTGCGGGCGGCGCTGATCCGGGCGGCCACCTCGCCGGAGGGGCTGTCGGCCCTCAACGTGGTGCAGGCCCTGCCCACCGACATGCTGGTGGACATCAACAACGCCCAGGCGGTGGCCAATGCCGTGGGCCAGATCGTGAGCGCCACCACCGACTCGATTACGCAGCTCGAAGCGATCAGCCTGGAGCAGGCCACCCAGACCCCGGCCCTCGACTACGCGGCCCTGGCCGACCTCACCGCCCCTGGCCCCACACCGGTGGAGATTCAGCGGTTTGAGCTGACCGACGAGGGGCGCGATCGCAGCCTCTACATCGATGTGGTGCGCCCCCGGCAGTGGCGGGGTCAGGCCCCGGTCATGGTGTTTTCCCACGGGCTGTCGTCGCGGCCCGAGTCCCGCCACCGCTGGGCCAGCCACCTGGCCTCCCACGGCATTGTGGTGGTGCTGCCCCAGCATCCCGGCAGCGACGCCGAGCAGGTGGCCGACTTCCAGGCCGGGCTCACCCAGGAGGTATTTGAGGTCGAAGAATTCATCGACCGCCCCCTCGACATTACCTTTGTGCTCAACGAGCTAGAGCGGCTCAACCCCACCGAGTTTGAGGGCCGCCTCCAGCTTGACCAGGTGGGGGTCGGCGGTCACTCCCTGGGGGGCTACACCGCCCTGGCCGTGGCCGGGGCCGAGCTCAATTTTCCGCACCTGGAGGGGGTGTGCAACCGCCGCTTTATTCACCTCAACATTTCGGTGCTGTTGCAGTGTCAGGCGCTCCAGCTGCCCCGCCAGAGCTACACCTTTCGCGATCCGCGGGTCACCTCAGTACTGCTGATCAACCCGGTCAATAGCAGCATCTTTGGCCCCGAGGGGCTGGCGGCGGTCACGGTGCCCGTGCTGGTGATGGCGGGCAGCCACGACCCCGCCACCCCGGCGGTGTTTGAGCAGTTTCGCACCTTCCCGTGGTACACCACCGAGAGCCGGTCGCTGGCGCTGATCGAGGGCCAGGCCCACGTCGATTTTTCGGCCCTGGATGCGGGCCTGTCGCACCTGCTGAATACCCTGCCGGGGATCACCCTGGCCGAGCCCGAGGTGATTGACCGCTACGTCAACGCCCTGGGCCTGGCCTTTGTGGGCCGCTACGTGGCCCGCCGCCCCGACTACAGTCTGTACCTGCGGCCTGGCTACGGCAGCTACCTCAGCCAGGGGGAGCCCTTTCGCCTGTTTATGGTGAATGCCGGTGTCGAGGTTGACCAGGAGCTGGTGGCCCCCCTGGAGGAACGCCTCACCCCCCTGGTGCTGCCCAGCAGCCCCCAGATTCCAGAAAATCCGCCGAATCCGCCAAATCCCGCCAGTCCCCAGAGCCCCCAGCCCTCAGACTAGCGGGCGAGCCCCGGCACTGAAGATCGCTATTTGGCCAGGGTGGCGGCAGCTTTGAGGGCTTTGCTGCCCTGGTCGAAGGCGGTATTGAGGGCGGTGATGTTGTCGCCTACCCCGTCCAGCAGGTCGGTGAGGTTGGTTTCATCGATCTTGCCCGCGTTGGTGGCCAGGTCGGTGAGGGTGGCGGCGATCTGCTTCAGGGTGGTTTTGCTCTCGGTGAGCTGGGTGCGCACGTCGCCTTTTACCAGCTTCAGCAGGTCTTCTACCGAAGACTGGAGCTGGGTGTCAAAGCTGTCGGTGTCGGTGGCCAGGTCGCCAAAGGCGGCGGCCAGCTCGGTGAGGGCGGCCTTCGACCGGTTGATGCCGGTGAGCAGGGAGGTGCGATCGCTAACTTTAACATCGGGGTCGGCGGCCTTTTCCAGCTGTTCGGCCAGGCCGTTGACCAGCTTTTGGGCCTGCTTCAGCGAGCTGCCGTAGGCGTCTTGAGACTCCTTGGCGTAGTCTTTGAGCACCGACGACAGATAGCTCTTGCCCGCCGAGGCCAGATCGTCATCCAGCGTCAGCGCTCGGGCCTCGCCACCCACAAACACCAGGGTAACGACCAGCAAAAGGGCAAGACAGCCGCTCACCAGGCGACTGAAGGCTTTCCATTGGGCGTTCATACAATCTCCAGAGAGGGTTATACAGCCGCACTAGCTCTGACGTTGGGTGCCCCTGCGTTTCACCCAATCTACGAGAACTGCCAATCTTGAGCACCCCCAGGGATTACTGAGGGACGTCACGCAGCTAAATCGCAACCGGGGCAAATCGCGACGGGAGCTAGATTTCGGCCACCGCCCGCTCGATCAGGCGGCGGGCCAGGGTTTGGGTGCCGGTGTGCTCGTAGTACTTCACCGACATATCGAGGAAAGCGCCCAGGTAGTCGAGCTTGCCCTTCGACCCTTCGATAAAGCCGCCCAGGTTGTCCACCAGGCTGCTCTGGGTGATGTTGTGGTCGCCGACAAACCGATCCATCCAGCCCTTGGTGGACTCAAAGGTTTCGGTCATAAACGACAGTTTGGCGCCGTCGTTGGCCCCAGGAATTTCGTCCTTGATGCCCTTAAAGGTCTGGTTGCCGTGGAGGTCGCCGGCCCCCATGCCCTTGATGGCGTTGAGCGCCTTGGTGGAAAAGTCGGCCCCCAACGGGATAATGCCGTCGAAGCTGACCAGGGCCGCCATGCGCACCAGCGACTCGCTGCTGTAGTCGCCCAGGGCGGCGAGAAAGTCGCCCAGGCTGTCGCCGGGAATGCCGCTAATTTTGCAGAAGGCTACCACTTCGGCCACCAGCTTCACCACCAGGTCGATGGTTTGGGCCTTTTCGGGCTTGGGGGAGAGGTTTTTGAGAAAGCCCAAAAAGGTGTCCTGGCCGATGCGGTTGGCCAGGGCCGCTGCCCCCAGCAGGCCCGAGGCGGAGTCAACGGTTTCGTAGAGCCAGAGGGCGCTCTGGTAGCCCTGCTTTTTGTCGTTAAAGAGCGCAATCGCCCGTTCGCCGATGGCCTGCACCATGGCTTCGTCGGTTTCGCCGGTGACGGTTTTGATGGTGTTGTCGAAGCCCACCAGGTTGTTCCAGTGGCCGGGGACAAAGGTGTCGAGGGTTTTTAGCGCCCGCACGGTGAGGCCCCCGGTGGGGAGCTTATCGACAATTTCGTAGATTTTCTTGCTCACAACTTACTCCTTAGGTTCTGCCGTTGAGGTGATCGCTATCCCATCGCGCTTGGCGATGCCAGACCGCTACGAGGCAGGCTGGAGGCTGGGAGACAGGCTCGGCAGCTGCACCCGGGGTAGCTTAAACCCAGGCTTGGGGTTGGCCGGGGCAGCGGCGGTGGGGGCCTGGGGCAGGGTCGCCGCGGGCTTGGCTGGGTTCAGCGAACCCTTGAGCTGGGCCAGGCCCCTGAGATCAAATTTTTGTAGCCAGGCGACGCGGTCGGCCTTGGTAAAGGCGGGGTCGCGGGAGAGCACCTTGACCTGGTAGCGACCGTTGACCAGCACCCCGGTGGCGGTGGTGCCCTGGTCTACGGCCGGGTAGCCGCCCACCGACTCGGTGGCGGCGTTGTACTTGTCAGCCGCCGCTGGCACGCTGGTGGTATCGCTGATGGTGAGCATGGCCAGGGTTTTGTCGCCCTGCTGAAGTTTGTACTCCGCGAAGCCCTTCTTCTCCTGGTAGGGAATCACGTCGTAGCCTCCCTGATCGTCGGGGAAAAACGCGTTGAAGGTGCCGCCCTTTTCGGCCTTTTTGTCCACCGCCGCCGGGGAGCCAAACCCAGTGGTGTCTTCTTGCACCTGATCGTATTTAGAAGGGGCCGACGAACAGGCCGTAACCAGCAGCACCAGGCACACCATCAGGGGCGCCAGGCGCCGCAACCAGCGGGTAAAACTCATAACACTCTCCTTAACACAGGCAAAATCGCAAACACATTGGCGTGAGCCCACCCTAGCAGCCCACCCCGGTCAAATATCTTTGACCGTTGCACAGAAACCTAAAGCTTCCGTAAGCAAAAATTATCTTTTGCCAAGAAGTAACCGCCGACTACACAGCATTTTTGGAACGGGTAGGGGATGCGCTAGCGCTCAAAAATCAGAGATTTGAGAGCAATCCGCAGGCCTTACAAGCAATCCAAAACGCTGCAAAACAGCGTTTACCACTGCCCTTTACCATCGCCTGTGGGGGCCACCCAAGACCATCCATCCTAGGGCTAGTCTTTGCCGATGGCCCCCACCCTCAGAACAGAACTGTAGCCCTAGAGGCCCAGGGCGGCCTTAAACTTGGCCAGGGCGGCGGCCTCGCTGGTGCTCACCTTGTTGCTGCCCGTGCCAAACAGGCCTTCCCCGGCGGCCTCGGCTACGGCCACGCCGCAGTCGTAGATAAACTGCTTGTACTCCGCTACGTCGGTAGCGGTGGCCTTGCCCTCCACCAGGGCCAGGGCGGCGGTGATATCTGCGATCGCACCCTCAATCATCGCCCCCGACTGGACATCCTCCGGCTTCACGTCGGGCTTGTCGAGCTTGACCTGACCCTGCTTGAGGGTCTCCTCCGAGAAAGCCGCCTGAATAATGCTGTTAGTCGGATATTTCTGGGCCGCCCCAGCAATTTGCTTCGACATCGCCGCCGC
>DATIVG010000111.1:0-4171 GCA_035466075.1 Nodosilinea sp. | reverse complement strand
AGTTCTAAGTTTTGGGTTTTGAATGGCGGGATAGGAGGGGTGGGAGCGTGGGGGGAAACCGATGTGTTTGCCCTGGAGGGGCGTGGGGGCGTGGGGGCGTGGGGGCGTGGGGGCGTGGGGGCGTGGGGGAGATGGGGGCGGGGGGAGATGGGGGAGACCGATGTGTCTGCCCTGGAGGGGGCTAAAGGGCTAAAACAGGGCGGTGGTTTCGCCGATGGGGAGGGGGTGGCCGAGGAGGTAGCCCTGGGCTTTGTTGACGCGGAGCTGCTGGAGGGTCTGGAGTTCGGCGGTGGTCTCTACGCCTTCGGCGACGATGACGGCGTTGGTCTGTTGGGCAAACCCGACCAGGGCGGCGGTGAGGGCGCGGCGGGTGTGGTCGGTGTCGATGTGGCGAATCAGGCCGATGTCGAGCTTGATGATGTCGGGGTTGAGTTTGAGGATGTGGAGAAAGCTGGCGTAGCCCGCCCCGGCATCGTCTACGGCCAGGCGCAGGCCGCGATCGCGCAGGGGGGCCAGGCGGTCGGCAAAGCTGGTGTAGTCGGGGATGGCGACATGCTCGGTGACCTCCAGCACGATGCGGTGGAGGGGCACCTGGGACAGGGCGCGATGGATGGCGCCGCTGAGAATGTTTTGGGGGGAGACGTTGATGGAGAGGTAGAGGGGGGCGGGAATCTGTTGCAGACTGGTGAAGGCCTTTGCGATCGCAGCCATCTCTAGCTGTTCGCTGAGCCCGACCGCGGCGGCTTCGGCAAACCAGATATCGGGGCTGCGAATGGGCCGCAGCCAAAATCGAGTCAGTGCCTCAAAGCCAATAATTTTTTGCTCAGCCAGGTGGAAAATGGGCTGGTAGACGGCGGTAAAGGCCGCTGCGTCGAGCATGGCGGTGACTCGCTCGGTCATCTCCCGGCGGGCCTGCTCGGCGGCCCGGTCTCGGCACAGCTGGCGGGCGGTGAAGTCGGCAAACAGCTGCATGATTGCCAGGTCGCGTTCGCCCAGGGTGGGGTCGGGCCGGGTGCTAAAGCAGCAGAAGGTGCCGTAGATCTGCCCGTCGCTGAGGCGAATGGGGACACTGAGGTGGGCCCCCACGGGCAGGGCGGCGGTGACGGGCAGCTCCTGGGCGGCGGGCAGCGCGGCGGCGTCGGGGATGATGGGCGGCAGGCGGCCATCGACCACCCGCTGGCAGTAGCTCTCATCGAGCGGGTCGGAGTCGCCCACGGCAATGGGGATGGTCTCCAGGATCGAATCGACGTAGCGAAATTGCCGCCTGCCGTTGATAAATTCGGCGACAAAGGCCACTTCCATATCGAGGTAGAGGCGAATGGCGCACAGGGCATCGAGGACGACTTCGCCCACCGATCGATCGGCGGGCTGAGCCTCTGACAACAAGACATGGGGAATCAGGGCTAGCGGGCTAGCCACCGACTCAGGCACTGCTTGTCCGTCCATGGAGCGGCACTCTAAACGGCAATTCGGGCGGTATTTCAGACCATCGAGAATGTCAGCAGGCGATTTCAGGAGTGGGGCAGGCGGCTACAGAACCGCAGGGGGCTCACTTATTCTGTAACGGCTGACACCATTATCGACATAGCTAGAGTACCCAAATTTATACCAAAGGGATGATTTGTGGTGCGATCGCACCTCCGCGCCCCACCCCCTCTGGTGGTCAGGGCTAGGCGTTGCCCACCAGCGCTAGCAGCTCCGCCTCGGTGAGAATGGCGACGCCCAGGCCCTCGGCTTTGGTGAGTTTGGACCCGGCCTTTTCCCCGGCCACCAGGTAGTCGGTGGCCTTGCTGACGCTGCTGGTGACTTTGCCCCCGGCGGCTTCGATGATGGCGGTGGCCTCGGGGCGGGTGAGGCTGGGCAGGGTGCCGGTGAGCACCAGGGTTTTGCCCGCCAGGGGGCCAGCGGCGGCGCTTTCGCCTGGCTCCCCGGCGGCGGCCAGCTGTAGGCCCGCCCGCTGGAGCCGCTCAATCAGGGTTTGGTTGGCGGGCACCCGAAACCACTGAAACACCGCCTGGGCAATCTCGGGGCCAATGGTGTAAACGGTTTCAATCTGGTCGGGGCTGGCGGCGGCCAGGGCCTCAACATTGGGAAAGTGCTGGGCCAGGGTTTTGGCGTTGACGGCGCCGACATGGCGAATGCCCAGGGCGTAGAGCACGGCGGCCCAGGGACGGGTTTTGGAAGCTGCGATCGCACCCACCAGCTTCTCCGCCAGCCGCTTGCCCATGCGGTCGAGGGGCTCCAGATCGGCCTCCGTCAGGCCGTACAGATCGGCCACCGACTGCACCAGCCCCTGCTCCACCAGCTGCTTTACCCACTTTTCCCCCAGCCCCTCAATATCCAGCGCATCGCGCCGCGCCCAGTGAATGATCGCCCCCTGCACAATCGCCGGGCAGGAGATATTGATGCAGCGGGTCACCGCGCCGTCGTCGGGCCGCACCAGGGCACTGCTGCACTGGGGGCAGTGGGTGGGCATCGCCACTTTGATCGCATCGGCAGGGCGCAGCTCCCCCAGCACCCGCACCACCTCGGGAATGATCTCCCCCGCCTTGCGCACGATCACCGTGTCGCCCTGGTGAATGTCCAGCTCCGCCAGGCGGTCGGCATTGTGCAGGGTGGCGCGGGCCACGGTGGTACCCGCCAGCGGCACCGGCCGCAGCTCCGCCACCGGCGTCACCGCCCCGGTGCGCCCCACCTGAAAGCTGACCGCCTCCAGAATGGTGGGCGCTTCCTCCGCCGGGTACTTGAGCGCCACCGCCCAGCGCGGAAACTTTTGGGTAAAGCCCAGCCGCCGCTGCAGGGCAAAGTCGTTGAGCTTTACCACCACGCCGTCGGTGAGGTACGACAGCTCGGCCCGCTGAGTGGCCCAGCCGTTGAAGTAGGCCTGCACCTCCGTTTCCGACTGACAGAGCTGGCGGTTGGGGTTGACGCGAAAGCCCAGGGATTTGAGGAATTCGAGGGCGGCCCATTGGGTGGAGGGGGAAGGTAGGGAAGGTGAGGAGGAGGGGGAAGGTGAGGGAGACACAGGGGTTTCTATCCCCCCCATCTCCCCTACATCCCCCATCTCCTCCCCGATGTAAACCGTGTAGGCAAAGAAATCCAGCCTGCGGGCGGCCACACTCCGCGAATCCAGCTGGCGCAGGGTGCCAGCGGCGGCGTTGCGGGGGTTGGCAAAGAGGGCTTCGCCCTTGGCGGTGCGCTCGGCGTTGATCTGGGCAAACACATCCAGGGGCAGAAAGGCTTCGCCGCGCACTTCGACCACCGGCGGCGGGCTGTCGGTATTCAGCCGCAGGGGAATGGAGCGAATGGTGCGCACGTTGGGGGTAATGTCTTCCCCAGCGGTGCCGTCGCCGCGGGTGACGCCGCGCACCAGCACCCCGTTTTCGTAGGTGAGGGCCAGGGCGTTGCCGTCAATTTTTAGCTCGGTGACGTATTCCACCGCCCCCACCTCGGGGGCCTGGCGCCGCCAGCGGTCTTCCCAGGCGCGAAACTCGGCCAGGTCAAAGGCATTCTCCAGGCTGTAGAGGGGGATGTTGTGGCGAACGGAGGTGAACTGAGCCGCCGGTTTTTCGCCCACGCGCTGGGTGGGGCTGTCGGGGGTGATCAGCTCGGGGTGGGCGGCTTCGAGGTCTTGCAGCTCGCGGTAGAGGCGGTCGTAGACCTCGTCGGGCAGGTCGGGGGCATCGAGCACGTAGTAGGCGTAGCTGGCGGCTTGCAGCTGCGATCGCAGCGTCTGCACCCTGGCCGCTGTGGTTTCGTCGGTGCCGTTGTCGCCCATCGCTCGGTTTCCTAAAATCGCCCGGTGGCTAGTGTAGCGCTGCGGTGGGCTCAGTGCAGCTTACTTGGTGAGGGTTGTTGGTCTGCTCGGAGGTGGCAATAAGTGGGTAGGTGTAACTAAACGTAGATGGGCAAAGCATCGCCCTGATGATGGGCACGCGATGCTTTGCCCATGCTACGCAGGTTCTATAGTTAATAGCGCCTGCCTACTTACTACCCTATTGCGTCGAATTTGAGATCGTTAGCTGGTCGCCTAAGAGGGCGTTTGAAAAGTGAGTCGATATAGCTTTAGTCACCTGCTGATCCCCCCTGCCCCCCTTAAAAAGGGGGGTAAAAGTCCCCCTTTTTAAGGGGGATTTAGGGGGATCTCCACTTCTGCTACAAGAAATAGGAC
>DATIVG010000110.1:0-4243 GCA_035466075.1 Nodosilinea sp. | reverse complement strand
AAAAACTGATAGCCAATAAAAAAGCCTCCAGGTCAGCGGAGGCTCTGTAGAAAATTTTGCTGCTGCCTTAGTCGTAAAGGCGGCAGCGGCTAAAGTCGATCTGTGGCCCGGTAGAGCAGTACACCAGACTACGGCCCGACTCTAGAGCATCTTGGCTAGTCGGGTAGGTTTCGCAATCGCTAAGGGTAGATAGTTCGGGCGTAATAACCCAGCAGCGATACCCCGTGGCTCGACGAGTAACCGCCACAATCCAGTCAGAAACGGCGATGAGTTGAACTAAAGAGTATTCCACTGCCTGACCCTCCTTCCTTAATTCTGGACTGGAGGCTTAATTCCAGTTATCCCGACTGAGATAGGACTGAGATAGAGAACTACCTATTGCAATATGGAACAAGTGTACTAAACTGAACCTCTAAAGACAACTGTTCTGGGGTTCAGGTGTCTTGTTCTGTCTTACTGAGGGAAATCATGGCGGCCAGGAAAAGTAAGGTTCAAGCTGAAGAAGCACCTAAGAAAACAGCCGAGCAGCTTGAGAAGGACAAGGCGCTGACGATGGTGCTGGGCCAAATTGAGCGCAACTTTGGCAAAGGGGCGATCATGCGCCTGGGCGATGCTGCCCGCATGAAGGTTGAAACCATCTCCACTGGGGCACTCACCCTCGACCTAGCCCTGGGCGGTGGCCTACCCAAAGGTCGAGTGATTGAAATCTATGGCCCAGAGAGTTCGGGTAAAACCACCCTGGCTCTCCACGTACTTGCCGAGGTGCAGAAGGCTGGTGGGGTAGCTGCTTTTGTGGATGCTGAGCACGCCCTCGACCCGATCTATGCCGCTGCCCTGGGGGTCAACGTTGAGGACCTGCTGGTGTCCCAGCCCGACACCGGGGAGATGGGCCTGGAGGTGGTCGATCAGCTGGTGCGCTCGTCGGCCATTGATGTGGTGGTAGTGGACTCGGTGGCGGCCCTGGTGCCCCGTGCTGAGATTGAAGGGGAAATGGGCGATGCCCACGTGGGCCTTCAGGCTCGACTGATGAGCCAGGCGCTGCGGAAGATCACAGGCAGCATTGGCAAGTCGCAGTGTACGGTGATCTTCCTCAACCAGCTGCGCCAGAAGATCGGCATCTCCTACGGCAACCCCGAAGTCACTACCGGCGGCAATGCCCTCAAGTTCTACGCCTCTGTTCGCCTTGATATCCGCCGCATTCAAACCCTGAAGAAGGGCACCGAAGAGTACGGCATTCGGGCCAAGGTCAAAGTAGCCAAAAACAAAGTCGCTCCACCCTTCCGCATTGGAGAGTTCGACATTCTCTTTGGCCAGGGCATCTCCAGCATGGGCTGTCTGGCTGACCTAGCCGAGCAGCATGGGGTGATTGTCCGTAAAGGGGCCTGGTACAGCTACGAGGGCGACAATATTGGCCAGGGGCGCGACAACACGATTCAGCGGCTAATTGAGGATACCGAGTTCGCCAAGAAGATAGAAGCCCAGGTGAGAGAGAAACTGGAGATTGGTGGCGCTGCTGCGGAGGTTGCCGATGTCGAGATTGAGGTCGAGGACGAAGCCTACCTGGACGAAGACGAGTAAAGATTTTCCCTAGCCCCTACCTCAAGAAACCCCTGCTGTGGCTACCCAATAGCTTGCAGCGGGGGCTTTTTAGTGGTGCATCACTTGGTTCAGATTGCCCAGGGACGAGGGACTATCGCTAGGCGGCAAGCTTATGGGCCATGCGGCGTAGGGCGGTTGAGTTGCTGATGGTGGCCATCTCTGCCAGGGGAAACCAGGCCAGGTCGTTGGATTCCTCAGACACTACAAACTCCATTGTTCTGGCCATCAGCAGATAGCGAATGTCGTAATGCACGTGGGGCGGCTCTTTGGCGGTGTTGATGGGGTGGTGGCCGATGTCGAAGATGGTGGCCTGTAGCGGCTCAATCGCCTGAATGCCAGATTCTTCCCTGGCTTCGCGCAGGGCCGCCGTCAGCAGAGAATCATCCTCTTCATCCACATGGCCCCCCAGCTGGAGCCAGCAGTCAAACTTGCGGTGGTGGGTCAGCAGCACATGAGATTTTGCAGGATTGACCACCCAGGCAGAGGCGGTGAGGTGGCCCACGTAGTTGTCCCGCTGCCAGCAGCGATGGTGCTCTGCCAGGAAAGCCAGCGTGGCAGCGATAGACTCTGACTCTGCTGGGTTTAAGGGCATGTAGGATGCAATCGCCTGGGCGCAGCTCTGGGGGTCGATCATTTTTGCAGAGATAATGATTTGAGTAGGAAGGCTTACCACCGACACTGGCAACTTCAATTTTCTAGAAGAACGTGGATCGTGGCAGCGGCAGCTTCCCCAGTACGTACAGCACCATCGAAGAAACCTGGCCAGCGCTCAGCCATTTCTGTACCCGCCCAGTGAATTCGCCCGACTGGGGCGGCTAGGGCCTCACCATAGCTAGTCCATACGCCTGGGGGCATGAATGCGGCATACCCGCCCCCAGTCCAGGGTTGACTAGGCCAGTCAATTTCATCGTAGGAAATAGGCGAAAGAGCGTCCTGGCCAAAGTAATTGGCAAGATCGGCGAGGATGGCAGCCCGGCGCTCGCCTTCGCCCATAGACTGCCAAACTCCATAGCGATCGCCCACTATAAATGCCGCCATGACCCCAATGCCTGTTTCTGGGTCGGAGCTATCGGCACAGAGTTCAATCCACTGGCAATTTCCCATGCCAAGACCGGCTAGCCCCTGCTCCCGCCAAAAGGGCCGGTCATAGGAGACCAGGATCTTGGCACAGCAGCCCATCGGCATTCGTTGGGTCAACTGTGCGCGCATCGGGGGCATGGGAGGCTCGTAAAAAATGCGGCCTGCTAGATGTGGGGGCATGGCAACAACGGCATACTGTGCCGCGAAGCAACCCTTGACGGTTTCAACCTCAATCCCGGCTTCATTTTGGTTGATTCGTAGGACGGGTTCCCCCAGGCGAATGTTTTCGCCCAACTCAGCCGCAAGCTTGGCTGGCATCTGGCCCGCCCCACCATGGATAAGCTCGGCCTCTGGGTACTCGGCCTGGGAGGCGCAGGTGTGCCCCCAAAGCACATGGAGCAGCGATACCTGACTGGGCTCTGCGGGACCCAGAAAGCCAACTGTACGCACCATATAGGCAAAGTACCAATACCCAAAAGCCGTTGTTGTATTCGCTTCAATCCACTGGGCGAAGGTCTGACTGTCTAGCTTTTGCGTGTGCTCATTGCGGCGGGGATGGCCGGGAGACAAGGTTTTAGCTAGAGCTTCAAACCGCTCCCAGGCCGCCATGGCATCCTGCCATTCTTCCTGGCTTACCTGGGGGGGCTCTCCTTCGGGAAAGCCCTCGAAGAACCCATCAAACTCATAGCGCACCCCATCGAATAACAGCACTTTTTTGCCCTCAGCGGGGAAGGCAAATCGACGGATGCCATACTCATCCAGCAACGCGAGGAACCGATCTTGAGTTGGCCCCACCCATTGTCCGCCAAAGTCAATCCACTGCCCCGATGGCAGTGTCTTACCAACCATGCGACCACCCAGGTTTTCTTGCGCTTCGATAACTAAAACGCTGTGCCCAGCCCGATGTAGATTGCGGGCCGCGACAAGTCCAGACAACCCGGCTCCAACAACAATGCAATCATAGGCAGTTGGCATACTGGCATCTTGAATGTAGGAAGAACTCACCCGGCAAACTTGAGTCAGGCCAATTGGCCACCGCCAGTGGCAAGACCTTTAGCCCCAAGCACTCTAGCCTACTCGGGGCAGACTCAGCTAGAACGATTATTCCGTTGATAGTCCCAGGGCATCAGAGGATTTGGCTGATTCCAAAAGTTCAGCTGTTGCTGTCGGGCCTCAGCCTCGGCCTGAAGCAGCAGGTCTTGGGTATCTGGGCAGCTTCTCAAGAACTGGGTATACACCGCCGCATGGCCCTCTCTGACCGTCTGGAGGTTCATGTTCTGGCCCCCAGCGTAGACCTCAGCCACCATGCGCCCAAACTAGTCTATGCCAGCCTCGCAGAACTGGATGGTGGAGCCTCGGGGGGTGAGCTGGCGCAGGCGTTCGGTGGCCGCTGGCCCCCAGGGGGTCTGGGAAGTCTCTGGAGCATCGATGCAGGCGAACCGGACGGTGACGTTCTGGCCCTGGTAGTCCATGGGGAGGGTGTCGCCTCACGGTTTTAGTCCTGGTTTCAGCTATTCCAGGATACCCAGCGGCATCTGTAGTGCCCTGATTAAATTACAAGCCT
>DATIVG010000109.1:0-15435 GCA_035466075.1 Nodosilinea sp. | reverse complement strand
GCCCCCCCGGCGTTTACACCGGCAACGGCTACATCAACACCTTTGCCAACCCCAGCGCCCCCCCTAACTGATACCAAACCTGTCTGTGTACCCCCGATTTGTAGGGGCATTGCAGTGCAATGCTCCCTATGAGGTATCGGTTTTGAACCAGAGCTTTGGGCGTTGGATTGGATGTATAGCTGTAGCCAGTCCGGTTAAGACATGTCCGCTAAACCGTTCGAAGGCTTGCAGGTTTATCAGGTTTCTAGATGTCCTAACCCAGGTGACTATAGCTATAAGCCTGATCAGCGGGTCAAAGCCAGTTCTAAAACAAGCAGAGGGCGGATAGTCACATCCGCCCTCTGGCTCATACATAGATTTAGTCAGTCAGCTCGATAATCGGGCCTAGTCAGCGTTCGACTCGGGGTAGGGGTCGCTGAGCTGCTCCGTTTCTGGGCAATCTTCCGAAACATTGATTTCGACATCGCCCCGGGGCACAGCGGCCAGGCGCTTCGTCACCGCGCCAATGCTTTCCAGGCGCACCATCTCTTCCCAGGAGCAAATCTCATCGTCCTCTTCGGTTTCGTAGCGGAAGGTAACTAAATCGCCCTCCACGTCTAAAATCTTCGCCCGCTCAATCCAACGCTGTTGATCCCGTAGAAAAATCCACACATCTTGACCATCACAACAGAGTTGATAGATCTTGCGGTGTAGCATAGTCGCGGCTCCTTCACAGGTAACATCAACGCTCATTCGCTTGGCCGGCGTAGGGGGCGTTTCCCCATCGATAGAGGGTTGTCTCGGCTGACAGGCTTGGCCCAGCCCTGTCGGTTTACAGCTGCGGGTCTACAGCTGTGGTCTAAACAATCACTCCGTTTACACTACGCATTGGCAAACTGGGTAGATGATCACACCCCACAATTTTAGCGAATCCTGGGTCCGTGCCGAAACATTCCCCCCAGCGACCCCTTCTTTTCTTACCAACCTAGCGGGTTTGGCAGTGTAACAAGTCTTACCACAGCTTGCCCAGCGGCCTGCCCCCAGGGCCCCCAGGGCGAACGCTATAGTGATAGCTCGGCCCCGCTGTCTACGCTGCCCCCGCCCTATGCTGCTGCACCTCTGCACCTGGCCCGAAGTCGAAACCTACCTGGCCCAATCGACCGGCATTATTTTGCCCATCGGCTCCACCGAGCAGCACGGCCCCACCGGCCTGATTGGCACCGACGCCATCTGTGCCGAAGTGATCGCCAAGGGCGTGGGCGAGGCCGCCAATGCTCTAGTTGGCCCCACCATCAATGTCGGCATGGCCCTGCACCACACCGGCTTTCCCGGCACCATGACCCTGCGGCCCAGCACGCTAATTGCCGTCATTCAGGACTACCTCTCGCCCCTGGTGCGCCACGGCTTCACCCGCTTCTTTTTTATCAACGGCCACGGCGGCAACATCGCCACCCTCAAGGCCGCCTTTGCCGAGGCCTACACGGCCCTGGCCACCGATCGCATTCCCAATGCCGAGCGGGTGCGCTGCAAAACCGCCAACTGGTTTATGGCCCGGTCGGTGTATACCCTGGCGAAGGAACTCTACGGCGATCAGGAGGGCTCCCACGCCACCCCCAGCGAGGTGGCCCTTACCCAGTACGCCTACCCCGATTTTATTAAGCAGGCCCCGCTAGAGCCGCCGGTGGCCCCGTCGGGCCACGCCATCTACAGCCCCAGCGACTTTCGCCTGCGCTACCCCGATGGCCGCATGGGCTCAAACCCGGCCCTGGCCACCCCCGAGCACGGGCGGCAGCTCTATGAGGCCGCAGTGAAGGAGCTGACCAGCGACTACCTGGCCTTTTTGGCGGCAGAGTAACGGTCTAACCCGCTCCCCTATGACTGATGTAGTCCACTCTCTCAATGGCATCCCTATCCGTCTGCCTGACGAGCGGTGGCAACATATTATTCAACAGCTATGGCCATAGCCAATTATCAAGAAGCTCAGAGCTATCTTAAATTTCTGCCTCTGCTGCATGATTTACCCAAGCAGCCCTTCTTCATCGTTTATGACTCAGAAGCCGACGTCCTCTACATCGACTTCCACAATCCGCCTCAGTCTGCTGAGGATAGCGAAATCACCGACGATGATATTGTCATTCGCTACAACGATGTTGATGCCATCGTCGGTCTTACCATCCTCAACGCCAGTCAGCGCTAGCAGCAAGAAGGGCACGGCAAGGGGTGTGCGCTATGCAAGGTTGTAGCTCCGAGGGATGAAGATAAGTCTCAGCCAGCTATCCAGCTTTATTCAGATAGCTCTCAGACGGCTCTCAGGTGGCGGTGACAGGCTAAGGGTGCAGTCGCCCTACGGCGGTTGCCACCGGCTGACATTCTCCAACCCATAAGAGGCTCACTATGCGAATTCAATATTTAGGGGCAGTTGCGATCGCATCTCTGCTCACCCTGGGTGCTGTGGCTTGCGGTACCACCACCGCAGTAGACCCCAGCGCGGTCAGCCAGGAAGCCGCTGACCCCTGCGCCGCCGCCAACCCCTGCGCTGCGGCCAACCCCTGCGCTGCGGCCAATCCCTGTGCTGCGGCCAACCCCTGCGCCGCCGCCAATCCCTGCGCTGGGGCCGCTGATGCTTCCGGCCAAGCCGCCGTCTACAGCTACGACGGTCTCGCCATTCGCGGGGCAGACCCCGTGGCCTACTTCACCGAAGGCCAAGCCGTCAAAGGTCTCGCCGACTACGAGACCAGCTGGAACGGTGCCACCTGGCGCTTTAGCAGCGCCGAAAATCTGGCCGCCTTTACCGCCAACCCCGAGGCCTACGCGCCCCAGTACGGCGGCTATTGCGCCTGGGCCGTCAAGAGCGGCTACATCGCTTCCGTCGATCCCGAGGCCTGGAAGATTGTAGACGGTAAGCTCTACCTCAACTACAGTGCCGACGTGCAGAAAAAGTGGCAGGCCGACGTACCCGGCAACATTGCCAAGGGAGACGAAAACTGGCCCACCGCCCTCAGCAGCGGCAAGTTTAGCGAAAGCGGCCAAAGCTGGTAGCGATCGCTCTGGCCAGTGGGCGGTTAGCAGGCCCGTTTTGCCTCACCCCATGGGGCCCGCCAAAATCACCTTGGCCAGGGCGTTGATCACCGCTGCGGGCGACTCGGCCTTGAGGTCGCTGTACCACTGCTCGGTGACCTCGGGCTCGTAGCCGTAGATGGTGCTGGTGCGCTTGCGGGCTTTGAGCACCAGCTCAGCGGTGCGGTCTTTGCGGGCGGCCTCGTAGCGGCTGAGGGCATCGGCCACGCCAATGTTGGTGGTCACCAGGTAGCGCGTCAGCACCTCGGCATCTTCCATGGCCTGGCAGCCGCCCTGGCCCAGGGTGGGCGTGGTGGCGTGGGCCGAGTCGCCCAGCAGCGCGACGCGCCCCTTCACCAGGTGATCCAGGGGGTCGAGGTCGCCAATTTCGAGCCGGTTGGTCTGTGCTGAGTCGATGGCTTGAATCAGCTTTTGCACCGGCTCGGGCCAGCCCTGGAAAATGCTGGCCAGCTCGTCCTGGCGGTAGCTAGGGTCTACCTGGGTGCCCTCGGGCATGGGAGCCCCAAAGAAGAAATAAAAGCGATCGCCCCCCACGGGCATCATCGAGGCCCGCTTGCTGTCGCCCACGTAGAGCACCCACAGGTCTTTGGCGCACAGCTCCGGGTCGGCCTTCACCAGCCCATTCCAGTTGACGTAGCGAGCGTAGCGGCGATTGACGCGCTGCCCCACCACGTAGGCCCGCACCGCCGAATGAATGCCATCGGCACCAACCACCAGGTCACCGCTGACCCGCTGGCCATCGTCAAAAATGGCGGTGGCGCTGTCGGCATCCTGCTCCACCGCCACACAGGTCATACCCAGGTGCACATGCTCGGGACCAAAGGCCTCTAACAGCATGGTTTGCAGGTCAGTGCGGGCGACGGGGTAGGGCCGCTGCCCCACCAGGTCAAACAGGGGGTGCAGATCGATGTAGCTCAGCGGTTCGTCGGTGTGGCTGCGGTATTCCATGGCGTTCATCTCGCCGCCAATGGCCGCCAGCTGCTCCCCCAGGCCCAGTTTGTTGAGCACCTTGACGCCGTTTGACCACAGCGAGATGCCCGCCCCGGCCGGGCGCAGCTCCTGGGCGCGGTCGTAGATTTCCACCTGGTACCCGGCCTGCCGCATGGCAATGCCCGTGGTTAGACCGCCAATACCGGCACCGATAATGACCACTTTGAGGCTGTACATGGCTTCTCTCAACTACTGTCGGGGGCGGGCCTGGGGGCCTTGTTTCTGGGCCCTATTTCTGGCCCCTGTTTCTGGACTAGCTGGCGAAGTTAGGGGCCAAAGCGGGCCAGATCTCAGGGCAGCTAGGGCTCTGTATTCAGAATACAGCCTCAGTTTAGCGTTGTGGGTGCCCGCTAGCCCGTAGGTACCAGCTCCGTCAACCGTGCGGCAAAGTTGTGAAGCCGTTTATACCTAATCTTCAAAAAACGTATTGTTTTTTACCGATCTATTTATCTGGGGAGCGGATAAATCGCTGGATTCTGCTGGGCCGCCGTGAAAAGGTAACTGTCCAAATTGGGATTACCATCATGCGGCATCGTTGTTTCTCTGTAGCACTGACGATTGGCCTAGTAGGCAGTATTGGGGCCGTCAGCGGGTTTGCTCCATCGGCTCAGGCGGCGGTGGCCCCTGCGCCCGTGGCGGTTGAGGCGGCTGAGGTGAGCGGCACTACCCTGGCGCGGGGGTATGTGCAGCGCAATAGCGGTCGGGGCACCGGTCGTCGTGGGGTACGCGACTAGAGGGCCTCGCTTTGGGCGGCCCGGAGCTTTTCGAGCTGGTACTGAGCGTCGTCAAAGCAGCCCAGGCGGCTGACGTCTAGGCAGGCACTAGCGACGGTTTCTAAATCTGCGATCGCACTGTCAAGATCCCCCAGCTCCGCATGGAGTAACCCCCGGTCGTAGTAGGCAAAGGGATGTTTGGGATTCAGCGCGATCGTCTGATTGAAATCGTTCATTGCCCCCACCAGATCGCCTAGATCCTGGCGAGCCAGACCACGGTTGTAGTAGGGCTCCGGGTTGCTCGAATTAATTTGAATCGAAATGGTGAAGTCTTGAATCGCCCCCTGGAAGTCATTGAGGCGACGCTTCACCAGCCCCCGATTTTCGTAGGCCAGGCTATTGCTGGGGCGCAAATTCACCGCCTCAGTGCAGTCGTCCAGGGCGGCGGCATGGTCATTGAGGTTAGAGAGCGACAGGCAGCGGTTGAGGTAGGCCACCGCCTTGCCCTCGGGGTCGCTAGCCAGGTTGATGGCAGCGGTGTAGTCTTCTACGGCCCCGGCTTCGTCACCCAGCTCAGCGCGGGCCGTTCCCCGGTTGACATGGGCGTCGACGTAGCTCTGATCGCGCTGGAGGGCGTCGCCATAGTCGGCAATGGCCCCCTGCAAGTCGCCCAGCCGAAAGCGCAGGTTGCCCCGCTGGTAGTAGAGTTCCGCCGCCTCCGGGTTGGCCTCAATGGCGTCGGTCAAATCCTGGAGCGCCTCCTGCGACTGGCCGTTTTCCCACAGCAGGGTCGAGCGCTGGGCCAGGGCCTCGTCATGGGTGGGCTTGAGCTGCAAAACCTGGTTCAGGTAGGCGAGAGAGTCGTTGCTTTGACCGGCTTTTTTGGCCGAGTCAGCCTGCTCCAGCAGGCCATTGACCGTCATCGTCTGGGGCAGCCGCAGCAGCAGCGCCCCGCCCACCGCCACCAGGGCCAGGGCCGCCCCGGCCCCCAGCCAAACGCGAGGCCGTCGCCAAAGGCGGGGGCGCGGGGGGCTAGCTCCGGGAGTAGACGCGGCAGCAGGGGGAGATAAACGCTCCGGTTCCATAGGGCTCTGCTCTGGAGAAAGGGTAGAGGCGGGGTCTGAGTCGGCGGCCTGGCCCACCGGGGGCAGCGGGCTGAGCTTAGAGACCGCCACCAAAATCTCCTTCGCCTGCTGAAACTGGGCCTCCGCCTGGGGCGACACCATGCGCAGCAAAATGTCTTTCATGGCCGGGCTCAGCGTCGAGCACTCGTCGAGCTGAAGCTGGATCTGCGCCAAAAAATCGTCCTGACTCAGCCGCGGAATCGCCTCATTCGACAGGCCCGTGGCCATCTGGACGGCGATCATGCCCAGGGCAAAGTGGTCGGCGGCAAAGCGGGTGTACTGCCGGTGCTGAGGCTGGGGCAGATAGGCCGATACCGCGGTGTGGTTGGCAGAGCCATTGCCGTTGCTAGTCGTTACCTCGGGCAAGCCGGTGTCTTGAATCAGGCCAAAGTCAACCAGCACCAGATGGCCCTTGTCGCGGTGGCGAATCAGGTTGTTGGGGTGCAGGTTTTGGTGGGCAATACCGTGGTGCTGAATGATATCTAGAATGTCGAGACCGGCCACCAAAAACTGCCTCACCTCGGCCTCCTCCCGCGGGCGGCCCTCCGACAGTTCGGCTAAAACCGGCTGGCCCGGCACGTAGTCGCGCACCCAGTAAAAATCTTGCCCCTCCTGAATGGCGGAGAGGTTGCGGGCGATGGCGTCGTGATCGCCCATCCGCCGCAGCAGGTTGACCCGCTTGCCCAGCAGGTCGTTGAGAAATTTGAGGGTAATGGGGTTGTGGGCAGGCAGCTGCAAATGCTTGACAATGCACTTGGCCTTGGCCGGGCTGCCATGGTCAGTCATCAGGTAGGTCTTGGTGTAGGCCTTAGTACTAACGACTCGGATGAACTGAAACCGTCCATCGATTAGTCTTTTCACAACCATTGGACTTGCTGAGGTAAATGCACTGGGTTTAGGGATCAATGAAACCTCCCACCCCCCTAGACTCCGTAAACACCCGATAGATAGAACCACCTGACCCAGGCGGTATCGCCCTGGTGCAGTATTGCTTTGGCATAGGCCACCGGCTGGCATCCTGGGGCAGCTAAGGTGACCCCGGCCCTGTCATGGCTGGCGCTAGGGCAAGCTAGGCCAGCGTCCCTGAGGGGCTGCCCCAACGGTTGAAGCAGCATTTCCACTAAAACCGTGGATGTAGCGTCGATTTCAGGAAGCGACAGGGATGGGTTTAGCAGCTAGCACGTGGGCCCTGGCAAAAGAGGTTGGTGAGATACTAAAGTGACCCCCTATCAGCAGCCATACTACTATGTACTGTGTAATTTATGACGGTAACTGTAACCTCTGCGTCAATCTGGTGCAGTTGCTGGAGCGCTTAGATCGAGGCACCCAGTTTCAGTACGTGCCCATGCAAGACGGGGCCACCCTGGCACGCTACGGCATTACCCCAGCCGACTGTGAGGCTGGCATGATTTTGCTCGACTCCCAAGCCCCCGACCGCCGCTGGCAGGGCAGCGATGCCGCCGAAGAAATTGGCCGCTTGCTGCCCTTGGGCGATCTGTTTGTGCAGGCCTATCGGGCCCTGCCCGGTGCCAAGCGGCTGGGCGACCAGGTCTACGCGGTGGTGCGCGATCGCCGCTATGAGCTATTTGGCCAGCGATCCCAGCGCTACGACTCGGCTTACCCGCTCTGCGACGGAGATGGGTGTATCCACAGATGAGGGGTGAGACTCCCGCTGGGTACCTTGGAGAGACACAGGCAGCTGCTCACGGGTGATTGAGGCGCTGCTTCATCATTAGCTCGACCAAGGATGACCGCTATGAATATACGCTCGCACCTGGCCCTGGCCCTGCTCAGCCTGTTGGCCACCGCCGCCCTAGCCGTTACCGCCGCCGATGCTCGCCCTGGCCAAGGCCGGGGACATCGGCCTCAGCCCAGCGCTGCGGTGGGGCAAGATCCTCTGCCTTCCCCTGAAACAGCGCCCGCTGAAACGGTGCCCACTGAAGCGCCCCAGGTTGAAGCGCCCCAGGTTGAAGCGCCTGAGCTGACGGTTGACGTCGCCGTTGAGACCGAGACCGTCGGGCCTGAGACCGTGGAGCCCGAGACTGAGTATGAGCGTCTGCCACCCGGCCTCCAGCGCCAGGCGGAGAGCGATCGCGGGCTGCCGCCGGGGCTCCAGCGCCAGGTTGAGAGTGGCCGGGGTCTGCCGCCGGGGCTCCAGCGCTAGCCAGCGTCGTAGGTCAGCTCATTATTTCAACGCAAAACTGGGGGTCTGGGGAAACATCCATGGTGCTGTGGATGCTTTCCCAGGCCCCCGGTTGGTTTGGAGGGTGTTGAATTGGGGCTGATCGCGGCGGTTCTCCTAGGCGGGCTCCAGGGTGGGGTTAACCCGCACGCGGCCAAACTTGAGACCGCTTACCCCTTGCAGCGGCTCGACGGCACCCTGCTCAATATCGCCGCTGACGATGCCCTCGCGGTGCAGGTAGCGCAGATAGCGCTCGTACTCCTGCCACTCTTCGCTGGTGGAGTACACCACGGTGAGCATGCCGGGCTGGGTGATGCGATCGCCGGTCTCGGTATCGCAGGCCTTGTCAATGCGCTTTTTGACGATTTCGTAGCGGGTGTCGCGGGTGCCGCGCACATCGAACAGGCGTTCGGTGGTTTCATCGTGGCAGATGTCTACGGTGTAGCCCTGGACCAGCACCAGGTGGGTGATGGTCATGTCGGTGTTGTAGGTGGCCTTGAGGGCAAACCCCTGGCGGGCGCAGTCGCACACCGCCCGCAGCTGCTCGTAGCGCAGCGCCTTGAGCTGAAATTCGGTGAAGCTGCTGTCGATGGCTTTGCCGGCGTAGATCATGTGGTCGATGCCGTCGGTGGCCTCCAGATCGCAGTAGTGGGCGGTGATCGCCTGCATCGACTGCTGCCACTGGTTCCAGGTGTCGCGCAGCAGGCCATTGATGTGGCCAATGGTCTCGTCGTACACGGCGCGGGCTGTGTAGACGCAGCCGTGGTCGGTGTTGATGGCGGCCTGGTACTGTGCGATCGCAGCCTCGGCCTCGGGGCAGTGCTGGGCAAAGTAGGCAAAATGCCCCTCCACCTCCCCCTGCAGGTAGCGCAGCAGCGTCACCTCCGAGTCCACCGTCACCCCCTGCTCCAGGGCGGCGATGTGGTCGGCCAGATCCAGGGCCAGCTGACCCACCAGGGCATTGTTGACCGCCTGGTGGGCGGCATCGACCACCGCCAGCGCCAGGCGAAACTGGGTCAGCAAATCCTGCTGAATCGCCCGGTTGCGCTCGTCGGACGAGCCGCGAATGTCGGAGATGCCGTAGAGCGGGTAGACGCCCTCAAACACAATCGGGGACGGGGGCAGGCCCAGGCTGAGGCGCTCGGCCTCCTGCTCAAACCGCCACCGCACCGAGGGGTGAATGTTGGTAAAGCGATCCTGCACGCTGTGGCGCATGGCCGCCGTCAGGGCCGGAATCAGCGTGGTGGCGCGGCTGCAATCGGCCTGGTCAAAGGCGTAGGGTTTGGGGCTGGCCAGCCCCACCAGCCCCACCATCTGGGCCGAGTGATCGCCCAGGGCGCTGCGCATCACCAGGGGAATCAGCAGTAGCGATCGCACCCCCTGAGCCAGCAAATCTTGCTCACAGGGGGTGGCGCAGGCCAGGCTGAGGTCGGGCACATTTACCACCTCCCGGCGCTCGGTGGCCTGCAAAAAGGTCGAGCCCTGGAGCTCGCCAATGGTGTAGGTAGCGGTTTGCCACTCGGGCTGGTCAAGGGCCGTAAAGAGCTGAGCCTGGTGGTTTTCGGCGCTCAGCAAAAAGCTGTCGCTGGCGCTAAACAGCTCCTTCATCAGCCCGTTGGCCCGCTCAAACCGGCGGGTACCCAGCACCGACTCATGGCCCACCAGGGTCTCAATCAGCGCCTTCGAGGTTTCCCGCTCGGTGACGTCAATGCCCTCAATCAAAATCTGGCCGCTGACCGTGTAGCTGCCGGGCCGCAGCATGGTCAGCACATGCTTAAACGCCGTCTCCTGGCTCAGCAGCTGGGTCGCCACCTGGCCGCGGCTGGGCGGCTCTGCCCAGCAGGCGGCCAGGCTAGCGCTCAGCTCCGGGGTCACCGCCGTCATCTGGAGGCCCCCAGCGGCGGTGCGCAGGCGCAGCTCAATCTGCCGCCGCTCGCCGGTCTCAGCATCCACCAGCCCCACCACCAGCGGATCGTGGAGCAGCCGCTGGGAGACCAAATTATCTTGCCCGTAGGCGTAGCGCAGCAGAGCGCTCAAAAAATGCCGCCGAAACCTGTCCTGCAGGGCCTTTTGCTCCGGGAGGGCGAGCCGGTTAAAAAAGCTCAGGTCCAGGTGGCCGCCCTCGGCGCAGGTGCCCGTCAGGCGGCAGAAATACTGGTTGGCAAACAGCACCGGGTGGGCCTGGGTAGGAGCCGCAATGGTGGTCGCCACATCGACCACCGCCATCACCAGATGGCTATAGTGCTGAATCAGATCCAGCCAGGGCAGCTGCGATCGCGGCTCTGCCCGCTCCGGCAGGTCATCCCCCCGCCGGTCGCAGCTAGGGGCGCTCGGCCCATAGCTCAGATCCATGACCGATGCCGCCTCAGAGCCAGACGCCAGGCCCGAGTCGAGGCAGCCAGACAGTTCATTAACCATAGTTGCTCTGTGGTTTACCCTTCAAAAACTTTTACAAGGCAACCCTATGGAATTCCGAACCAAGGCTAAAATCTTTGCGGAATCCAGAGAATTTACAGAGATGCGGTAAATCCTCATCCCTGCGATGCACCCTGGATTCAAAATCCCGTCTCAGCTCGGCGGCTGAGCTCACCCCTAACCCCCAGCATACCCAAACCCCCCCGGCCCTCCCCCCACCCGCCGCGGGAAATCCTCCCCCCTGGCTGTACCGCAGTCAGCTCCCCAAGCAGGTTTCCCGTACCGGCGGGGCCGCCGCACCAGGGGCCTTCACCCCTTAGAATGGAAATCTTGAGCACAGATATCTGGCTCGACCCAGGGCACCTGCCCCAGTTTGCCCCTGTCGCCGCCCGAGCCCTGGCTCTGCCGCTACCCGACGGTCTGCGGCTACGGGTAAAATGAGCCCCTGTCAGTATTGTTTTGTTGTCATCGCTGAGCCATGTTTGAAGCCCTGTCTGACCGCCTCGAATCTGCCTGGAAAAGCCTGCGTGGCCAGGACAAAATCAGCGAGTCCAACATCGACAGCGCCCTGCGGGAGGTGCGCCGCGCCCTGCTAGAGGCCGACGTCAACCTCCAGGTGATCAAAGACTTTATCGCCCAGGTCAAAGAAAACGCCCTGGGTATTGAGGTGGTCAAGGGGGTCAGCCCCGACCAGCAATTCATCAAAGTGGTGAACGATGAGCTAGTTCGGCTGATGGGCGACACCAACGCCCCCCTGGCCGACGCCCCCACCAAGCCCACCGTGGTGCTGATGGCGGGTTTGCAGGGTACCGGTAAAACCACCGCCACCGCCAAGCTGGCCCTGCACCTGCGCAAAGAAAACCGCAGCACCCTGCTGGTGGCCACCGACGTATACCGCCCCGCCGCCATCGATCAGCTGATCACCCTCGGCAAGCAGATCGATGTACCCGTGTTTGAGCTGGGCACCGAGGCCAACCCGGTGGATATCGCCCGCCAGGGGATCGAGAAAGCCAGGGCCGACGGCATCGACACCGTGATTGTCGATACGGCGGGCCGGTTGCAGATCGACCCCAAAATGATGGCCGAGCTGGCCGACATCAAGACCGCCATTGCGCCCGACGAGGTGCTGCTGGTGATCGACGCCATGACCGGCCAGGAAGCCGCCAACCTCACCCGCACCTTCCACGATCAGATTGGCATTACTGGCGCCATTCTCACCAAGATGGACGGCGATGCGCGGGGTGGTGCCGCCCTCTCGGTGCGGCAGATTTCAGGCCAGCCAATCAAGTTTATCGGCGTGGGCGAAAAGGTAGAAGCGCTGCAACCCTTCTACCCCGAGCGCATGGCCTCGCGCATTCTCGGCATGGGCGACGTGCTCACCCTGGTGGAAAAAGCCCAGGAGGCCGTAGACATTGCCGATGCCGAAAAGCTGACCCAAAAGATTCTCGAAGCGGAGTTTGACTTCGACGACTTTCTCAAGCAGATGCGCTTTATGAAGAGCATGGGCTCCCTGGGCGGCATCATGAAGCTGATTCCGGGCATGGGCAAGCAGATCACGGGCGACATGCTGGAACAGGGCGAGGCCCAGCTCAAGCGCTGTGAAGCCATGATCAACTCCATGACCACCGAGGAGCGCAAGCAGCCCAACCTGCTCTCTAGCTCCCCCAGCCGCCGCCGCCGCATTGCCAAGGGCTCGGGCCACCAGGAAAAAGACGTGGGCAAGCTGGTCAGCGACTTCACCAAAATGCGCACCATGATGCAGCAGATGGGTCGCGGCGGCGGCTTCCCCGGCATGGGCGGGATGCCGGGCATGGGTGGCGGCATGCCCGGTATGGGCGGCGGCATGCCGGGGCTGCCGGGCATGGGCGGCGGGCCCCAGGCGGGCTTTCGCGCCCCCAGCAACAAAAAACAGAAGAAGCAAAAGAAAAAGAAAGGCTTCGGCGAACTCTAGGAATTTGAGTTTGAATAAGCGGACTACGTCAAAAACCGGCTGGCCATAGCTTGGAGAAATAACCCCATGGGCATGACCTACTGGCTCCATACGCTGAATGGTCGTGAGATGACGAAAGATGATCAGGATCACTCGCTCATGCACAGATTTTCAGATGAGCTAGACGCGGCCTGTGATCATCTCAAAATCCCTAAAATTTCTTCGTTTGCTGACTTTACAGATCTTGAGTTCAACATGGCCGATGACGATAGGGATGACGACGGCGATGCCGCTGTTGATCCCGAGACGGGCTACGGCTATGGAATTGATGAGATGCAATGGTTCGATATCGTATCTGGCGAGAGTTGCCTCGAAGCGCTGCGCAGCCATGTTGAAACGGACTGGAAAGCCGATCTCGATGCCAAGACCAGGGCTGAACTTTTAGAAGAACTGGATGATTGTCTTGCGAAGCTGCGAGCAGCACCCCTAGGCACTGACAAGTTTCACCTGGCGGTCATCCTGTGAGAGTTTGGGCGGCGACGTTTGATAGCAGCTCTAAAGCAATACATGATAGTTAGTCCTGCAAAGCCAGATTTTAGAAGCTACTGCGCGATCGCTGATAAGTGGGTAGGTGTAACTAAACGTAGAATGGGCAAAGCCCGTGCCCATCATCAGGGCGATGGGCACGGGCTTTGCCCTTTGCCCATCCTACGCAGGTTCTATATCTAATTGCGCCTTCCTACTTACCAGCCCAAACCTTAAAAGCTCAACGCTTCAATAGAGCGTTTCATACTCTCCATTTTCAGCGGTGTGCAGCTTCCAGTATTCTTCGGCGATTAGGTCGCTGCCATATTTCGGATCATCCCCGTTCACTGTGCCACAAATGGTGACGGTGCCCACTTTGATCGGCGAATCCTTCAGCGCAGCGTACAGCGTGCTAGCCAGCACGCGAATTCCAGCTTTGCCCAAAGATAGGGAGACAAAATTGGGGTCGGGATACAGGGCAAACCCACCACCCGTAAACAGAAGAGTCCCTTTTTGCTGAGCCTGCATAGCCGGGAGCACGGCCTGCACACAGGCCATTGCCCCCGCCACGTTGGCGCGAAAGTCATTCACCAGGGTGTCGTAGCTGGTCTGCAATACGCTCTCCATGCGCGGTACGGCGGCGTTGTAGACCAGCACGTCGGGCGTGCCCAACTGGGTTTGAATCGCCTCGAACGCTGTCATTAGCACGGCCTCATCCCCAGCATCGGCCAGGTAATAGTGGGAGATGATCCCCTCTGTCTGCAAGGTCGATTGGTAACCTTTGAGCTTGTCTTCGTTGCGGGCCACCATGGCAATGGTGAAGCCTTCCTTCGCAAAGCGACGGGCGATCGCCATACCGTTGCCTTCGCCCATGCCCACGATTACACAAATCTCTGCCATACAAATCGTCCTTGTTTTAGGTGAAGTTGAGAACATGTCGGGTGGGCACCGCCCACCTAATTAATTAAGTCGTTTTAGCGGAATTAGCTAATGGTTTGGATACAACCACCCGGCTAAAAGTTTGGTCAGCCTCGGCATGACTACGTAGGTCATCAGCGCAGTCGTGATCAAGATCAAAACCGCCAGCTGCACCAGGGGCGGCAGCGGCGCTAACCAGGCGGCGGGCAGCAGCGCCAACAGTCGGTTGATGGCAAAAATGGCCAGTCCAGACACCAGCACCATTTTGTAGCGGGCCGGGGGCTTGATTCCCGGTTTGGCGGGCAGCGTGAACCAGGTCTCTAGGCCGGTAATGATGGAGAAGGTGCCCTCGTTGAGGGTGAGTTCTTTGGCTTGGGTGAGGTATTTTTGGCGGGCGGCAGAATTTTCCCACTGTTTCAAATGCTCCAGGCGATCAAACTTGAAAATGATCCGGTACTCGGAGGGTTCTTGCTCGCTGGGCCGAAACACCGAGGAGCCCAAATAGCCAGCAAAGGTGCTGGCGGTAGCGATAATTTGCTCTAGCAGCGCTTCAAACTCGCGCTCTTTGCCGGGTCTGACGCGCTGCATGACATCCACCGTCACGGGAGGGTCGCTGGCCATGGCGTGATCTCCTACAGGGGTGCGCCGGTTGCGCCCACCGCCAGCCGCACAATTTGGGCGGGCTCTACCCCCCCTGGCGGCGGCAAAAACATGCCGCCGTTGTTGACGACGTAGAGATCGGTGCCGTGAAAAGCCACGGCGGTGCAGCCCGTCACCCCCTGCTCGGCCTGGGCGATGATTGTCGTGTGCCCCTGGGGATCGATGCGCAGCACGCTGTTGTAGACATGGGTGGCCCCGTAGAGATTGCCGTGGGTGTCGAAGGCAAAGTCGTCGATGTTGGTGCCTGAGATCAACACCTCGGGGGCCTGGGCGGTGAGATCTGCACCCAGGGGAATGCGCAGCAGCAGCTTTTGCTGGGTGTTGGAGGCGTAGAGAACGTTCCCAAATCGCTTTAAGCCATTGACTGCGGGGAAGGGATCGGTGGCATCGCTGCGGGCGAGCAGGGGGTGCTCTAGCCAAATATCAGCGGTCTGAGTGGCCAGATCAAAGTGCCAGATCGCCCCTCGGTAGGAGTCGGCGACGAGGTAGCGGTGGGGGGCAAGGGGCGTAATGCCGTTGAGAAATGCGCCGTCGGGAATCAGGTGCAATGCATCTACGGTGCCCTGGGATAGGGTGGCGATAAAGGGCACTCCCTCTGCCGTCCAGCCGTTGATTAAAAAACTATCGTCTCCAGTGATGGCAATGCCGCTGACTTTGCCGTCAATTTTGGCGTAGGGGCTGAGGGCGTGATGGGTATCGAGCCGGAAAATTTCGCCTGTTTCGTGGCTGGTGACAAAGATATCGCCGCTGGGTGCGATCGCAACATTTTCTAAAAACGTATTTACCGGAAATGTGGCCAAAGACTGAGCAGGAACCAGCTCAATCGGCGTATCGGCATAGAGGTCTGGCAGAGTCATAGCTGTACGGCAAAAGAACGCGAAGCTAGGCACAAAAGCTGGGGAGAATACCCCATAGGTTTAA
>DATIVG010000108.1:0-2249 GCA_035466075.1 Nodosilinea sp. | reverse complement strand
TCGGGCTGCCAATAAAACTTATCCATCCGCCCGTCGCGAATCAGCGGCGCGTAGAGGGTCGAGAGGTCGTTGCCGGTCATAATCACCGGCACCCGCTGAATCTCGTTTTCGTCGTAGCTGCCCGGCAGCTGCACATTGGTGGGGTTGTCGGCAATGTTCATCAGGGTGTTGTTCACCAGCTGAGTATTGACCGTGTACTGGGTGAGGGCGTCGAAGCGGCCCGCCCCGGCGTCGATGTCGTTGATCATCAGCACCGCCATTTTGCCCCGCACCCGCACCAGCTCGGCCGCCTCGCGGTAGCGCAGGCGAATGAGCCGGGCCGGGTCGCCCGCGTCGGGGCTCTCCAGCTCGCCCCCCGAAATATGGACGACTTCAATCCCCATGCGCTCGTATACCAGCTCGCACTGGAAAGTCTTGCCCTCTCCCTTGCGGCCATGCACCCCCAGCAGCAGCGGAATTTTGACCTGGGGCAGCTTCAGGTAGTTTTTGGTGATGTGCACCGCCAGCTTTTCAAGAAAGCGGGGGGAGAGATAGTAGGCCATGGGGTTAAGCGCGGTGGGGTAGCGGGGACGGAAACCTGAGCGAGGGCAGGAGCTGATCCCCTGGTGGCAAATTCAGAAGTATCCGCGTTTACATTATCCCGTAGCTTGGTACAGCGAATGGTTCGAAAGACTGAGGGCTGCCATCAGCGATCGCTATGGTTCGACCGTTTAGCCTGCGCAGCCCAGCTTTCCATGGGCCAAGGGCAACGCCCAGGCTCAAAATTGGCGTTCTCAAGACCGTTCTAAAGCCAGACCGTTCTAAAGCCAGACCGTTCTAAAGACAAATCTAAAGATAAACCCCCCAGCCCGCTGCCGGGGCTGGGGGGTGGTCTAACTACGAGGTCGCCCAGCTAAGGGTAAACCCGATGCCCAATTACCGGGCCGACAGCACCAGGGGCGCGTTGACGGTGAGGGTGAGGTCTTGATTGGGGTTGATGGCAATCACATCCACCCGGTCGCGACCGAAGATACGGGCCAGGGTGGCTCCCGTGGCCGTGCCAGCTAAGACCTCCAGGGTGCCAACGCTCTGGTCGCCGGTGGTGCGGGAGATCGCCGCCGCCGCGCCTGAGCCCAGCACCGCGCCAGCCAGGGTTTCGCCAAAGGTCGCCCCCCGACGGATGGTTTCCGTCGTGGTTACGGTCTGCGACGTGGCGTTGATCGCCAGCCGTTGACCGCCGGTGAGCACCAGCTCTTGGGCGACAAACTGCGAACCGCTGCCGCTGGGGCGCAGTTCTCCCACCACCTGGCTGCCTGCCGGTACCAAAACTCGACCAGTGCTGTCGGTGATAGCCTGGGCCACCGTCAGGGTGAGAGGGGCGGTCTCATCGGGGAGGACGACAATTTTTTCGCTCTCGGCGTAGGCCATGGTCAGGGTTGTGCCGGCCGGTAGGCTGGCTTGGGCGGCCACCTGCTGCCCCACGATGTAGGGAGAGTTGACCGTGGCCACCTGGTTTTGGCTGGCCAGGGCCTGGTAAATAAAGGCGGCCACATCGGCCCGAGTCGCCGTTTGGTTGGGCCGCAGGACCTGCACGCTGGGGTAGTTCACCACCAGCCGCCGTTCTGTGGCGGCGGCCAGGCTGGCCACCGCGTAGTCAGGAATTGAGGCGGCATCTTGATAGACGTTGATGCTGCCCTGGCTGCTGGCGGTGTAGTTCAACCCGTTGGCCAAGGAGACCAGCACCTGGGCCCGAGGAATATTTTGATCGGGCTGGAAGATGTTGCCGGGGTAGCCCGACAAAAAGCCCATCATGTCGGCCTCGCGGATGGCGGCGGCGGCCCAGTAGTTGGGCGGCACATCCACAAACGAAGTTGCGTTTCGCACGGAGGATTGGCTAAAGGCCTGGCGCACCATGGCGGCGTACTGGGCGCGGGTCACCGGCTCGTCGGGGCGAAAGCTGCCGTCGGGAAAACCGGCGATCACCTGCCTGGTCGCCAGACTGTTGATGAACGGGTAGGCCCAGTGGCCGGCGGGCACATCGGCAAACTGAGTCTGGGTTTGGGTTTGGGCAATCACCGGAGCGGCTGTGATCACCGGGGCGAAGGCCCCCACGGTGAGCCCCAGGGCCACCATCAGGGCGGTTCCAGACTTGAAACGCAGGGAAGTAGACATATTTGAAGAAACTCCAAAGACAAACAACGGTTGGACACAGGTTTATGTAGGCGGTTCACCCCGGTAGATTTGCCCCAGAAAAACATTGACTCAATTGC